>NZ_CP082287.1 GCF_019880245.1 Halobaculum roseum
GCCCGATGAACAAAACGAAAGAAACGAACGCAACGAATAGAACGAATGGGTTGATGGCAACGAGTGAGTTTACTTCAACGAGTGGAACGAACAGTTGGTTTTAACACCGTAGTAATCCTCTCACCGAGTGAAACACCCTCACCGAACGCACCGAACTAAACGACCAAAACGAACAAAACGAACATAACGAAAGGAACGAAGATAATGGCCGATACCAATACCGCACGAATCACGGTGGCGAATCAGAAGGGGGGCGCGGGGAAGACAACCGACGTCATTCATACTGGCGGCGCACTCGCAGCCCGAGGCCACGACGTCCTCCTCGTCGATATCGACTACCACGGAGGGCTCACCTGCTCGCTTGGTTACAACGATCTGTACTACGACACCGACCGCACAACGCTGTTCGACGTCCTCGACTTCGACCAGATGGAGTCGGTGAACGACATCATCGTCGAGCACCAGGAATTCGACATCCTTCCCGCCAGCGAGAAGCTGGCGAACAACAAGAACATCCAGACGTTGCTTGAGGCGCCGAAAAGTCGCGAGCGGTTGGAGATGACTCTCGA
Organism: Halobaculum roseum; assembly: GCF_019880245.1. Classification (NCBI taxonomy): domain Archaea; kingdom Methanobacteriati; phylum Methanobacteriota; class Halobacteria; order Halobacteriales; family Haloferacaceae; genus Halobaculum; species Halobaculum roseum. The sequence goes on from NZ_CP082287.1 coordinate 570, forward strand.
CGAACTCGAGAAGGACTACGACTACATCATCGTCGACACGCCGCCATCACTGAACGTCCTCACCGACAACGCCCTCGTCGCGACCGGCAACGTCGTCATCCCCGTCATCCCAGAGAAGCTCAACGCCAACAGCCTCCAGATTTTCGCAAAGCAGCTGAGCTCCCTCGAACAGGCGTACGGAGACATCAATCGGCTCGCAATTGTCTGTAACCGCGTCGAGCAGAACGCTGAACACCGCGACACCATCGAGGAGATCAAGTCGGCGTACTCCCTCCCAGTGTTCGAGATTCCGAAGCGGACCGACCTCTCCCAGTCGATCGGTGATGGGGTGTCCGTCTTCGGATTCGGCAAAGAGAACCAGCGCGTCGAGGATGCACGCGACCTGTTCAACGAGATCGCCGACCTGTTCAACGAGACGTTCGAGAAGACCGCACCCGAGGAGGTGAAAGCATGAGCGACGGCTGGGGTGATGCTTCCGGCATCGAGGGCAACTACGAAGAGGAGGACGATGAGGTCGATACCAGCGAAACGAGTGAGGTGAGTGAAACGGTGGAAACCAGTTCATCAACCGAAACGACCGAATCGACTTCAACGAGTGAAACGAACGAAACGAGCAAAACGAAGACGAACATCAAGGACGAGTGGAACGGGCGGACGATCTACATTCCCGACGATGTCCTCGACGAGATGGAGGATACCTACCTTGAGTCCCAGCTAAAGCTCCGCAAGGCGGGGCAGGACGAGTTCAAAAAGAACCGCCACTTCTACCCGCTACTCGTCCAGTTCGGGGTAGAAGCGCTCTCTGATGCGGATGCTGAGGAAATTCAGGCTCGGCTATCGGAACTCGGAGACGAATGACCTCGCGCAGAGCGAGGGCCGAGAGGAGTTGAGACTAGTGCTCTCAATGCATGGAACGGATGCAGTGGGGAATTGCTACTGTCTCCAGTACTGTGATCGGTAGACAGTGTGAGTGTGTCTCACTGTGAGCGGATGCGGTCGGTACGCTCTGTGGGTGTCCGACTTTCCCCGAAGACCTGTTCGATCACCCACTGCTCCGCATGGCGGAGACGGTATCGAAGCGTCGACTTTGGGATGCCGAGTTCGTCTGCGACCGCGCCGAGTGATACCCCCCGCGGCGTTTCGTAGTATCCAAGCTCAACAGCCGTCTCAATCGCGTGGCGCTGGTCAGGGGAGAGAACAGTCTGCGAGACATCAACCGTCGACCACAATGAAGGGGCTCCAGCTTGTTTCAACGACAGGCTGACGCCACTCGGCAGTCCATCTTGAAGACGGTCGAAAATCTCCCCACCAGAAGCATCACCGGGGAGAAGGACGCGCCACTCGTACACGTTTCTCCGCCGTCGTGCGTCGAACAGTGGTCCTTCGCCAATCGTTCGGGTGACGAGGTGCGGGACGGAGTGACAGTACCGCCCGCCGGAGGTGTACGCGTACACAAGGAGACTCTCGGTACCGTCCTCGATCACCTCGTACTCGGTCTCGTAGCTACAGTTTGGATGCTCCCCGAGACACTCGTTGCATATCGTGGTGTCTGTCACGACCGCTTCCAATCGATTCAACGTCTCGCTTGAACCCACAAAGCGGTCGACGCGCCACAATCCCGTGTTGGATACTGAGACGCGTAGCGCACGACCGATGAGATCCGGATTGTCGATGAAAATATCCATCACTGGATCGGCTCCACGGTCGTACTCAGCGGACAAGACGTACTCGCGCATATGCAATATCATAGTCGAACAATCAAACAGTTTTCGCACGCCTACAGATGAAACTGCGGGCGTCGTTGCGTATACGCAATTATAACGTTAACTACCAGCCGAACAACCTCTCTGATATGCACGACGCTACTACCAACAATAGGACGATCGACCGCTGTGGAACGCTGAAACCCATAGTGAGCGAACTCTCGAGAAACCGAATTTCGGGAGGGCCAGGCAGATGAATCCGCTTCAAGCCGTTGCACTCGGAGAGTCGAATGCCGACCTCATCATCTCAGGTGGAGACGTACTGATTCCTGAGACGGGCGAGTTGTCTGCACGTGACGTCGCCATCAAAAACGAGCGAGTCGCAGCGCTTCCCGACGATGCGACGCCGATCATCGGGGAAAACACGACGGTTCTCGACGCCACAGGGCAGGTCGTCACGCCAGGATTCATCAACGCCCACGTACACGTTGATTCCTTCCAGCCGTTCGAACAGACGTACCACTATGCACTCGCGGGGGGGACCACGGCTGTCGTTACCGAAACTAGTGAGTTCGGGAGTAGCTTTGGCGCGGCTGGTGTCCGCCACCTCCTCGACGCGACGGCCGAGCTACCTGTTGCGGTCTTCGCGACCGTGCCGCCACAGCAGTTGTTCGATCTCTTCGACCCCCAACGAGCTGACGAGACAGCCACGGACGAACTCGTCGACCTGCTCACAGTCGAGCGAGTCGTCGGCGTCGGAGAGACCGCTTGGGTTCAGATAGTCGGACGTAACTCGCCATCCGAGGCGTTATACGAACGCGCTCAACAGGAGAACAAACGGATTGGAGGGCACGGGACAGGGTGTTCGGGTGACGAACTGACGGCGTTCGCATCGGTCGTCACGAACGACCACGAGGCCATTTCGAGCGAACAGCTGATCGAACGGCTGGAAAACGGGATACACGCCGTTGGGCGATACGGATCGTTCCGGGATGACATCGGGATACTGGCAGACGCCTATCAACAAATCGGCTCGCATGAACTGTCGCTCTCAACTGACTGGATCTGGCCTGAGGATATCGTCGATGATGGCTACATGGACGCAGTGATTCGCCGCGCTATCGAGGAGGGCGTCGACCCAGCAGACGCAATCCGAATGGCGACGCTCAATCCTGCTCGTCACTTTGGTCTCGACGGACGCGGCTCGCTCACTCCTGGCCATATCGCCGATATCGTCCTTCTCGATGACCTCGAAACAGTCGAGGTCGATACCGTGGTCAGCGGTGGTGATGTCGTTGTTCGTGACGGAGAACCACGCGTCGAGCCCCGACCACACGAGTATCCAGAATCGTTCTGTAACTCGGTGAACGTCGACCTGAACGACGTACTTCACGTTCCCGAAACCGCAGCGACGGAAGGTGCCGTGAGAGCGATCAAACACGAGCACGGACCGATATCGAGCGAAACAACAGTTGAACCACGAGTCGAGAACGGACAGCTCGTTGCTGCACCCGAACGAGACGTACTCAAGATTTCGCTCCTGGACAGGCAGCCAGAACACGATGAAACAGGGTTTACTGGGTTCATCACCGGGCTGGGCCTTGAGGAAGGTGCCGTTGCAACCACTCACACATGGCAAACACCGGGACTGGTCGCTGTCGGCGCAAGCGACGACGCGATGCAAACTGCGGTCAACCAAGTTGCCGAAATGAACGGTGGTTGGGCGGTCGTCGGTCAGGACTCGGTTCGAGCGACGTTCCCGACTCCGATTGGGGCACGGTGTGCAGATCGAGAGGTGGCCGAAACTGCGGAGGCGTTCGGCGAGATCGAAGCCGCCGTCAATGAACTCGGGGCGACAGGCGGTAATCCGATGCTCGCACTCCAGTCACTTTCGTTTACTGGGGTGCCGTCCCTTCGGATGTCCGTCTCGGGATACGCGAACGTTCTGACTCGTGAGACAGTCGGGCTCACAATATAGTACGTCAGTGTCTCGTAGTGGTTTCGACGCCTGTATCTCGCCGAACGGTCTTTCGACGGCTCGCCCAACGTTCTTTTGTCGAGTGGCCGGTGTATGATTCGACACCGCTGTACGATCGAACCTCGCTTGCCGGATTAGAATCTGATGTCCGGACGGTCTCGGAGATGTGGTTCGGCTCCGAGAGCCATAACTCGGTCGTGGAGTTCGTCTGGTCACTCCCGCTTGCCTACTTCCGGTTCGACGCTCACGACTGCTATGGAGGGGCGACACGCTATCAGATGGACACTCTCTTTCGGGTGTTCGTCCTGAAGGAACTCCACGGGTGGGACCACGAAACACCCTTGGTCGAGTATCTCGATTCCCACTCCAACCTCTGCGAGGAACTTGGATTGGACACGGTGCCAGACCAGTCAACGCTGTGGCGCAGCTGGAACAAACGCTTCACAGCTGACCTTCGCGAGACGGTCGAGGCCGCTGCTCGAACGGTCCTGATTAAAGCCCAGAACGAGGGCGTCGACGTTCCCCGTGAACCGGAGCGAAAGCTTCGACACCGCCTCGACGATTCTGACGAACCGAAACCCGACGATCAGACTGTCCTTGAGCAGGCGGAGAAGCTCACTGACCACGTCAGTCGCGTCGTCTTTCCCGCCTTCTCCTTAGACCGTGACGAGGGCTGTGAGATACACGAGAACGCATATTGGGACCTACAAACGTATCTGGGCCTCCGAGAAAACTTAGCCGCCAACGAGGGCGCTCGCAGCTTCACTTACGAATCGACTAGAGAGCGAACACCACTGGGCCACGCTCATCGTGAACACCTTCGAGACCTCTCCATCGAACAGATTCGGGAAATGTACCGACAGGCTATCGGCCGATTGTTGGGCGAGGCGGCGGAGACGGAGGAGTTCCTTCGAGCTGGTATCGTCGCCATCGACATCACCGAAGCCGAGCCGTTCACAGGCGACCGCACAGGCCATGAAGACGAGATTCTCGGGACCAAAGAGCAGAGCGATGAGTACGCCTATCAGTGGGCGACGGTGCAGTTAGTCGGCAATGCGGTCCCGATTGTCCTGGACGCTCGTCCCGTACGTAGAGGCGAGAGTCGCTTGGAGATTGTCGAAGACCTGCTCGACTCGGCTGAAGAACTCGTCCACGTCGACAATGTGCTGATGGACCGGGAGTTCGACAGCCAACACGTCCTAGAGATGGTCAGCCAACGCGGGCTCACGTACGTCGTTCCGAAGCGGATGCAGACCAGCGAGAAGGCCCAGGCAAAGCGGTTACTCCAGTGCGATCAAGATCGGTACGAGACGGACCGTAAACTCCATCTCGGCAAGAATGAGTGGCACGAGACGACGCTGATCTATCGGCGAAAAGAGGACTCAGACCACGACGACCACCGTCAGTATTCGGTGTTCATGACGAACCGAGGGAGCGGGCACCTCACGGAGTACGGCTACCGGTGGGAAATCGAGAGTGGGTACAGGTCGATTAAGCGATTCATGGCCGCGACGACATCGAAAAATTTCGGACTCCGCTTCTTCTACTTCGCGTTTGCGTGTCTCCTGTACTCGATTTGGCGAGCGGTTGATTTGCTCGTCCAGGTCGAGTTGACAGGTGAGTACGAGCATTCGCCGATCGTGACGGCTTATAACACATTGACGCTGCTGAAGAAGGAAACTGGGATCGGATAGCAGGGCCCTCGCTCCTGGGTGAGCGCAGATTCCCGAGTGGCAACGCTATCGAGAATCTCGGGAAAACGACTATCTGGTTGTTAGTACGACAGGAAGAAGCGAACGAAGGGTGATCTGAAGCAGCTTCTGTTCACTGATTCGGCTGAAAACACGCATCATAGGCCCGCTAAACCCGGTGTAGTCGCAACTTCCAAAGGGCCGATATTTTGTATAGCGATATACGATTTATATTTTCCTGTAGTGCCGAATTCCGGCGCTAAGAGACTCCAGATCCTCGAATTCTCCCGATGGGCCGAATACAGCAAGTGGTCCTGATTATGCCCGTAATCACGACCACTTTGAAGTACCCCGACGCCGTCGGTGAAGCACGAATGCTGCAACCGCCTCATGACGGCGCTTCCCCCGGGGTAGAGGACCCGAGACCGGTCCCGCAGGACGGTGGAGGGCCGGTGGATGCCTGATCGAGCGCTTTCGACGCCGCTCGACGACAGCTTCGAGCGCTACCTCCAGGACAAGGGGAAAGGCCGCGGAGGCGACGGCGGGAACTATCGACGAAACGCTGCACGCGAGCTGGAGCGATTCGCCGAGTGGACCGCCGGCGACCGCGGCGACGACGACTGGACCGGGATCGTCCCCGACGACGTCGACCGGGAGCCGACCTTCGACGATCTCGACGAACGCGTGTTCCGGGAGTACGCCCGGCATCTCGGTGGAGATCGGGGACTCAAGCAGAACACGGTACAAACCTATTACCGCTATATCTCTGCGTGGTGTGGCTGGTGCGTCAACGAGGGATATCTCGAAGCGCATTACGCGCAGCGGGCGAGTGCGATGGCGCCGCTCCCGGAGGACGACGGCCGCAAGCCCGGCGACCAACAGGCCTGGACGTCCAAACAGCGCCACGCCCTCACCCGCCACGTCGACGAACGGGCCCGCGACGCCGTCGAGGCGTACACGATACTCCCAGAGGATACTGACCCCCTCGACAAGCAGCGGGGACGCTACGCAGGCCTGAAGGCGGCTCGTGACCGGGCTCTGGTGTTCGTCCTCGCGTATACCGCCGTCCGCGTCGGCGAACTCCTCCGCGATCCGAACGACCCGCGCCGGCGCGGCGTCCGCTGGGAGGACCTCTCCCTCGACGACGGCAGTATGGACGTCTACCGGAAGAAACAGCAGTGGGACGCCGCGAGTCTCCCCGATCCAGTGATTTCCCCGCTGCGAAGCTATCGCCAGCTGATGGACCCGCCGACCGAGCGGTGGCCGGTGTTTCCGACGTTCGACCAACGGACGCTCGCGGAGCTCGTCCGGGAAGAGCTCGCCGACCGAGGGGAACCCCCAGAGGCAATTACTGAGCGGCGTGATGAGCACGCTCGAGACCTCCTGCTGGCGCTCGATGAGGATATTCGGCCGCCGTCGATCACGACGGACGGCGCACGGTCGATTCTCCAACGGCTCTCGGAGAGCGCAGAGATCGATATCGACCATCCGAAACACGATTATCTTGCTCCGCACGGTGGTCGACGTGGGATGGGGGAGGTACTTGTCCGCGCGTTTGGGTACACGGTCGCTGCCCGCTACTTAGATAACTCCGAGGAGATGGTTCGGGAGCGCTACTCACATATCGAAGCGGGAGAACTTGGAGATGTGGCGACGGAAGCTCTCAATGAAATCGATTCTTAGGTTGGTATTCCGCCTCTCTCAATAACCAATATTTCTATTCAGCACCCTGCTCGAATAAGAACAGATGGATTGTCCTCAGTGCTCAAAATCCTTCTCGAATTCAGATGGGCTGGTTACTCATCTGACGAACGCCCACAATATTTCAAGAATTGAGGCTAGAGAGAGGGTTATTGAACTTTCTGATTCTAGAGATTCTGACCAGGAGGAAACTCCAGCAAATTCGCCTGGAAAGGATGCTGCGTCCAACTCGGACCGCCAGGTGATGCTCAATCGTTTCCGCCGACAATATGACGTACTCGGACGAATGCCGACGCCTCACGAATTAGATGAGATAGATGGATACAGTCGCGAAGACTATATCAATGAGTTCGGCTCCGTGTACGGTACAGCTGTCTTCGCTGGGCTGACTGATCTTGAACCCGGAAGGTACGATCATGATGCGGATGGATCGAAACAATACAGCGAGTGGGATCTCATTAGTGAGCTCTGGCGAATCTTTGAGTTGACAGGCAAAGCGTCGGTTCGAATGATGGATCACGCCGGCAAGTACAGTAGTCAAACCTACCAGTACCGATTTGGGAGCTGGTCGGAAGCCCTGAATAGAGCGAATATTGACGGCCCAGACCCGTCCATTCCGGCAAATCGTGACTCTCGGCAGAAGCACTACGCAAGCGCAGAGTGGAAAGAACTCCGTACACAGGCACTAAAACGAGATGACTATGAGTGCCAATCGTGTGGGATTTCTGAAGAAAAGCATCAAGAGAAATTTGGTGTCGGATTGAACGTGCATCATTTGACTGATATTGCAGAATTCGAAGACCCGGCCAATGCCGATGTTGTAGAGAACTTAGAGACACTTTGTGCAGAATGCCACGGAGAACACCATCCGTTCTCTGAAAAATAGAATCCTCATTCCCATTTTATCTCGGCATATTCTCTTGTCATCTGTAATCCGGAACAGCGGAAAGTTCAAGCAGACCACGTATTTTGGTTCAGTTGACCGTGCCGTTCAGAGCGCTCGACGACGGGAAGATTGTTACCCCTATACAGGTCAATGACCAGCAGCCCGTCGAATGTCCTGAGTGCCGAAGTATCCTTTATCCTCGCGACGGTGACCACCGTGCCCGCCACTTCTTTCACGCTGCCGACGACGCAGCTGAGTCCTGTTCAAAGGCGGGCCAGGGGGAATCAGATACCCACGTTCGCTGTACGGCATTGGCAGTCGCTACGCTTGCTGACCAGTATCCGAATGCAGCACGCGTCGGGGCTGAAATCACAATCGACGCGACAGGGACGCCAACAACTCCCGAGACCCGACGGGCCGACGCCCTCGTTGAGTTCGATGAGGAAAACCCCTTCTTCGGAGGCGGCCTTATCATTGAGGTTCAACACAAGCACCACAGTAAGGATATCGAAGGAACTACCCACGATTACCTTTCAGCGGGGTACTCAGTCGCGTGGTTAGAGTCTGAGGATTTTGGTGACGAGCAGCTGGAATATAACGTCGTCGACGACGCGTTCCGAGCCGACGACGGTCGGGCTTTCAGCATCCGTGAGTACGACCTGTGGGAGTTCGACACTCGTGTCGAAGCGAATCTCGACTGGGAGGAAAAATCTCGAGGCTGCCATTTCGTCGAAGAATACGGGAGCCACAATTGGAGCCAAGTCCCAGGATATGCGCATCCGGACGGGTACGAATACGAATACTGCTGGTGGTGCGGATCACGCCGGCGGTACGATCACGAACTAACCAAGTTCGTGTACGACTACGAGGGGGTGCTCGCACCAGAGGTCGACATCGAAGTTCTTCGTGACGCTGTTATCCCCTATCCAGATGTTGCGAACGATTTTGACGACTGGAAGAACGGCGATTCGTTTGGTCGTGAACGGTCGTTTGAGGGAGCATTAGCAAACCGTACTGATGTCGCACCGTGTCGCGGACCACACGGCATTCACGAATGGACGAGAAAGGAAGTCATCAAACGAAGGTACGATGATCGCGCCGACGTCGCGCTCTGGGAATGCCAGCACTGCCCTGTTCACCTTCTCACGAACCATACCGGGGAGGGGGAGACGGAGGCGGCAATTTTGTTCGGAAAAGCTCCAAACCCGGATTGGGGATTGGACCACCTAAACGGAAATCCGCGAAAGTGTAACAATCGATCTCACCACGAACAAGCGGACTGGGACTATTGCCCAGACTGCTTTCAGATAGACCCATAGGGCTGGTAGTCAGAAGTAGAGAAAATTAGCTCAGAGATGGAGGTAATGCACCTCTCATCAGGGAAATTAGCCTAGCGGTGCGTTGCCCGTGTTTTTTACTACGGTAGCGTATCTTCCTCGACTATGGAGGCCTACTTGGATTCAGTTACCGAGTCATTTCTTGAAGACGACTATCAGCTCTCCCAGTTGTCTGTCTCTACGTCTGTGATCGAGTCCGATGACGCTTGGAACCTCGAGGAACCGATTCCAGTCGGAGAGATCATCAATGCCTTTCGCGTCCAAAAGACACTGGTTCAGCAAGGTGGTCAGGTATTTATTCCTCTCCACGAGGATGATTCGGCAGAGCTGACTGGAGAATATCTTATTTATCGCCGAGAAACTGACGAGACCCTACTTAGTGAGGGTTCTGACCCACATGAGCTACACTTTTTGAATGCTAACACGGGCGGGGATGATTTCCGAGAGGTCAGAGAGGCTGCATCGACGTATCTAGCGTATCGAATGCGGTTCTGGCACTCTAGTTATTCGCCATCTGAGCAACCCTCATACTTGCCTTCTGAGTATTTCGATGATCGTCCGCCACAACCACCACGGGAACTCTCGGCTGTTGATCCCCTATCGGATGATGAATATGATGACTTTATCGACGCAACGGAGCAGGCGATGGCGAATGAGTTGGAGGCGGAACGACGGTCTGTCTGGGATTCCAATAGAGGAATGTCTATCGATAGACTGCAGCGGGAACAAGGCGGAGATGGAATCGCTTCTGCGGGATACTCCCGTTTAGCTGAGGATCGTATTTCTGTTTCAGCACCAGGGTCTGGAACGCACCGTAATCCAGTCCAATCGACTTACGGAATCCACGAGGGCAACATTGTCGGGGTTGCGTCAGGTGGTGATTCGAATTCGCCGATCGTACCGGGCATCGTTACGCGTGTCGGGTTGAGTGATTTCAACATAGAGCTTGACTGGGAGGCGACAACTCGGACTTCTCAAGCGAAGGATGATCTCCGACGGGCAGACCGGGTTTCTGTTGCGATCCTCGACCGAAATATTGCTTTCCAGCGCGAGCGTTCGGCTTTCCGACAGATGGCCGACTCCAGTTCGGGCAAGCAGCTTCTAGCAGGTGATTCATCTCTCTCGTTCGATGCACCCCTATCGGTTTCACTGAATACTTCGCTCGAATTGAATTCCTACCAGCGTCGGGCAGCGATTAATGCTCTTCGAGCGGAGGATGCGTACTGTATTCATGGGCCACCAGGAACAGGAAAGACCCGAACGCTAACAGCGGTCATCCAGTCCGCAGTTGAGTCGGGGGAACGTGTCTTAGTCTGTGCGCACTCAAATCAAGCAGTAGATAATCTGATCGCTGGAGAGAGCAGTCCGGATAACCCTGACGAGGAGTCTCTCCACGGGATAATCCAAGCAGAAGGATACCGAATGGCACGAATCGGCCGGCGAGACCAAATCACGTCTCGAGTTGTTTCCACCCACTATGCTGATGAAGAGACGGACCGGGCTCAAATTGTTGCAACGACGACCAACAGCGCAGATCGACTTGATCTGGCCCGATTTAGCTTGATTGTGGTTGATGAGGCAACGCAGGCGAGTATCCCGGCAACTGCAGTCCCATTTCAGCTTGGATCAAAGCTCGTGTTGGCTGGCGACCATAAGCAGCTCCCGCCGTACCATTCTGCTGAAACCGCGTCAGATGAAGCGTTCTATCCGTCATTGTTTGAGCATATATTGGACCGATTCGGAGACGATGCGAAAACCACACTTAGAAGGCAATACCGAATGCACGAATCTATCGCCAATTTCTCTAATAAGGAGTTCTACAATGGACTTTTGCTCCACGGGGAACCGAACAGATCGGCGACTATCTCCGGGTTACAACCGCTAGTTGGGATAAATATCTCCAACCAGGAATCTAATCAAGGGAATTCGCGTGAAAATCCATCCGAGGCGGAGGTAGTCGTTGCACAAGTTCAGAGATCGCTGAACGCCGGAGTTGATGCAAGTGACATTGGAGTGATCACGCCATATACTGGTCAGAAAGGTCTAGTAGAGGGTGAGCTGGCTTCAGAATTTGATGCAGATGCAGCAGAGAAAATCAAGGTCCAAACCATTGACTCCTTCCAAGGAGGTCAACGAGAGGTAATCATCGTCTCTTTTACCGTGAGTAATGATCGGAACAACTCGGGGTTCTTGGCGTTCCCAAATGAAGGGCCTCGTAGATTGAACGTTGCACTCACTCGTGCAAAGAAGCGACTCGTATTAGTTGGTGATTGGGATACACTCTCCTCAATCGCTCCCCACCGCGATACTTCTACAAGTTGTGCCGATCTGTATCGTCGTCTCTTGGACTATATCCATGAGCAAGGTAGGATGGTCGGGTAGACTATCTCTGAAAACGCATACCACAAATTTGTGCCATATGCCGATATGGGGTGCTACATTGGCTCTTCTACTTGGAGACTCATCGTAATTAGATGCTCTAAGGTTTGGATTGAGTAGGAATCAGTGGAACTGGACTCCTCTATTGCCTCTGACATCGGTTCTGCTATAGTTTGTCCGCCTTCTCGTCCCATAATCAGGTTGTAGACAAGATTCAAAATCACTTCCGACATCTGCTTGCACACATTACTGTTCACATAATAGAGATTTAACTCGGCGTCGTAATGTCGGTTCCCCAGCGATTCCGTTTGGAGTCTAAGGAAAAAGAAGCCCCATTGATCCTGCTGTACAGCTTCCATGTCGTCTATTAGGTCTTCAACCTCGGTATCTAGCTGTCCGAAAAGTCCCCCTTCCCAAAGCCACTCGATATCCGCTATCGTGACTGGTAGAACGCGAAACCCGTGCTTCAAATCATTCAGTAACGGTCGGAATCCTCGCCAAAAATTGAGGGCGGCATTCGCAGCTGCGATATGTAGGTCGGGATCTTCAACGAAGTCCAATTCATTTGTTCCGTCGTCGTAGACTGCGGAACATCCTAAGAACTCTCGTGCGATCATCTCCCGGTCTGTTGCATCTATCTCATCGATGACCTGCTCAAAGTCGATTAGATTCTCCGGCTCCTCCGCTAAGCGGCTAACTGAAACCATCTCGCCCTCATCAATCTCCACTGTAAGCTCATCAAGGACACTGGCGATATCCCGTGTATAGGTATCCTCTTTCACCATCATCCAGGGCTGCTCTGGATTCCGAGCATTCACCGCGAACAGGTGGGCATATAGATCGGATAATTGAGCTAGAATATAGAGCGAGTCCATTCCGTCGTAGCGATTGTAGGGGTTGAGTTTCTTGATTCGATTATCCCAGTAGCCGAATGCAAAATTGCGACGCCATAAGTGTGCTAGAGGGTTCTCCAAATCGAGTTCTTCCATGCTGAGTCTCCAAGATGTGTGGTTGACACAAAGAACAATCGTTTATATATCACCTGGTGAACCCTATTACGCAATGTCTGACCTAATCGTCAAAGCAACCGTGAAGGACGCACTTTCGGACCACAACGTCTCGGCAGATTTCTACGACGCCCTCAACGAAGAAGTCGCCGAACTGCTCGACGACGCCGCAGAGCGTGCCGAGGCCAACGACCGAAAGACGGTCCAGCCCCGCGATCTGTAGGCCTGCGTAACGCAGCTAACCCCCCACTCGAACGTAGCTTTTTGAGGTTCCTGATCAGAAGGTAGGAAACAGAGATGGCGGACGCACCGGATACCGAACGGCAGGCGGTCGAACCCAGTGCGAGAGAGGTCCTTAGCGTATCACAGCTGAATGACCGGATCGCGTCGGTCGTCCAAGACACGCCTGCCCTCAACGGCGTCCGCTGTATCGGCGAGGTCACCGACCTCCACCAGAACAGCACGGCGCTTTACTTCGCGCTCACCGACGGCGACGCCGAGCTCCGCTGTATGATCTGGGCGAACCGCTACCGGGAGATGGACGCCAACCTTGAGGACGGGACCGAAGTCATCCTTGAGGGCGATATCGACTACTGGGTTGAAGGTGGGAAGATCGACCTCAAACCGTGGGAGGTTATCGTCGTCGGCGACGGCGACCAGGCGGAAGCCGTCGAGCGACTGCGAAGCGAACTCGAAGAGCGTGGCTGGTTCGAGGACGAGCAGAAACAGCAACCGCCGGCGTTCCCGGAGCGAGTCGGCGTCGTCACGTCCCTTCGAGGAGACGCTCGGTACGACATCCAGAACGCAATCCACGAGCAGGACCCCACCGTCGACATTCTGGTGAAGGACGCCACGGTCCAAGGTTCAGAGGCGCCGACATCCATCGCGAACGGGATTCACCATCTCGACCGCTCGGAGGACGTCGACGCGATCATCGTCGGCCGCGGCGGTGGGAGCGATTCGAACCTTCAGGCGTTCAACACCGACCGGATCGCCGAGGCCATCTTCACCGCCAACACGCCCATCGTCACCGCGATCGGGCACACTGACGACCGACTGATCGCCGATCAGGTGGCGGATGTCGCAACGATCACGCCGACAGCCGCCGGCGAGTATACCGCGAATTCGCGTGAGGAGTTCCTCGCGAGCGAGATCGAGCCGCTGGAGCAACAGCTTGAGGCCGCGTACGAAACGTTCCGTCAGGAACACGAACATGAGCGGGAGCTCGCCGAAGCAGTCGACGAGGCGGCCGCCTCCGAGGGGCTTCCGCCGATCTACTACAAAGCCGCCATCGGTGTGTTGCTGTTGCTGCTATTGGTCATCACTGCGCTGTGGCTGGGGGTGATCTAAGCGTGGCAAACGATTCAGCGATCCACGACCGCCTGAGCCGCGTCGAGGAGATAATCGAGCAACTCGATGCCGACGACTGTGACCTCGAGGAGGGTACGCGGCTACACGACGAGGGTCAGGAACTCTTGGCCGAGGTGCGGGAAATCCTTGGCGAGGGTAGTGGGAACGTCGTCGAGATCGAGTAAATTTTCGCACCGGCCTTAACCAACACTCTGTTCGGACCACCCTCTTTTGTTGGTTAACTTTATTATCCGTGGTGAACGAGTCCATCGATTATAATTTACTTTAAATTATTGCGCCCGTGTTGGCCAGAAAGTATTTACTAGCGTTCCAGCTATCGTGTCAACATGTACCGGGATTCAGCCGGTGCATACCCATACCCGCACGTATGATTACACGGTCAGTCACCATCGAGGAAATCGATGACCTGTACCTGATGTGGAACGACCACATCAACGCCTCTGCCCTCTATCGTCGCGCCCTCCGCGAGGAAATGGACGTCCGCGGTGTCGACCCCGATGAACTCCGCGACCTCCTCGACCGGGCCCGCGAACAGGGCTACACGCTCGAAGAGATCGCAGAGGAGACGAACCGCTTCGATGATCTCCAGTCGCTCGTCGAGGAGCCACGGGGCTGCTCACCGGCTGGAGAAGCTTCCAACGACTAACCCGCTATGACACAGGATAGTACTCCCTCCGACCCTGAGCGTAGCTCCGAAAGAGACTCGTCGTCGGGAAGCAGTCTTCACAGACAAGCCGTAGTTACGGTTGTCCTGCTGAGCCTGTTCGCCGTTCAACCCGCTGCCGCGCAGACTAACGCGGTCTGCAGCGCGGATAACCTCCCGAGTATGATTGAGGGATTCTTCCAGCTCACCACCGCGCTGGGGATCGTCGGCCTCGCTATCGTCTGGCAGGCTGACTCCCTCATCGAGATGTTTACCCTCAATCCCGAGCAGAAGAAGGGCCTCAAGCGCCACAAACGCTCCGCGATGAAATCCGCGGTCGTCCTCGTGGTACTCGGCCCGCTGTACACCGTCGCCGGTTCGATGATGGGCCTCCCGCTGGCCCAGTGTGTCGACCTCGTCCCCTGGTAAACCGCTCCCACCCCCGCTGTGAGCCCTATGGAACGTCGAGAGCTCTCCATAATCGTGGCCGTGCTGTGCGTGACGAGTGTAGTCACGGGTATCGTCACGGCTACTCCACCACGGCCAGGAACGGAGGATAACGGGCTCACAGAGAACGAATCGGCGACGCTGTGGTCTCGCGACGCGGACGACTACATCAGTCAAGAGGCGTACCAAGAGCGGTACGGCGAATCTCGGACTGCGATGCAACAGCTCGCGAACGGGACGGACATCACGTTCAAGCGCCCACCAGCGACCGCGGCGACGTGGACACGGAACGACTTCGAGGATCTGAACGCAGGCGGGTCGGACACCTCCATTCACCCACCACACGCCTCGCTGGAGGACGGCGTCTACATCGAAGATGCACACGCCACGATATTCGCCGTCCAACCATCGACGCGAGGCCATCTGGAGTCGGGTGAAACCCCGCTCTACATCGCGCCGAACGGAACGATGCGTGGGTTCGTCGACTACCGTGTCCGTGTCCCGAATGGGAGTTCGTCCGGGAATCGGACGGTCGAGTGGTCGCTGACGAACCACGAGGTCGACGAGGTCCGGCTCATCAACGATGGGACCACCATCGTCGAGCAGGAGGGCTCGCACACCCCTGCGTTGGAGTACCAGATTGAGGACGATTGGAGTACGACACTCACCCTCGAAGCCGAGATCGACGTTCGCTTGAAGAAGACCGTCCGGATCGACCGAGGTGATGAGACGGACGTCGATGTCACGTACCAGACCGAGTCTCTGAACGTCACAGATTCCATCGATGTCGAGATCTACGACCTTACGGCGTACCCCTACTACGCCGAATACCCGAACGGCGATGCAGGAGTGGCGATCTTCCAGTCCCGTCCCTGGCAGGGCTACACGCTAACCGAGAACGGAAGTGCTCGCGTTCGCGGTGTCTGGCGGTTCTACACCGCCCGGAACACGAACTGGGATACGCTCGTGCAGTCCAGCCGGACGGGGAGCTCGACCGTCCAGTCCAACGCGATTCCCGTCTACGTTCACGCGTATCCCTCCCGGATCGGTCCCCGTGCTGAGCCAGTCCGTGATGGTCCCGAGATCATCGATACCTGGGGGACGGACCGTCCATCGCCGGTCGGAACCCTCGGCGAGAACATCAACATCGAGATCGTCAACCAGACCTACACGACGACGTATGGTCTCGCCGTCCGCGCCGAGACAGTCGACCGTGAGGATCTCCACGTTGCAGGCATCGTCCGTGGTGTGAACGCCTCTATCGTCGCCCCTGATTCCGGTTCTGAGCGACAGCTTCGGCGCAGTAACCTCTCCGTCGAGGTGATCCAGCAAAACCAGTCACAGGCGACACTCCGTATCGAGCTTCGAGATAACCAGACGGGGACTCCGATTGGACTCGGCGGAGGCGGTCGCCGGTATCCGATCGGTGGCGGGGCTCGGAACGGATACATCACCATCGCGGATCAGCGGGTCGAAACGAACGCGTCTGGCGTGGCAATCGTGACTGTGGAGCAGCCGGGAATCTACACCGCCCGGTATCATCCTGGGTCGTGGCTTGGCCACAATCCCGCCTACGTGAGTGATACGGCGACGGCCCGCTGGCATCCACTCGGGACGATCGAGGGCTGGTTTGCTCTCTTCGTCGAGGTCGGATGGCAGCTGCTCCCCTTCTTTGTGATGTTCTACGCCGGGAAGCGGCTCCTGCGAATGCTCGGCCCCGAAGACATCTTCCAGAACAATCCATGACTCGAGACAATCACCACCTCAGCAGACGGACCGCCCTCCGAACAGTCGCCGGCGCCGCGCTCGCGAGTGTGACCGGATGCCTGGACAGTAACGGAAGCACCACTCCGAATGGGAGCGAGAGCCCCGCAGATGGGTCGGGAGTGTTCCAGCAGGTGACCGTCGATGGAACAGCACTCGTCGTCGAGTTCGCCGCCGACTCAGAGTTCGACCAGATCAACCTCATTCAGCCGAATGGGGAGCTGTTCGGTCAGCGGGAAGTCGCTGCGGGGTCACAACAGGTTTCCTTCGAACTCGGAACGAGCTACGCACCCGGCGAGTACGAGGTTGTTGCACTGAAAGGCGAAGAGGAAGCTGGGGGTGCGACTATTACAGTCCAACCAGAGCTACAGGTCCGAGAAGTCGGACTCTACCGAAACAACCCCGACAAGCCCTGGGATGAGGTCTACGGCGATACTGAAACGGACCGGCTAAAGAACGGGGAGGCTTTCGTCACAGTTGAAAATACTGGTAGCGGCCCTGATGCTGCGATTGAACTGATCTTCTCTGGAGACATCCCTAATCCAGTCGATGATCCCCGCGGAAGTGGGATGTACGAGACTGAGCAGGTCCTCATCCCTCCAGGAGAAACGAGGGACTTGTTCAGCAATTCGTACCCCTTCGGTTCCGAATCTGACGAGGGGATGGGATGTTCTCCTGAGGGGAACTCGGGGCAGTTCACCGTGACAGTCGAAACCCAGATTGGTGGGAATCAGGCCTCCAACACGTTCGATGTACAGTACTCTGGATCGACTGAGATGAGCGATTGCGAGGTCAGCATTACGGAGGCCTAACGATGGTAGACCTCATCGACGTCGTCCTCGAAGGGATCAAGGGCGTTGTGGACTGGTTCATCGGTCTGTTCATGGACGGCCTTCGGTCGGGGTATCAGACTCTGACTGAAGAGATGTTTGGGACTCCCACTCCCCACACTGACGGAGCGTTCATTTTCGGACAGCCGAGCAATGCCCCGTGGCCGGCGATTCAGGAAGGTCTCGTGGGTGGCGAGATAATGCTAATCGCCCTGTTGTTGCTCGTGATGAGCGTTCAGGGACGCCACACCATCCGAATCTTCAACATCGGGAGCGCATACGAAGCTCGGAAAACCAAGAAGACCGCGTGGGTGGGTGCGTTCCTAATAATCACTTGGTACTGGATTGGTGCCCTCGCCCTCTATCTCGTCGATGGATTCACAATCGCGTTGATGCCCGAACTGTCCTCCCTCGCAGCAGCGATGCTGCAATTCATCGCTGGTTCAATCACTAATCCTGGGTTGGGTCTTCTCTTTGCTCTGCTTGGCGGTATCTCCATGTGGGCGCTTGAGGCGCTGTTCTACATTCGGCGGATTCTCCTCTACGTATATCTGTATGGGATGCCCATCGCGTTCGCTCTCGCATACGGAAACATCCCGGTAATATCAGACGTAGCGATGGGGTTCAGCAAACGGTTCGTTCCGCTTGCTGTTCTCCCATTGCCTGCAGCGATGGTTCTGAAGGGGTATGATTTGTTGTACTCCGGCGGAACCCTAACACCAGAGACAGCGTTCCTCAAGTACTTAGTCGCGGCTTCGCTCCCGCTGGTTGCGCTGTACGTCACCTGGAAGACGTTCAAGTACGCGACCCCGCTGACCGCGAAAGTTCTAGGTGGCGCTACGAAGGGAGTTGCTCTCATCGGCGGCGTGGCTGCCGGGGCCTACGTTGGTGGGGCTGGCGTCGCGACGACCGCAGCCCGATGGGGGCCCAAGGCCGCCGCAGGGCACGCGGTGGCCCAGAAAGCAGCAGCTCGAGGGACGAACGGTGACGAAGACAGCGGGACGCCGTCCTACCGGCGGACCGAGAACGACCCTGGAAGCTACTAACAACCCATGTCGATAGATCAAGACGCAGCCGCACGACGCATCATGGACCAGTTCGGCGAGGAGAGTCGCATCCCCTACCTCAACATCGAGGAGGGTGACGTCGGCGTCCTGATCGCCTTCCCGATCGTCGGCCTGTTCATCGCTGGCCTCACGGGAATCGAATCGCTCGCACTTCCGTTCGTCGCCGGTGGGTTCGGCTTTGGCGTCGCCATCGTCTACGTCTCTCCCGACCACCTGAACGCGTGGACGTGGACCAAGGACGTCTATCGGTACGTCAAGCGGCCGCAGATTACCTTCAGTGCTCCCGAAGACGCCGACGGGACCACCAACGAGACAGAGCGCAACGAGGGCGGCCTTGCGAACTACACGCCCTTCAAGCCGGACGAACGTACGCAGGACCTCACGAACATCGAGCGAGCGTGGCCGGGCGCAGGCGCCATTCAGCGGGCCGACGGGACGATGGAGGCGTTCATCGAGATCGACCCCGACAACATGGACTTCGCGATGTCCGACGACTGGGCCCAGCTCCAAGACGCCGGCGAGGACTTCGCCAACAAAGAGCTGGACTCGAAGCTCAAACTCCACGCTACAACCCGCTCATTTCCGGTGGAGCAGATCACGGAGAACATCGAGGACCGCCTGAACGACGAAGACGTCACGGAGAACCCGATCTTCAAGGAACTCCTCGAGGAGTACCGGGAGACCCGGCCGAAGGAGATGCGAGAGCGCGGCATCCAGCAAGTGCGATACTACATAGGGATCCAGGTCAGCCCGTTGGAGGTCTACGACCGCTTCCGCGACGAGGGCACGCCCGCCGAGAAGCTGACGCAGTTCCCCGTCATCGGCTTCCTGTTCAATCCGTTCGTCACCCGTCGTGAGGATCTCACCGACGTCGAACGTCGCGCTCAGATGTTCGAGAAGCTCGACAGTCGGGTGAACGACGTGCGATCTGAGTTCATCCAGCAGGCGTCCGGATGGTCCGCACGTCGGCTCAGCACGGTCGAACTGTTCGTCCTGAATATGGACTTCTGGAACGGTCGCGAACACGACTACGACGAGGCAGAGCGTATCGTTCGCGAACAACCGATCATCGGCCAGTCGCGCCGGGAGGATGCGTTCGATGCGTAGCGTGATCCTCCAAGCCGGGGGCGGTGTGGGCAGCCAGCTCGTCAGATGGCTCTCCAGTCCGACCTCTACGGAGGGCGCGGCGCTCTATCTCCTCATCGTCGTCCTGCTCGGTATCGGTGGAAAACTCCTCTGGGACTGGTACACCGAAGACGACACGGAAGAAGTCGAGTTCTCCGACGTACTCGACGAAGAGACACTCGAACAAGGCGAGGCCGAACGCAAACTCCTCGACGACATCGCCGAGTCACACAAGACGGTGACCGCGCCGGCTGCCGCCGAGTGGGAAACGCGAGCCGCACGAGTCGGCGAGCAGTGGACGACGACGCTGTACATCGCTGACTACCCGGACTACCCCAACGACGGCTATCTCTCCGAGCTCTTCGAGATGACCGACGTGCAGTTCGATCTGACGGCCCACATCACGCCGAAGAACCAGGAACGGGCCCGGAACGAACTGCAGGACATCGCCGATGACCTCCAGGTCGACGCTGACTTGGAACAGAGCGTCCGGAGTGCCTACCTCCAAGAGCGGGCCAACGAGGCCGCAGCGACCTACACAGCTGTCGAGAACGGCGCGAGCGTCTTCGACCAGGGGATGTTCATCACCGTTCGGGCCGACGAGAAGGACGACCTCAGAGACGCCGTCCAGAAGGTCAAGAGTGCGCTTCGTGACGACCCGGCGAACCTCACGCCGAAGACGGCAATCTGTCGGCAGGACCTCGCCCTTCAATCCGCCGCGCCCATCGGCGACAACGAGTTCGGCCGAACGTCAATCGCGCTCGGCGGTGCTGTCGGCGCATTGCTCTCCTCGCCGCACAACGCGACGATCCTCGAGGAGGGCGGCGTCGAGTTCGGGATTCACAAGGACAACCAGAGCCCTGTGGTCATCGACCCGTTCGCCCGAGACAACGGGTACGCGATGTTCACCGTCGGCGACACGGGCTCGGGGAAGTCGTTCAGTTCCAAACAGAACTTCATCCGGTCCATCGAACAGAGCAAGGACCGTATCGGGATCATCCTCGAACCGCTGAACAACTGGGCCGGTGTCTCGGAAGCCCTCGACGCCAAACGGATCACGGTCGGCGGGACGCTCGGTCTGAACCCGCTGGAGATCCGGGAGACCCCAGAGCACGTCCAGCGGGCGATGGGTGAGGACGCGAGTCCGTTCAACGAGAAGCTCGACGACGCGATGAGCTTCCTCACGAATTTCTTCGCGCTCCGCGGTATCTCGCTCGGCGACCGGCGGACAACGCTCGAACTCGGGCTAAAGCGCGCCTACAAGCGCCAGGACATTACGGACGACATCTCCACCCACAGCAATCCGAGCCCGACCATCCGCGACATGATGGACGTCTTCGAGGATATGGTCGACGATCCCGAGGAGTTCGTCGTGCGGTCCGACGAGGAATCCGGGAAGATCAAGGAGGACGCAACGTGGCTGCTCGATCAGCTCCGCCCCTTCGAAGACGACGGTCGCCACGCGAATCTCGGGCAGGAGTCTGATTTCGACATTCGAGACGAGAAGGTAATCTATCTCGATCTCGCCCAGCAGGAAGGGAGCGTGGACAGCAGCACAGCACTGACGATGCAGCTCCTCATCTCGCTGGTGTACGAGCGAGCGAAGGTCTCGGACAAGGAGGTCGTGTTCTACATCGACGAGGCTCGCTACATCATGCAGGACGCCGCCAGTCTGGCGTTCCTCGAGACTGTCTTCCGGCACCACCGCCACCACGACCTCTCGATCCGGCTGGTCACACAGACCGTCGACGAGTTCTTCGAGCACGCCGAATCCGAAGCGATCCTCGATCAGTGTGCCGTCAAGCAATTCCACCGCCTCGACGGGATGGACGAAGACTGGGCCGACGAGTTCGGTCTGAACTACGCACAGATGCGGTTCGTCCAGGATGCGGTGCCCGGCAACGAGGACGCTGGCTTCTCCGAGGCACTGGTCGGCGTCGACGGCGAGTGGCGCGGCATCCAGGTCAAAGCGATGCCCAAGGAGAAACAGGTCATCGACTTCGACCCGACTGCCCAGGTCCGCTCCTCGCTCCCCGGCGCCGGCGACAGCGCTGTCGATAGTGAGATGGAGGAATTCCAAGCGGAGCTTGAAGAGCGAGTAACGAATGGAACGAACGAAACGAACACCAGCGAGGATGAATCCAACGCCGTCGCTGCCGAGCCGGATGGCGGGTCAACGGAGGGAACCGACGATGGCTGACTACTTACGCGTCACTCCGACCTCTGAGCAACTCGATGCCGAGAGCATCCCCCGCGTCCTTGACAGCCTCCACAAACTGACTACGCCGGGGGCGTCAGGCCTCAGAGCAAAGCTGAACCCACTTCACGGTGAGACACCGCCTCGGTTCGAGTTCCTCGCGATTAGTGATGGGCCGGATGAGCCGGTGGAGTTCTTCTACGGGGCCGATGCTCACCTCGATACTGTGGAAAAGCGGCTCCGCTCGATTTACCCGTCCACGTTCGATATCGAACGCGTCGATGTCGACGTCGCCGCCCGTCTCATTCAATCGGTCGAGTTGACACCAGAGGAGTTCGTCGAGCACTACGAAGCCGGGCGGCTTCAGTACGAGTTTGGTCCAGGGGAGCAGTACGAGCACGTCGACGAAGAGCCGGCTGACGCTGGCTCAGCGAATACGGACCCGGTCGTCGACGGCGGCACGGTAGCCGCCACAATCCCCGACCATCACGTTGTTGTTGGTGACTCCGTCCTCGAACTTGCCCCACCCGAGACACTCCCCGAGGACGAGCAGTGGCCATCGATCGAGAAGCCGACGATGACGCCGAGGGGGACGATCCTGGCACGACCAGCCGAGGACGCCGTCTCCCCGCTCGGTGTCCAGTGGTGTGGGTCCGCGTCTCGGAAGCAGGACTGGATGACGTCGCTGACGCCGTTCACAGCGGATGAATCAGACGGGAATCTCTCGTCGGTCGATCAACCGGGTGCCGCGCTCGCGACGCTCATCGACCACCTGATGGAGGCGACAGCCCCAACCGCGTTCCAGGTTGTCTTCCAACGACGCAGCAGCTGGCAGTCCGACGCGGAAGTGCGGAAAGAGGACCTCGTCGACGGCCGAGACACGTTCTTCCAAGAGGTCGTCGGGTCGTTCCTCGAGGTCGAGGACCACCGGAGCGACCAGGACGAACGACAACTCAGTGAGTCCGTCGAGAAACGGATCGAGTACATCGACGCGAAGAACGCCAAACGGTCGTTCACGGCGAACATTCGCGCCGTCGGCGTGCCTGCTGATGGCTCTCGCGAGGATCTCGATGCTCGCATGGATTCGCTCCTCCCGGTGTTCGATACGCTCGATGGGCCGTTCTACGAGGTGGAGGGACAACGGCTCCGGGAGAGTGGTTTTCGTGAGAAAACGAAGGAGAAGAACGCACGGGCCGCGCTCCAGCGTCTTCTCAATCGAGAGCTGACGACGGGACGGGGGAAGACCCGGCCTGAGCTGGTCCTCAGCGGGACGGAGCTCGCGAACTTCGTCCTCGTCCCCTCCTCCGAACAGTTGACCGTCGAAGGGACGCGGGGAACGAGGGCCGAACAGCAGAGCCGCAATCCGCTACCGTGGCCGAATCCCGACCTGATCCAGCAGTTCCAGAACGGGATGGAGATCGGGTACGCTCTCGACGATAACGGGGAGCCGCGACCGGATCCGATCCAAATCCCGCCGGATCTGTTGCCGACGCATTATGGGCGGTTCGCGTCGACTGGTGGCGGGAAGTCGAAGGCCATCATCAACGACGCCCTCTCCCTGCGTGAGTCGACTGGTGGGCCAGTCGTCATCGTCGATCCGAAGGGTGACGGGATGTGTGAGAACTACCTGCGCTGCCACTACGAGCGGTTCGGTGGCTTGGACGACGTCTACCACTTCCGCGTCCCGGAGACGATCCCCGCGTTCTCGTTCTTCGACATTCGGCCGGCGCTCGAAGCGGGCCGTAACCGGGAGGACGCGATTCAGGACAAGGTCGACCACTTCCACGACATCCTCCGGATGATCATGGGCCGCGAGCAGTACGGCCAGGCGTTCGTCGCGAACGAGATCCTCAGCTACCTCATCAAGGCGCTGTTCGACGAGGAGTACGGCAACGACGTGTTCGGGCTGGACGACCTCTTCGCCGCCGCCCTCCGGATGCAACGCGACCAGACGATTCCGCCGGTTTCGGCGGACAACCAGAACATCGAGGAGTCGCTGACGCGCCACTTTGCGAAGGACAACCACCAGTTCCAGGTGTCGATGGACGCCGTCGGGAACCGCCTCGACAAGCTCAAAGAGGACGCGCATCTCCGGCGGATCTTCAGCCACGACCCTGAGCAGAACGACGCCGGCGAGTACGTCGACAACCGCTTCGACTTCCGCGAGTTCCTCGATGAAGACGCGACCATCATCTTCGACCTCGGCGACCTGCGGCCGGAGGCACAGCGGGCGATCACACTCCTGCTGTTGAGCAACCTCTGGGACGCCGTGCAGGTGCGCCGTCGCGATGGCCAGACCGACTACGAGAAGCTCACGAACCTCATCATCGAGGAGGCGGCGCCGGTCGCGTCGACGAAGCTCGTCACCGAGCAGCTACTGCCCCAAGGCCGGTCGTTCGGCCTGAGTATGGGGCTCGTGATGCAGTTCCCCGAGCAGGTGCGGAACCGGAACGAGCGGGCCTACGACGAGGTGTTGAACAACATCAAGACGAAGCTCGTCGGGAACATCTCGATCGAGCGCGACCTCGCGGAGTCGCTCGCCCACGAGGACCTCAGCCCGACCGAACTCCGCAACCGGATCAACACGCTCCCGAGTGGGGAGTGGATCGCTCAGCTCCCGAGCCCGTCGTTCGGGGAGACTGGGCCGCCGCCGTTCTCGCTGAAGCCGCTCCCAATTGCGCCGGGGCATCCAGAAAGCGACCAGCCACTCACAGAGCCGCAGGAAGACCATTTCGAGTCCGTGACCCGGCCGCGGATGGTTGAGCGCACAGCGGCCCAGTACGGGCTGACAGCGACGACTGAATCGAGCCCTGCTCCGGAGGAGACGGGCTGGGGAAGTTCAGGAGCCGACCCGGCGGTCTCGTCGGTTGATGGAGATACGGGGGGCGACCCGAACCAATCCGCTTTCATCAGCCACGCGACGAGCGAGGACGGGTCGACGTCGACGACTCAACCCGAGACGGACAGCGAGTCCGATGGCGACCACGGGGAGGTCAGTTCGTTGTTCGGGGAACCCATTGATAGCGACGAGGACCCCGCTGGCGACCAGCCAGAGCAACCGGCGAACGGGTCAACGCCCGTTCAGGACAGCGGCATTCCCGTTCCCGATAACGAGCTTCGAGACCGCGGGCTCAGTCGCGATGACGTGCGATTCCTGAACCGAGTCCTCGACGTCATGAACAGAGAGGACGACGAGTACACGCTCTTGAAAAGTATGCGCCAGCTGCGAGACGACTACGAGGACCTTCATCTGGAGCGGCTCACGGAACAGGAGCTACTGGACGAGGGATCAGCCGCTGGGCGCAAGTACTACAGCGTCCTTCCGGACGGGCGTGACCTCCTCGGCAGGGAACTGAACGCCGGCCCCGGCGAGGGTGACCTCGGCGAAAAAACCCCGCACAAGGTCGGCGTCCGGCTCCTCGAGTCGTGGCTCCAGCAGCAGGACGACGTCGTTCGCGTCGAACCGTACTACGAATACGACGATGGAACGGTGTTGGATGTAGCCGGGTTCGACGATGAGGGCAATCTGGTCTGGGCAGGTGAAGCGGAGCTCGCGAGTAACAACAGACACGCCCCGGTCGAGGATTACGACAAGCTCAGCGCCGTTGACGGCGACGCAGTCTGGGCGTTCAACACTCGGGAGACGGCCATCGACGTGCTTGACGCGCTGGCCGACGCCGACAGGATCGACGAGCCTGTCAGTGGGCGGTCGGCGCGGTCGTTCGCGAACATCAGAGACGCCGTCGACGAATTCGATGCTGACGGCCTGACCACCGTTCGAGGGTTCAAAAATCTCAAAGAGGAACTCGAGTCATGACGTGGCGACAGGCAACTCGTGAGGAGATTTACGCCTACTACGCCGAGGAGTTTCCCCGCTATGTCGATGACCTGCCGGACTTCATCTCGGCGACGGGCC
The DNA here is from genome assembly GCF_019880245.1 of Halobaculum roseum. Classification (NCBI taxonomy): domain Archaea; kingdom Methanobacteriati; phylum Methanobacteriota; class Halobacteria; order Halobacteriales; family Haloferacaceae; genus Halobaculum; species Halobaculum roseum. Next base: position 26,612 of record NZ_CP082287.1, read on the forward strand.
CGAAGCAGTACGCCGTCGCCTTCCGCGAGGCCCACCCGGTTCGCAAAGACGAAGTGCCGGACAAGGACTTCATCCGGCGGGATACGTGGCAAACGGATCCATCCGGAGATCGAACGACGGCGGAGTTCAGCAGCTTCGAGGACGTCGGTGAGTTCATTCGCCACCCCGCACGGAACGACCCGCTTGGCCGAAGCGAATTCGCACTCGCTGATCCAGAAGTCTTGGAGCAACCGGATCCACGCCCCGACGCCGTCTACTACGCACTCGATCACTGGGAGCGGCCGTGGGTCCTCCTCGTCGATATCGACGCCAAGGAGATCGCTCGAGAACGAGCCGCGGATGCCGTCTCGGACGACGTCGACGATCGAAATGACGAGGCGCTTCTTGACGCCGCCGGCATCCTCGACGCCGAGCCAACCGGATATCCGTACGCCTTCGAGGACGTCGACCAAGCCATCGAGTACGGGTTCGAGGTGCGCGACATCTTCGAGGACGATTTCGGTGCCGAGGAGACGATGGTCGTGTACAGCGGGCAGGGCGTCCACTTCTACCTGCTGGATACCGACCCGGCTCACCGGTACGACGAGCAGAGTCGCGAGGTGTTGAACGACCTCCTCCTCGAGACGTACGACATCCCCATCGATCCGGTCGTGACGGCCGACCGCCGGCGTGTTGCTCGCCTCCCCTACTCACTCCACGCCGACGTCTGCAGCATTGTCCAACCAATCGAAAGCCCGGCGTTCGACGTTCGGTCGGCGACGCCCGAGGTGATCGACGAATGAGCTCCAGTACGCCCACCGACGACGAGGACACAGCGTATCGAGTTGCGGCACTCCCGCTGGAGTACGGCGAGACCCGAATCAATCAGCTGTTTACGCGTGGCTACAACCGATACGTCGTCGACGGCGAGGACCAGCCCGAGGACCTCGTGAACGATCTCGAGCGGTTCGGCACGGCGGCGTTCAAAGAGCAGGTTCGTGCCGACGCCGCCGAGGAGCCGTTCGTCGACGAGCCGGGAACGCTCGCCGTGCTTGCAACGCTGAGTGCGATCTGTGTAAAGGAGCACCCGAAGTTCGAACACGCGTCGCCCCGGAACATCCAGGTGCTCTACGATATCCGGGAGCTGTACGTCAACAATCTCGCCTCACTCATCCGCGCCCACGGTGATGGATCGCTCCAGCAGGACATCGCCGACGTGCTGTACAGCAAGGAGCCCGGTGAGGATGGCCCACACCCTGGTCGAGTCTGTACGGGCATCACGGAGATGCCGGAGTTCGGGAATGGTCTCTTCCTCGAAATCCCGATGGCCGCAGCGTCACGCAAATGTCTCGTACGGGAGGACCAGGGGTCGACGGGGAGTGACGATGGCAGAGAGATACTGACGCGAGTGAAAGACAACAAGCTGTACGTCCCGGTCGGTGATTTCGACAGCAAGTATCGGGACTATGCTGAGCGGGCGTTCAAGAAGCTCCTGCGGGTGCAAGAAGACGGGCTCTCCGACGACCAGCTGACGTGGCTGACGACGAACGAGTCCGCGATAACGGAGCGGATCGACCGCTTCCTCGAGACCGGCCATCACGAGCGCATCTGGCGGAACTGGGACCGTGGCGAACGGACGATCCGCGTCCTCCGACGGGCTCTGAGTGACGCGCCCGACGACGTTGCCCAAAAGGGTGAGTTCCACACGGCAAAAGAACTCTATCGAGCGGTTGCGGCGTACGACGCTGAAGATGACTGGGAATCCTCTGTAACGGACTGGATCTCGAGTCCGAGCAGTCTCGCGAAGACGCTGGCCGACCACGAGTCACACTCGGCCGTCACGATCGATCGCGACGGGCGCGTCAATACGTATCGAATCGGGCGAGCCGGAACCGGCGCCGAACAGATTGAGGTGCGAGAAATCGAGGATCTTTTCGAACTCCCCTGTATGGCGAATATGGAGGAACGGCTCCACGAGAAAAAGCCGGTGCGGAAGGATCTCTACAACTTTGCACGAATGGTGATGTGGCTCCCCCAGTACCAGGACAGTAGCCTCGACGAGATTGTCGCAGACCTCAAGGACGTCTTCTCGCGATGGCCGTGGTACGACGAGCAGGAGACCGAATACCAGGTCCGCTACGAGTTCTCGAACACCATCGACGGCGACACGCCGTTGCCGATGAACTGCGATAACGACGATCTGCAGCGCTACTGCATCGGCCAGGACCAGTGTCCCTACTCGATCTGGGGCAGCCTTCCGTTCCCGGATGAGATGTACGAGCAGGTGGACGAGGAATCAGCTGGGCCTACTGAGCAATTCTAAGTAATAGACTTCCCTCAGATTTTTGAGAATTGTGTTGCAGACCGAAGCCAGTCCTTTCAGAATCCCCGTCGAGCAATATTCAGCGGCTAACACAACCAGATTCGAGTGAATCGGGGTGTTTCACGATTGGAAGTGTCGAGTCGGGGGGCCTCGGGAGACTCAGAACAGGTGAAGCGGCGGCCCGGTGAAATTTTGATACGCCCGGGATCACCATCATTACCCTCTCGTCGAGCAAATTTTGGGACTCCAGTATTAGTTCCGAACTCGTCGAGGTATTTTCTACGACTTCAAATCGGCCCGACGGGTTTCTTCTTCGATTAGAGCCCGTCATAGCGTCTTGCATATCGCGGTTTTCGTCCAAAGAAAGAGGCGATATGCAGTGTGCGAAGGCCGCCGGCTCTCTCAGGCCGAGGGGCCGTCACCCAGAGATTGGAATCTGGAACTTATCAGATGTAGCGCATAGGGTGAATGGATGCGTTTCGATGGTGTCTGTCGCCCCCACGAGGGGGTGGCGGGGCACATCATGTGCCCCCGGATAGACGATGGCTTCGGAACGACGCAGCGAGACACGATCAGCGCATCAAGCGGCAAGTACCCCGGACGGCCAGGCGCCGTGGGCAGACCTCCAGGTGGTGGTCCCGACCGAGCGAGATCACACGTCGGTCGTTGCCCTCGTGGAGTGTGCTCTCGTCGAACTCACGCACGAGGCCGTGGGCGCCGTCTTCGTCTCCCGGCAGGTTGGGCGGTCGACGCGGACGCAGTACGTCGCCGCCGACGACGTCGGCGAGCAGTTCCAGAAGCGGCACTTCGACGACCGGCTGGGCTGGCACGAGACCACCGTCCCTCGACGAATCGTTCGCGACGAGCTCATCGCCCAACTCACACGGTCGCCCTCGGCGACGGCGGAACGGCCAGGTGAGGGAGCAGCCAGCAAGCCAGATACCTTCACCGTGAAGCCAGTTCGAGAGCTCCGAACACCGTAGCGGCAAGAGTTAACCAACACTTCGAATCGATATCGACACTGTGTTGGTTAACGATGGGGCCGGAGCCACACCCTCGCCCCCGCCCTCCGCCCTGATCCTCGAGTGAAGACCTGACGACCAGTCGGTCCAAACGGTCGTGTGACGGGTTTTATCGGGCCACTGTTCGTCGAGAGCGAGTATGGTCGTCGTCGAGGAGGTCACCAAACTGAGCGCGCGCCGCACTCAAACCTCGTCTGAGGCGTTTCCGGACGATGCGCTGGCGTCGATTCGGGCGGCCGTCGAAGCCGTCCCAGCAAGCGTCTTCGAGGGCTCGACGAAGCACACGGAGGTCGGGGCGTTCGATGCCGCAATCGCTGATGGGCTCTCGCAGTACGAGTACGAAGGGGACGCCGCCGGCGGCTACAACCCGAACTGTAAGCTCTGGTCGCATCAGGGGTTTAACTACAGCGTCGACCTCTACGACGCCGACGTCCGCATCGCCATCGAGGTCGAGAAGAGCGAGCGGAAGAACGTCAGCGACGACCTCCTCAAGTTCCAGAAGGGATACCGCACCCAGAAGGGCGGCCGGCCGAAGATCGAGTTCGGCTGTCTGGTGGTGCCGGTGAACTATCTCGGCCGGCATAACCTCTACCAGCACAGCCTGACCAAACTCGATTTCATGAAGGGCGTCCTGTTCATCGACGACGTCGCCGTCATCGGCTATCGCGACCCCCGACCGGACTGACGCTGTTCCTCCTGACTGTTTGTCGGCGCCGGGAGGCGTGCAGCGCGCGACAGCGTGCGCGGCGTGACTCACTATGCCTGGTCCCGATCCTCACGACGACACGAGTCGCGACTACGAACGGTTCGAGAAAGCACAGCTCGCTCAGGACCGCGACGCCGCCGGCATCGACACGGCGGACGTCGACGACGCAACGGCCGAGAACTTGGTCAACGAGCTCATCGACGCGGACGTCGTCACTCCGGTTCCCGCGGACCACGTTCTGGTTCACGAGCCGAGCGGCACCACGTTCGACTCGACGACACAGTTGGCCGCCTTCCACCGTGGTTGGGCGGCCGGCCGCGACGCCGACGCGGAGGACGAGTGATGCAGCAGACCCTCGTCGGCTGTGCGTTCTGCGACGCCCCACCCGGCACCGAGACTGGTGAGGCCCACACCTGGGGACAGGACGAGCGGGTCACCCACCCGATCTGCGTCGACTGCGCGATTCAGACGGAGCCGGATCCCGACGAGCGCGATCACGTCGCCTGTGACGGCTGTGGCCTGGTCGTCGACACGCTTGCGGCGCTCACCCGGTTCTGGGTCGAGCTCGGGCACCTCGAAGGCCCGTTGCAGCTGTGCGCCCGCTGTAGTCCGGGCGGGCTCGCGACGTACTGGACGCGCGACCTCGAGGAACATATGGTTGAGCAGTAGTTGGCTTCTCACCCGATAGCCCCGCGCACCATCACGTTGAAATACGCCGATACACCTAATACACTCACCGACAAAGAAATACATATGCCCATCGACATCGAGACCTTCGAAGCCTCCCCCGAGGACCACCTCCAGCGCTCCGGGGAGACGAACGCGGACCGCGTGATGCGCTTCCTCGCTGCGCACCCTGACCAGGCGTTCACGCAGAGCGAGATTCGCGACGCAACTGACGTCAAAGCAGGGAGCATCAGTGTCGTCCTCTCCCGCCTCGAAGACCGAGGGCTCGTCCGGCACAAGGGCAATTACTGGGCGCTCGGTGAGGTCGATGATGTCGCCGCGTACGCCAGCATGCTCGAGAGTACGCGAGCGGCCAACGACCGTTTCGGTGAAGAGGACATAGACGAATGGTTGGAGCACGCTGTCGACGACGAGGACGAGGCGACTGAATGAGCTATCAGCGTGGGGATGTCGTCTGGGGACCTGACCCGTTCAAGTCGGGAGAGAACCCTCGTCCGTGGCTGATTCTCAACAACGACACGCATCCATTCGGTGAAGAGGAGTATATGACGGTCACACTAACGACGACACCCCACGACGAGGGGATTCCCCTCGACGACACCGACTGGGTCGAGGGCGGGATGCCTCGGCAGAGTTACGCCTCGCCGTGGGCCGTCGCGTCGCCGAAGCACGCCGCGATTGTTCGACGCCAGGGCCGCCTCGAGGAGTCGTTCGTCCTGACCGTCGTCGACGCACTCGAAGCGTATCTCGAATCACCGACCGAGGACTGACCGATCACACGACCGTGTACGACGTTCAAGAACGAACTGGCAATCCCGCGCATCCATCTGTCGACAGGGTTTGTGAGCGGCTGCTCGACCGTGCGGCTACTCCGCGAACGGATCACCCGGATGCACATCTCGATGAAACGATGGCCACGGTTGTCGATCGATACGGGGACGCAGTCGTCCAGGCGGTCATCCGTCGAATCCTCGTCGACGGCGTCCCGTTTCGGACGGCCGCTGCAGATCACGATGTGGCGGCACTGGATGGTGTTCGGATCGGAACTGTCGCAACGCAGGTTCTCCGTGAACTGAACACGGACCCGTAGGCGTCTTTGAAAGCCCTCGGCCGCTCGACGTCCCGCGACCGCCGCTGCGCGCCTCGTCCCTGCGGTGCTTGCGGGGTCGGGGGACGGCCGAGGCGCCCTCGCCCTTTCTGAGTCCGCCAGGACGGTAGATGGCTCACCGAGCGACGTCGCCGGCTGGACAGGTGTGTACGTAGCGGCGCGCCCCGCTCGCCGCTGCCGCCCTCCGCGTCGCTCGCGACCGACCATTCGTGGAGGGTTCGATGTAATCGCCAAGTTGGCGACAGCTTTTGACAGCCGTGCTGAATACAGAGCACGTCTCTCGCACGGTGGTTACTGCCGACGACGCAATCAAGAGATTCGATCTCTTCAACTCTCAAAAATCATCGTCCGGGCCGTCAAGACCAGTAATCGTATTGTCAGTCGAGTGCTCACTCCAATCGATGTCCGCGAGGTAGTTCGCCCACAAAAAGTACCCACCGATAGCTGTGAATGGAATACCGATTGCTGAGACGACGAGGCCCACCATACGACCGCTTGCGGCCGAGTAGATTCCAAAGCCGATGATGGCGAGTCCCAGACAAAACAGCCCAACCAGCGCAATACGTGCGAATATACTGATGATTCGAACGTACAGTGACTGAGAACCCTGCGGCATGTGTAGCAGCGTTGAATGATTGGAATTTCAATTTTTCGGTGCAGAGACGTGACACGTCCCACCACTAAGCTACCCCCGTCCGACTGCTGGCTGTCGTGTCGAGTCAGAGAGCGAAACGCGGGCTGAATCGACCGTCTTCTGTCAACTTCGTCGCCTCTCAACGGCGATACAGGCACACTTGCTGGTTGGTTCCGCTATAATCGAGTGAGCAGACTTCCTTAGGTACTACACTCAGCCTCTATATTCAGCACGAGGTTCGTGTCATAATTTGAGGATAACCTACAGAACCACTTACTCCAATCTCGCCGATAGAGAGTTGCTTTTCGCCAGTCAGGGGTGCAGGTGTCTCAACAGGCCTGTGACGCAACTTCAGTGACGCAAAATGAACCAGCGTATCCAACGACGTGAGGTGAACCGGATCAATGTCGGTTGACCTCAACGAGATCGAGCAAGCAGAGGTCGACCTCGAAGAGTGGTTAGTCGAACAGTCAGAGGCCGGTGTTCCCGAACTCGTCCTCGTCGGTCTCCTCCGTGACTACGCGGACGACGTCGAGGACCTTGGCTACGTCCCACGGATGTGGGGCAACAGCAAGCGGTGATGTGAGTCCCGTTCGACTCGCCGTTGTTTTTTCGCGCCCGCGATGGGCGGAGGCGCGACGTGATCGGGCCTCCACCAGAGAGGATTACACATGAGACGAACGAATACCTTCGATGTCGTCCCGCACTCCGAGACGGCAGAAGAGATCCTCGTACGGGTGCTAGACGCCTCGGCAAGCCTCTGGAACACACTCACCTACGACCGCCGACAGCAGTTCTTCGAAGGAGAGAGTGTCTGGGAATGCGATGGCTACTACGACGAGTATGTCGACGTGCTCGGCGGTGCGACGACCCAACAGATTGCTCGCGTGAACGATACCGCGTGGCGCTCCTTCTTCGAGCTTCTCGACGAGCCAGAATACGACCCGAGTCCACCCGGCTACTGGGGAAATCGTGACGACGGTCGAGAACTCCGGACCTACATTCGAAACGACGCATACACGCTCCAGTGGAACGAGCGCTCACGACTGGAGATACCCATCGGAATGGACCTCAAAGACGAGTACGGGTTCGGGATGTATGACCGACTTCGGTTACCAGTTCGCGGGAAGCCGAAATGGCGAGGAGATAGTGGTCGGCTCGAAATCTCGTACGATTCAGTCGAAGAGACGTATCGTGTCCACCAGTCCGTAACCGTCGACGACGTCGAAAGAAGTGACTCAGATGACTCTGAGGTAGCCGCGCTCGATCTCGGTGCAAACGTACTCGTGGCCTGTACGACGACAACCGGGGAGCAGTATCTCTACAGTGGACAAACCCCGTTCGATCGGTTCCGAGAGACGACTAACGCTATCGCCAACGCCCAAGCGAAACTCCCCGACGGACAACACTCCAGTCAGCGAATCAAGCGTCTCTATCGCAAGCGCTCTCGACGGCGCGATCATGCGGTGAACGCGCTCCTCCGTGACGTAGTTGAACGGTTAGACGAAGCTGGTGTTACAACGCTCTACCACGGCGATCTCACCGGAGTGCTCGGTGAGTACTGGTCGGTGGAGGCGAATCTCAAAGCACGGACCTTCTGGGCGCATCGGCAGTGTATTGATAGACTCGGATCAGTCTGTGAAGAGTATGGAATCGACGTAGAAGCAATCTCGGAGGCGTGGACGTCCCAGACCTGTCCAGAATGTGGCGAACGGGACCGAACACGCCGGCATCGAGAGACGCTCACCTGTCCGTGTGGTTTCGACGGCCACGCCGACCTCGTTGCTTCGAGAACATTACTCGAACGAGCAACGAACACAACAGTCAGGCCGACGGCACGGCCCGTGCGGTTCCAGTGGGACGATCACCAGTGGTTTCCCGTTGAGGGTGCCGCAGTGTCGCCCAACGAATAGCGCACAGACCCGCGAGGTGCCGCCGTAGCGTCCTTGACGCTAGCGAGCGGACGCTTCCATTGTGTGGAGTGGATGTCGACCCGCTGGACGCTTGCATTACTCGGACGTACTCCAAGTACAGCTCTATCTCCAGAATAAGGCTACTGACTAGAGAAGGCTGTATCACGCGGACACAATGGACTTATGACAGTACGAGATGGACAAGAGAGCATGTCTCTGTTGCCCTCCACTGACGACGTGACTGCCGAGCAAGAGGGCGACATACGAGTTCTCGGTGTGGAGGAAGATGAGACAGCAAACGTGTTTGAGGCCCTTTCGTCGGAAACGGCGCGGCGTATCCTGACTGCAATTTACGACGATCCGGCACCTCCATCTGAACTTGCTACCCGACTCGATCTGTCCCTGCAGAACGTCTCCTACCACCTCGACAATCTCGAAGAGGCAGGCGTGGTCCGTGTGGCCCATACCCGGTACTCAGAGAAGGGCAAAGAGATGAACGTGTATGCACCCGCAGACGACCCCGTCGTCGTCTTCGTCGGCACCACGGAACGTAAAACGGGACTCCTCGACCTACTGAAGCGGCTCGTCGGCGCGACGGGGCTCTTGTTTCTCGTCTCTGCCTTCCTGTTCGTCTTTCAGGCATTTGGACAGCCCGGTGGTGCAGGTGATGCGCCGACGATACTAGAACTCCTCTCATTCCCGGGCCTTGAGTTCCTCCTCGGGGGACTGTTCGTCCTTGGACTGGTCGTCCTGTGGTGGGCCCGGAACAGATAGATGGTCGACATCCTCGTCTGTCAAAATTAATTTTGGCCCAAACATCGTACTAAGGGCCCTGGTGGTCAACTGACGTGTATGTCACGTACCTCAACGCAATCGATCGTAACAAGAACCTCGATTATCGGCGGCTTGGTTGGTGGACTGGTCCACGCAGGTGTGGCTGTTTTGCTCTGGAATCGTTGGTTCGATAACCTGTGGGAACTGCTCATGACCAAACCACTCAATGGAGCGTATATCGTCCTTGGAATGTTTCTCCTTGGATTCGTTCCAGTTCTGTTTTATGTAGGTGAGAAAGTCAGATCGCCCGCCATCATCGTCGCTGTATTCCTGCTCCTTTCAGGATTCGGCTCGTGGCTGGCGGGGCCAGTTCGTCCACCATCTGCTGTGCCGACACCATTCGCTCTGTATATCCTACTTTGGGTCGGCGTCGTCGCTCTTGCGGGTTTCACAGGGAGACTGGAATTTCGTCGTAAACAACGAGCCGCAAGCGCGTGATACTGGCCACCTCGGGAACGACGCATTGTCCTGTCCGATAGCGCTCCACAAAGGTCGAAGTTTGGTTCTTTGACGGAAGGGTGGCATCAATATTTAGTGGAATGACTAAACCGGCGGCCTTGAGGATTCAGCCTGGATGACCCGAAGGCATATAATCAAATGAGTGGAATATTCGGTATATGAACGCCCTGAAAAGCCTCCACATGGCAGATAAACCCCCTCGAGTTGGCTATCGCGGCCTCGCTGCGCTATTGGGTGTTGTAACGCTAGCAACGTTCGGGATTGACCGATTCCTGTACGAAACGGCTGGTCAATCACTTGGAGAAGTACCGGCGTACGTGATGGGCGGTGTCCTACTCGTCGTCGGGGTGAGTGCCTTCTACGCATCAGTAAACGGTAAAGACATCGGAACGGCAGTTCTCCTCTCGTTAGGGCCGGTTGGGGGACTTTTCGTGTATTTAATCGGGTACCACCTCGTTTTGCCCCCGAGTACTGACTCTCCGACGTGGCTCATATTCCTCGCCTTTGCCGGAGTCCTCCTTGCGATTGGGACTGTCGCACACCTTTGTGGTCGTTTAGTCAAACGAGTATTCTAAACCTGTTTTGGAGCGTCCTCCTTCTGTTCGCCAGCAAGATTTATCGCCATCAGCGACACAACATGGCCCCCTCCGAGGTTGGTCTAAAGGGAGATCACGTATATCTCCCAATCAGTCAATCGTATTAGTCTGCGAGAATTTACGACCACGGAGCCAGTATTCTATCGCCGCCAGAATACCGTAGGCAACGAGATAAAATGGTGCCCACACAAACACGAAGAGGAACCCGGGCGAATCCCCTTGTCCACTTCCAATTGGCGGGATATACACGAGTATATGCCAGAAAACGAGGATGCCTATCAACAGCGCCCCCGGGCTACGGATTTCATAGCGAAGCCAGAGCAAAACGGGAATCCCTATCGTTACCAACCCAAACGCCATAGATAATGCAAGCGCGTCCCAAAGTGTTCCTGAGATTGAAACATTCGAGGTTGGAAGGAGGCTATACGCGAACACACCGAGTGAATAGAGGACGCTGACTGCAATGCTGATGGCGAGGGGACGCTCCCATGTTTCCGACGCCGAGAACCACCGATGGAGGGCCGGCATACTGCACTCTTGTACTTGCCCGAACATTACTCTTCACTGGCTCTGTTGAAATTCTATTTTCTGGACATCTTCCCGCTGGAGCAGCGGTTGGATAGGTGGCGAATCTACACCTATGCCTGCGGAGAAGGAGCCAGAGATAACCCTACATATCGGCTCCGCTTGTAGAGGTAGTGCAGACCGATAACCACGCCGAGAACAGGCGCGAAGAACATCAACGAGTACCACATCGATGGTTTCCAATCAGAAGATTCTGCGACGTAAATTATGTCAAAGTACAGTCCCACGATGGCAAGTGCGAGGGTAATGAAAAAGCCCACAAAGAGGAATCGAGCCACCCAGACATACGCGCTCGAAGAAGGGTAGTCCGAAGGTCCCAGTATCACTATAGCAAGCAACTGGATTCCGAGTACCAGATATGGGACTACCAAAGTAACCCACCACTTGTCTTTGATCGAGTCGCTGGTACGGAGGGCTGATAATTTGCGATTCAGGCGGGACATCTATGCAATCCTATGAGGCAGTTGAATATGATGATTGCGACGATATACAACAGATCTATCTCTACCGGATTCTGCTCTTCTCTCCTGATAGAACTTCTGTCGTTCTATAGAAGTGTACTCTTACTCGCTGCTCCCGATAGCGTAGATCCGCCCATCAGCGATCCCGACGTAGCACATCCCGTGCGCCAATGCGACCTCTGTGTCCATGATGTAGCCCGCCATCCCGATGTCTGGGACCGTGATATCGATGGCCCACACAGGACTGTCACTCGTCTCGTAGGCAACGACGGAGTCGTTCCGCGGCACGACCACGCCACCGTCACCGGCGGCAGGGGGTTGGTTGTCCCCACTCTCGGCCGACCGCCAGCGAATCGCCCCGTCCGAGATATCGATTGCAACGAGCCCTCCGTGATACGTATTCACGTACGCAGTATCTCCTGTGACCGCTGGTGAGGGTATCGCGTTCCCGTAGTCCTCGTCGACGACGGTTGTCCGCCACAGTACGGTTCCATCAGCGGTATCGGCGGCGACGAGTTCCTCGGCAATGCCCGGGACGTACAGACGGCCCTCGGCGACCGTCGGTGTGCCCTGAATATCCGGACAACACTCGTCAGGTGTGGCGATCTGTTTGCTCCACTGTCTCTCACTGGTCGTCGCATCAAGTGCTGCAATACGTCCGTCAGTTAATCCGACGTAGACGCCGTCGTGGTCCGCACAGATCGCTGTGTAGCACTCCCCGTCGATAGGTGTGCGCCACTGTTGGGTGCCATCCAGCGTGTAGGCGTACACCGCGTTGTCCTCGTCTCGCGTCGCCAAGTAACAGGTTCTGTCCACGACTGCTGGCGAGCCAGTCACGTCCGGAATCGTCTCCGTCCACTGGATCGACCCGTCGTCGCGGGCGAGGGCAGTCAAGGCCGCCTGCTCGTAGTCCGGACCACGCGTGACGGCCAGGAGTGTGTCGTCCGCGAGTGCGAGTCCGACTGCACGGCCCGTTTCAAGTTGCACATCTAGTTGCTGCTCGCCGGATTCAGCATCGAACCCTGCAAGGTAGACGACCGAATGCTCAGCGTCATCCGGTGACTCGACATAGGCGAGGTAGACACGCTCCGGGCCGACGACCGGGGCCGTTGCGCCATGTGGGTCGTTCCCCGGCCGCCGAAGCCAAGCGACGTCGACGTCGCCGTGTGGGACTGTGGAGGCCGCGTAGCCGGTTCGGCCGCCATCGTGTCCCTCCATCAGCCAACGACCAGACGTCGTGTAGCTCGCGATGTACGCGTCGTTCGTGAACGGCTTCGGCACCGACTCCCCACCTGAGAGGCCGGGGACGTTCGGGGCGGTACACCCGGCCAGAGCCAGCACACTTCCGCCAGCCACAGTCTGTCGGAGGAGGTGCCGACGCGTCAGCGAGACCATATGAACAGTGGACAACACTGTGTCAAACGTCTTCTGGAGGGACAAACAGCTGCTAGCGTTTGGTGCGGTCACCTCGAAAGCCCCCGGACGCTCGCCGGCCGTGACTCGCTGTGCGCCTCGTTCCTGCAGTGCTTGCGTCGTCGGGGCACGTCGGGCGTCCGGCCCCTTTCAGTCCCGCCCGGAGTCTGTTGCTAGGCTCGTGATCCCCATCGGTTGACTGGTGTGGTACTATACGGCACGCACCGCGCGCCGCATTCCGCCCTCCGCGTCGCTCGCGACCGACCATTCCGGGCTGCGCCGAGCAAGCTCGGCGTTCCGGGCTAAAGTGAATCTGGTCTCGACGCCAGCATTAAGCGCGTTTTCGGTTGCGCCCCTCGCGGGCTTTCGCGTTCCAGCGCTTTGGGCCGTTCCGCGCGGCGAGTCATACCACGACTCGCCGTGCTCACGACCGTCGCCCTGGACACGGACTCGCAGTCCGGGCCGGACACGAGAAACGGCTTAAAGCTGGCCGCTCGCTCCGGGCGGGTCGGCGCGCGGTGCTGGTTGGGTGACCTTCCTTTGGCGCGCTCTCGCTCGCGCCCCAAGGGGCGCTCGCGAAGGCGCGAGCGAGAGCGCGCAGATGGTTCTGTCGGTCGTTGTCGTCGGAAAACCGCGATGTAGGAGCATCGCGGTGTCGGGCGCGTGAGCGCCTTCGGATCAGTGAGATCCAATGTCAAGTAACAACGCTACCAGTAATGTAGTTTCGGTCGATGAACAGGCATTCGAAAAAGCGGACGAAGCGGCGGTCGATGAAGAGGGCTTCGAGGTCGTCGATGAGACCCCGGAGTTCCAGGCGACGGTGCAGATGGAGGTGCAGGCAAAGGTCGATGCGAACCACCCGGACGGGATGGTCGACACCAGTGACGAGCGGATCTATGGGGCGACCCTCGAGCAGGAAGAGCGCATTCGGGCGCGGGAGGCTGAGCTGGAGCGCATCAGTGCCCAAGCAGAGATGGGGACGCAAGAAGGTCGGGCAAAGCGGACGCGAGAGATCGCGGCGAAACGGAGCGCTGAGCAGCGTGCTGAGTTTCAGAAGCGGGCGGCGAGCGTGAACCCGATGGCGGACCCGGAACGAGGCGATCCCCGTGCAGAACTCACGCAGGAGCAGTTGGCGGCGGTGAACAAGCAGTCGATGCGGCTGGCGGAGAAACTGGATGGCTGGTCGCGAGCGGCGATTGGTCGGCGGCTGGGTGAGGCCGTGGTCGGTGGGAAAGACCTGATGAGTGCGGTCGTCGGGGTGTTCGAGGAGTTGCAGACGGCTCCTGGGACAGTGGTTCCCATCGGGAAGCTCGAGGACGTCAATCGCAAAGAGGTGAGCATCGAAGGTCAGGTCGAGACGTTGTGGGATCCCTCACATCCGAGCATCGCCCAGGTCGGACTCATCGCGGACGACAGTGGCCAAACGCGGGTGACGATCTGGGAGAAATCGAATGCTCCGTGGATCGAGGAAGGCGAGCAGGTGCGCATTCACGGGGCGGCACGGAACTGGTACGAAGGACGCGTCTCACTGGCCGTCACTGGGTGGACGACCCTGCATTTCCCTGAGCGCGGTCGGTGGTGGGAGTAGCCGGTCGTCGCGGTCTTCTTTTTTTGCTACGTGCCGGACCGACCCTGACCCCGCCTCCCCACCCTCCGCTCCGTGCTCGCTACGCTGCGCGCGCAGCCACGACCTTTGACACCGACGACGAGAACGAATCACTGAGAGAGAAAACTGAGGTTAGATCACCGTTCACGACCCATTCATGAAGAGCAGTACTCTTGAATCGAGACCCCATTTGCACCACTATGTCTGAACCGATCTACGTCGTTGGCCACCAACAACCTGATACCGACACGATTTGCTCAGCGATAGCTTATGCACGGTTGAAGAAGAAACAGGGTGCAGACGTCGTTCCTGCACGAGCAGGACCTCTCAACCCAGAAACACAGTTCGTCGTCGACCGATGGGATGTCGAAGTACCGGCACGTCTCGACGATGCCGCAGGCGAACAATTGATTCTCGTCGATCACAACGAGTACAGCCAAACGGTGGCCGGAGCGGAAAAAGCAGAGATCGTCGAGATTATCGACCACCATCGTCTCGGCGGCATCGAAACGAGCGAACCCATTCTGTTCCGAAACGAACCTGTCGGGTCGACTGCGACGATTCTCACACAGCTGTTTGACGACGCGAACGAGACGATCACCACGCAGACCGCGGGGCTGTTGCTGAGCGGAATTCTCAGTGATACTGTTGTGCTCCGGTCTCCAACGACGACCGACCGAGACCGGACTGTAGCCGGGCGACTTGCCGATATTGCTGGTGTGGACTACGAAGCGTACGGAACGGATCTCCTCTCGCAGAAGAGCAAAATCGGGGAGAAGAGTCCCCGAGAGATGGTGCTCAGCGATTTCAAAGAGTTCGACTTCGACGGACAACACGTCGGCATTGGACAGATCGAAACGGTAGAGCCGTCGGCCGTATTGGATCAACAAGAGGCCGTCGTTGAGGCCATGAACGAGGTCGTTACTGAACGCGACAACGCGGTGTTTTTGCTCCTCGTTACGGATCTGCTCGAAGAAGATTCGACTGCACTCGTCGCTGGTCCAGAAATCGAACTCGTCGAAACGGGGTTAGACACGACGTTCACGGACCACGAATCGTTCCTCCCGGGAGTGATGTCCCGGAAGAAGCAAGTCGTCCCGTTGCTGGAAGACGCCTTCGGCGCTCATTCCGCTTGAGAACGTGAGGGAGATATCCGGGTGGTGCGGTGGATTCGACAGATACACTGTTCGATCCGATAGACATCGCCGAAGGACAGAGAGAGACGGAACCGCCAGTCATTACTCGGTACTGACTGCCGATCGAACACGGTATTCAACCTCAATTACGTTCTCGGCGAGCTGTTCTACAGACGCCTCGATAGTAGCGACAAACGCGATAGCGACGATGGTGGCAGCGAGTGCACCGATGATGTCGATCGGCCAATGATAGCCGACCGCCACTCGTGCTGCGCCCACGATTACCGCCAGAGCCACGAAGGCTGTACCAACCGCATAGTGTTTCTGCCAGAGTGCAGCGAGCGCGAAGGCAAACAGGACGGTCGTGTGCTGGCTTGGAAAGCTGTTAACGGGTGTATCGGACACGATCGTCTGCTGGACCTGGTAGGGTGCAGGATGTGCGAAAAACAGGCCGAAGCCGTAGGAAACGGCGATGGCGACGACCACGGTGGTAAACACCTGAAACGCATCTACTCGATAGCCCAGTAGCCACCCAACGATGAGAGATAGTGGAACAACGTAGATGAGCTCGTTTGCAGCCCCTACGAGCAGAGAGGTCACCAGACTCATACTTGAAAAAACTCGGTGTGTGGGTAGAAGGTATCGGTCGTCAGTTTCAGCGAGAACTCCTACCTTTGACAGCGCAGTGTCTCTGACCGACCAGTTCCGCTACCTGACGGTCCTCTCTCACGCATGATCGCGTGGTCGGGCAACAGACACCGGCAGAAGAGCATATCGAGACGTCCTCACCGCACGTTCTTTTAGGTGGGAATATTCCACGCCCACATGGATCGAAGTACAATCGCTGGAATCGTCCTCTCCCTCATAGGACTCATTGGGTACGTCGCCGGGATATACGTCGCCTATCCCGGCCGGGCCTTTTCGATTACCGTACTCATGGTCGGCATCGCACTCGTCGCAATCGCACAACAATCTGCCACGAGGGGAGGCGCATGAGTCTTCACGCGATGGTGTATACGGCTGATGGCGTCGAGCGTCACGACGATCTCGACACTGCGCTCGAAGCACCCGGTGAGACGTGGATCCATGCAAACGACGTCGAACCAACCGAGATGAAAGCACTCAGAGACCGCTTTACTATCCATCAGTTGGCTGTCGAAGACGTGCTGCACGAAGAAACGCGGCCGAAAACCGAAGAGTACGACACCCACACGTTCGTGCTGATGAAGACAGCACGTCTGAGCCAGCGCGACGATGTCGAGTTCCACAAAGAAGTTCGAACGCACCCAGTGGGCTTCTTCATCGGCGAGGACTGGTTGGTCACGATGTCGACGACGGAGATCGACGTCGTCGACCCGTCAGCGTCGCAGTGGACGAAAAACGGACGACGATTCGTGAACCGTGGCACGGATTTTCTCGCCTACCGGATCATGGACGCCATCGTCGACGACTACTTCGACCTCCTCGACGAGATCGAGGACGACATCGAAGCGGTCGAAGAGCGCGTCCTCGACGAACCGGACCCCCAGATGCTCGAAGACTTGAACGACGTTCGACGGGATCTCCTCGCGTTTCGCAAGATCGCCTGGCCCGCTCGCGAAGCGATGTCGTACCTATCGCGGGGGGACATCCCAGAGGTTGCCGATCGGAACGAGAAGTACTTCCGGGACGTGTACGACCATCTCGTCCAGGTCGTCGACCTGATCGAGACGTACCGTGATCTCACCGGTGGGTCGAGGGACATCTACCTGAACGCTGTCTCGCAGTCGACGAACGAGGTGATGAAGACGCTCACGGTCGTCGCGACCATCTTCATCCCGCTCACGTTCGTCGTCGGGGTCTACGGGATGAACTTCACCGACACGCCGTTCGCGATGCCGGAACTCTACTGGACGTATGGCTATCCAGCGGTCATGATCGGGATGGGAGTTCTCTCAGGGATGATGCTCGTCCACTTCCGTCGCCAGGATTGGATCTGAAGCATCCCCTTCAGCTCAGACTATCTCGATATCGGTCCTCACCTGACGGGAATTCACAGTACTGCAAGCACGAGTTTTGTTGCAACGAATAACGACGCCATCCCGAAGATGTCACCGGCGGTCGTCATCGCTGGCCCGACGAGATCGTCGGGGTTCATTCCCCGACGATACCCCACGAACACCACGACGACGATGACGGCGGTCAACACGAACCCAGCGAGCACACCGCCAACAAAGGCAATGAAGACGAGTACCCAGAGCGGTGCGACGGCGTGACCAATTACCGAGAGAATCGCGAAGGTGAGAATGGCGGCGAACACGCTCGCGGTCAGTCCGTTGAGCAGCGCCGCCACGACGGCGTTCACGAGGCGGTCGTCCGGTTCGAACACCGGATCGAGCAACCCCTGGTGGAGGGCACTCGACAACCGAGACCCCAGCGACCCGTAGACGCTCCCACGAATCGCCAGAAACGCCGGCACCATCACGAGCAAGCCCTGAACCGCTTTGAGTTCGGCGTCCATTCCCCCGAGGATCGTCCCTGCGAGCAACCCGCCGAACGCACTCACCAGTACCGTCGGAAGGGCGCTTCGATACGAGTTTGTGACGACTGAGACGACAGACATGACTATTCGGTCGGGGGCTGAACAGCTCCCGTTCTGTATTGGGACACGAAATTCTGGCTGAAAAAGCTGCTCGCTTTCAGTCGAGTGGATATCGGGTTCATGGGACGAGGAGTTGCACGACGGCGAAGAGGACGAGCACGCCGAGGACGTCACAGACGTTCGTGACGACGGGAATGACGACGTCGTCGGGGTCCAGTTCGAAGCGATAGGCCGTGTACGTCGCGACGACGGTCACCAGAATCGCGAGGAACGCGAGGATGAGTCCACTCGCGAGGGCGACACTCACGACCATCCCGATCGACAGTTGGGGGTCACCGGTCACTGCGACGATGCCCCATCCACCAGCGCCGACGATGGGGAACACGCTCACGGCAAGCAACACAGTCGTGATCGTGTTTCCGAGGAGTCGGTCGTCGGTCGGGTCGAACGAGAGCATCCCGAGATGGAACGCCGTCGACAGCCGGGCGGACAGGATACTGCCGAGATTCCCGGCCGTTCCGATCATCACCGGGACCAACACCAGAAGCGTCGGGTACTGGAGGAGCGTCGCCTCGAACGAGCCCAGTGTGAGGCCGCCAACGAGTTCCAGAACAGTCAGCACGAGCAGGATCGGCAAGAGCGCTCGCGTAATCGACCGGACTGACCAGTGGTCGACCATCGTCACGCCGCCCAGTCTGCGAGTCGGTTGGCTCCTGCTCGCGTTCCTTTCGTAATGAGCACGTCGCCAGCACGAAGCGCCGTGTCCGGCGGCGGCGAGATCTGGTACTTCGTTCGGCCGTCGGTCGCTGCCGATTCTCGGCGGATCGCCACGATGTGCATCCCCGTTCGCGTCTTCACTTCGGCGTCACTGATCGTCGTCCCGTCGAGGCGACTCCCAGACGCGACAGTCGTTCGGTCGATGATCTCGTCGGATTCCTGGACGGCGGCTTCGACGACGGGATGGCTTCCGACGCCACGAAGCACGCCTTCGCTGATCTCGAGGGCCGCGTCACTGATGACCTCTGTACTGGCCGCGATGTGAAGCAATCCTCGGATCGACACTGGGTCGTCGACCGTCTTGGCTGCACGAAGCGCCCAGACCTCGAACCGCGACTGGAGTGCATCGACCTCGACTTCGAGTTCGCGAACCTCTTCAGCGAGATCCGGGCTGTCGAAGAGCACGCTCCCGTACGCGAGATCGACGGCCAGTTCGCTCATGTTCTTCATGAGTGCGACCGTCTCGACGGCCCGGTCGAGATCCTCGAGTGGCTGTTCGGCCATCTCAGGTGTCGTAAACGGCTCGTCCGTGATCGTCGCGTAGACGCGTGCCAGTCCCTCCTCCGTTCCCCGACAGAACAAGATATCTTCGGCTTGGAGACGTGTCTCACGATCCGGATTGAGGAGCCAGTCGTCGTCGCGCCTGAGTGCGAGCACGCGGACGCCCGTCTCCGTCTCCAGATTGATGTCGCCGAGCGTTCGGTCGGCGTACGGTGAGTCTGCGCTGACGGTCGCGCGGGCGAGTGTCTCGACAGCGTCGGGGAGCACGCCACGGAGTGCCGGTGGCAGTCCGATGTCATCGAGGACGACCTTCGCGATGTCGCCTGCAGCGTCACTGATTTTCTCGGCGGCCCCGACGATTCCGAACACGGGGGCGAGAGCTTCGGCCTCTTCGGGACGGCGGCCGGCCATCACGAGACTCATTCGGGCCTGCAACTGGAGGAGATCCATCTCGTCTTCGAGGGCGAGGACTTCCTCTGCGAGTGCCGCGTTTTCGAAGAGGACCGACGAATACGAGAGGTCGATGAGCAACTCGGCGATATCTTTCATCTCTCCGAGTACCTCCTTAACGCTGACCGGCTCGTACTCGATTCCGTCGTCCTCGCTCATACTGTGTACTGAGTCCACCGTTCACTTAATGGACTCCAATCGAGACCTCGATCAGCGAACCACTCTTGAGACCCTCCCGGCGGAACGTAGTTACATATTGAGACGTGACGTAGACGTTCATATGTACAGCAACATCTCAGATTGAAGATGGATTATTCTGTCGTGGGGTCTGCTCGCCCCTGTTATTATGGTATTGGGACGCAAATTCCGAGATACTCGTGGCGATGGAGTCCGCCTTACCCCAACCGCCGAATCCGTCGGCTGATGACTCCTGTTTCCACACTCCCCAAGGTGGAGGTCACCACGATGGGACAACAGGATACACTAGATACGAACCACGCACCTGAACCGTCTGATAGAGCCTCGGCACTGCGATGGGCGATCATATTCTCAATTTGCTGGCTTATTGGATGGATTGTATTTTCCTACGTGACTGGAGAGACCTTCCGCATCGCAATAGAGACCGCACTCCCATATTCAGTCCTACTCGGTATCCTTGCGTACGTTCTCTGAAGAGACAGCTAAGAGAGGTCGTGACCGGTAGAAGACCGTAATTGAAGCGTGTTCAATAGTGATGGACAGTTCTCGATTCCAGAGGGCATAAGTGACGAGCAGAACGTTCTACTGATAGAATAGGCGATGGGGTCCGCCTAATCCAACCGCCGAATCCGTCGGCTGATGACTCCTGTTCATGAGGACAGAGTCATGGCAGAGAAAACCGCACACCCACTCGTTCGCGTCGAATCATTGGCACTCATTGCAATCGGTGGCTTTGCCGGGTCGAACCTCCGGTATTTCGCCGGATTTCTCTTGCCGGGGATGTACGGCACACTCGCCGTCAACGCGCTCGGAAGTTTCGCATTGGGGTTCGTTCTGTACGAAACGCTCTACTCGGGCGTCTTAGCCCAGGAAACTCGTGCTGTCGTCTCCACCGGGTTTCTCTCGTCGTTCACCACATACAGTACGTTTGCATTGCAATCGAGTCAGGCACCACCCCTCTGGTTGGTCGTGAATATCGCCGCCAACTATACACTCGGATTTACAGGTGTACTGCTCGGACGATACCTCGCACAGTGCGTCGATCGGCGGTGGTCCGAATGATCGAGTTCGACCCTGCACACGTCGTCGGCACCGGAGGAGCGGTCGGTGCGCTGCTTCGTCACTACGTGAGCCAGCTCGTCGATGTCGAAGAGTTCCCGACGGGGACGTTCACCGTGAACGTCCTCGGAAGCTTTGCACTCGGCTTCATCACGTTCCTCGGTGCGGACACGACGCTCCTATTGCTGTTCGGAACCGGTGTCTGTGGGTCGTTTACGACCTTCTCATCATTCTCCTTCGAGACAGTCCGTCTCTGGGAGACAGGAGAACGAACTCGGGCGGTAGGCAACGCTGGAGGCAATCTGTTTGGCGCAGGGCTCGCAATTGGGTTAGCGTGGGGACTCGTCCAACTACTCGGTTGAGGAGGGTCAGTCGTCTTCGTTGATTCGAACGATATGAACGGGGATTGGAGTCTGACGGATGATTTTCTCGGTGACACTCCCGATGAGGAACCGATTGAATCCAGTTCGCCCGTGGGTTCCCATAACGATCAGGTCAATGTCGTGGTCGGCTACGTACCGTAGGATTTCCTCGTGCGGTATGCCCTTTCGAATGGCCGTCTCACTCGGCACACCGACAGCTTCGGCCTCGGTCTGGATGGCTTCGAGCGCTGTTTCACCGGTAGCCTCGAGCTCGTCTGCCAGCGTGAGCCACTTCGACTCGGGAAGTGTGTTGTAATCCCGCGTATCGACGACGTAGAGTCCGCGAACAGTTGCTCCCGTGAGGTCAGCTAATCGAACGCCTTCATGGATTGCTTTCGTCGCTCCCGCGCTCCCGTCAGTTGGAATCAGAATCTGTTGGTACATAAGAGACAATATGCGTGGTGACCTCTTCAATTCGGGCCTCTATCGTCCAGTTACCTATCTAACCGTGTCGTGGAGCCTCCTCTCATAACGTGGCACTGGCTCAAGACCAAACGTCGCCAGCCCTCGTACGTTTATTTTCCCCTTAATGGGTGAAGGGTTCGCCGTACGGGCGAATCTCGATAATTGGTGAGACACATGGCGACGAGAGATATCTACGAAACAAGCTTCGACGAGGACGTCCAGACAAACTCCAGCACGAACCCATGTCCGGAGTGCGATGGCCGAGTCACTACTAACTCGGTCGAAACTATCTGTGAAGACTGTGGACTCGTTATTGACGAACAACGAATCGACCACGGTCCTGAATGGAGAACTCACGATCAGGACCAGCGAAAGCGGACGGGCGCTCCACTGACTACGGCACGGCATGACCGAGGGCTGTCGACCGAGATCGGTCGCGGGAAAGATGCAAACGGGAACGAACTCTCTGGACGAAAGCGCCAGCGGCTATCCCGAATGCGGCGTGAACAGACTCGTGGTCGGTTCCAGTCGAAAGCCGAGCGAAATCTCGCACACGGCCTGGGTGAAGTTCGAAGAATCGCGAGCGTCCTCGAACTCTCAGGTTCGGTCCGTGATCAGGCGTGCCAACTGTTCCGGAATGCTCAGAATGAAGACCTGCTTCGAGGCCGATCAATCGAAGCGATAGCTGCAGCTAGCGTGTACGGGGCCTGTCGTTGTAACGGCCACCCGCGGTTACTCGACGATGTCGTCGACGCAGCACGCGTCGAACAATCGAGAGTCGCAAATGCGTACAAGACGCTGAATACAGAACTTGGACTGCCGACCCAGCCTGTTCGACCGAGCGAATTCATCCCCCGGCTTGCGTCGGAACTTGATATTCCAGCGTACATCCGACAGCGAGCTCGGAGGCTGGCCGAACAGTCGGAATCGACAGGAGTAGCGTCGGGCGTCAAACCATCAGGATTCGCAGCTGCCTGTCTGTACAAGGCGGGTCGCGAAGAGGGACGATGGCTGACACAGGCGGAAGTCGCTGCGGCGGCGAGCGTCACTGCACCAACCATCCGGTCGCATCAAGACGTACTGCGCGAGTTGGCCACCTGATTCATCGTATTCAAAAGATCTCGTCAGTTCTGAGGAGCAGGCCTGCCGTGAGCAGGAGGTGATCGAGTACTCCCGTCGTCGCATGTCCATCGTGTGACCGGTAACGCCGTAGCGAGGCGGGAAAGATCGGAGGCGAAGCGCTCATCAGACCCGTTATCCTGTCTTGAACTAGTGACGCAGGAGTTCGTCGACGCACTGTCCGTGGATCCATTCGCCGTCATGAACACGATTGGGCTCGTCGCGTTCGCCCTTGTCGGGGCCACCAAGGCGATCCGCGAGGAGTTCGATCTATTCGGTGTCACGGTGGTCGGCCTCGCTACGGCATTTGCAGGCGGGATGACCCGTGATCTCCTTGTCAATCGGATTCCGCTCGCGCTCAGTACACCCACCGAGATCGCCCTCGGTTTGCTCGGTGTCGGACTAGCGGTTGGAGTGAGCGCCGTCCTCGAGTCAGCCGACACGCATCCAGTGACACAGCTCTCGGATGCAATCGGGCTCGCCGCGTTTACAACGACAGGCGCTATCGTCGCGACGCAGGCCGGAATCCCCGCCTTCGGCGTCGTCGCGATTGCGACGATCAACGCGGTCGGGGGTGGTGCTGTGGCCGATATCCTGCTGGATCGCTCGCCATTTATCCTGCTCGACGATTTCTACGCCAGCTGTGCGGTACTGGGTGGGAGTGCATACTGGATGATCGTCGCTGTCGGAGGGGCGACCGGAACCGCTGCAGCGGTGTGCGCAGCGATGGTTGTAGGCACACGAATTGCGGCACTTATCTACGGCTGGTCACTTCCGACTGCACAGGTACTGGGACTAACACGAGAGTAGCGCCTCAGGGGCCACGGAGATGAAGACAGAGAGAGCGGAGGTTATCGGCGTTCCTGTTCCCCGAGCGGCCGATCATCACCGACGGACTACCGTCGGTCTGACAGCATTCAGAGCCAGTCCTCACCCCAAGCGTCGAGCGACTCGAACACTGGACAGAGGGCGTTTCCCTTCTCAGTCAGCGTGTAGTAACTCGCCACCGGTGACTCGAACTCCTTCCGGTTCTCGATGAACCCTTCCTCCGCTAAGTCGTCAAGCACCCGCGAGAGCGTGTAGGAACTCGCGCCCGTCGAACGTTTGAGTTCGTTGAATCGCTTTTCACCGTCGCGCAGGTCGTTCAGGACGATGAGCTTCCACTTCGCCCCCATCTCCTCGACCGCTCCGACGACGTTGCAGACGTCCGCATTCCGCTGTTCGACCTCGGTGTCTTCGCCCGTGTCAGCCTCAGGTGGTTGGGTCGCCATTACTTGGTCACACTATTGTTGCCTGAGCTATATATAGGTTTGGGAGCAAACTAGGTAATGTAATGGAACTACAACACTCGACGGTGCTCGTGACCGGCGCAACCGGCAACATGGGCCCGTACGTGACTGATTCGCTGATCGAGAGCGGCGCCGACGTCGTCGGTACCTACGTCACCGAAACGGCGAGAGATGAAGTAGCGACCCGCGCTGAACACGCCGATGCAGTATCGTACTACCAGGTCGATCTAACCGATCAGGCGGCGGTCGACGCCTTCGCCGAGACGGTTGTCGATGACCACGGATCGGTCGATCACATCGTTGGCCTCGCTGGTGGGTTCTCGATGGGCGGCGTCAGCGATACCGACGCCGATGCGTTCCAGGCCGCGTTGAATCGCCACGCGACGACGGCGTTCCTGACCGTTAAGGCCTTCGCGGAGCACCTCGACGAGCGCAGCGGAGTCGTTCTGTTCAGCTCTGACCGCGCCATCACCCCCGTCGGCGGGACGCTCGCGTACGACGTCGGCAAGGGCGCGGTTCGAACGCTGACCGAGTCGCTCGATGTCGAACTTGAGGCCCGCGTCAACGCCGTGGCTCCGTTCCTCATCGATGTCCCGGGGAACCGCGAAGCGATGCCCGACGCCGATTTCTCGGAGTGGACGGCACCGGAGGCCGTCGTCGACGAAGTTGTTCACCTGCTTTCGAACGCGGGTGTTACGGGGCAGATCGTCCAGCTGACCGGTGGGCAGCCGGGGGTCGAGGACTGATGGCGCTGGAGACTGCAGCTGGTGGGCTCGCGTTTCTGGTGGGCCGCGTCGTCTTCGGCGTCCTGCTCGGGTTCATGGGGCTCGGTCACTTCACGGGGCTCGACGGAATGAGTGGCTACGCCGAAGCCAAGGGCGTTCCCGCCCCGCGGCTCGCCGTCATCCTGTCTGGCCTCATGCTCATCGCTGGCGGACTTGCCATCGCGCTT
Source organism: Halobaculum roseum (assembly GCF_019880245.1). NCBI lineage: Archaea > Methanobacteriati > Methanobacteriota > Halobacteria > Halobacteriales > Haloferacaceae > Halobaculum > Halobaculum roseum. The sequence goes on from NZ_CP082287.1 coordinate 51,827, forward strand.
GGCGTCTACCCACTGGTCGGAGCAGCGGTTATCGCGCTATTCTTCCTGGGCGTGACGCCGGTCATGCACGACTTCTGGACGGTCGATGACCCCGAACAGCGGCAGTCTGAGATGACGAACTTCCTGAAGAACGCCACGCTCTTCGGCGCTGCGCTCGTTCTCGCAGCATTCAGTAGCACCGCCTGGCCGTACGCGCTCAACATCGGGCTCTGAGATGTCTCCCATGACAACGCAAACAAATCCAGACGTACTCCCCCAGGAGGCACACATCGGGCGGACCGCGCTTCGCGTCAACGACCTCGAAGAGCTGACCGGGTTCTACCAGGATGTCGTCGGCCTCAGCGTGCTTCGCCGAACCGACACCGAGTCAGTACTGGGTGTCGATGACACGCCGCTCCTCGTCTTAGAGGGTGATGCAGACGCACTCGGACGACACCAATCGGCAGCGGGTCTCTTTCACAACGCATTCAGAGTCCCCTCGCGTGCGGCATTAGGTGACGCGTTAGCCCGCATTCAGGAACACTGGCAGCTCGGCGGCGCGTCCGACCACGGCGTCAGTGAGGCGCTGTACCTGACCGACCCAGAAGGCAACGGCATCGAGATCTACCGCGATTACCCCCGTGAAGACTGGCCCCGCGCTGACAACGGGCGCATCCGTATGGGTACGTATCCTCTCGATCTCGGCCCATTGGAAACCGCAGCCGCAGAAGCGTCAGGACTTCCTGCCGGAACGGACGTGGGGCACGTTCATCTCGAAGTGTCCTCGCTGGAGGCGTTCCGCGATTTCTACGTGGACACACTCGGGTTCGAGATCCAAACAGAAGTGCCAGCCGCCCTCTTCGTCGGGGCTGGCGGCTACCACCACCATCTCGGGGCGAACACGTGGCACCACAGAACGGGACCGGTCAGCGGACGCGGACTGTCGTGGTTCGAAGTGCTCCTGCCAGACGACGACTCACTCGAAGCAGTTCGGGAGCGGCTCGTAGCCGGTGATATTCCATCCACCGAAACGGATGAGGGAGTCGTTGTTCACGATCCTGATGAGATCGAGATCCGCATTCGAGCGGACTCATCGAACCAGTAGCGTAGACGCAGGCAGTATTCGACGATCGAGAACCACTCTGTAGCACGTACAGGCCGCTTGGAGCGGTGCTATAATTTAAACCGGAAGACGAGCCAAATTCTCGGCAGATCGAACTATGGACGGCCACTACGCTGATTTCAAGGAACTCCGACCGACCGGCGAAGCCTCCCACATCCCAGACGATACCCTAGACGACGGCGGAGGGGAAGAAGCCCATCAACAGCGAGTAGCATCGAGCAGTAGAGGATATCCCAACCAGGCAGCTACGGAGAACGAATGCCGGTCCTGTGGGTCATCCATTCCGGCGACGCAGACGAAGTGCCGATTTTGCCTCACCAACCACGTTGACGGCACTTCCTCAGTCAACGCGAACGACGCTCCAGAACAGACCCTCGTCGGCATCGTCCACCTGGTCGTCGAGTCGACCACGTTCTACGGCGCCGTCGCGAAGGGCGGCGCCGCGGCGAACCTCCTCTCCGCCAACGAGGCGGAGCCGGCCGTCGACGACTACACACTCCTCTACGATCTCGACGAGGCGCCGGCACGCCAGCTGGCCGAGGAATGGCCCTCACTCCCTGACGCGGTACAGGTGGCGTCAGTGGAGGGAGAGCGGCTTCTCAGTGCTGCCAGTGACCGGACTGGGTGGCACGGGCAGGAAGCGTCGGAGCGTCAGGAGCAGGCCCCGACGCGGCTCTACGACCAGCGTGGGGACGGCATCCGCGACGCGTCGCGTCTCGACATGGTCATCGACGACGCCGACGACGCGGTGTGGCTGGTTCCAGCGATGGCGCTGACCAAATCTACTGGTGAAGCTGCGGCTGATCGCCAGGCGTCGTCGGTACCGACGACTCAGAAACTCGACTGTCAAAACTGTGGACGGGCGACCGACCATCGGTTCAAGACCCACGAGTCGGTCCCGGATGCGGCGTGGACGGGGCAACCGATCTGGGAGTGCCGGGTGTGTGGCTCGGCTCGCTACGGCCCCAATCTCGAGTAAGGCCAGTGCTGGACATCGATTAACCAACAGCCTGCGAGTACCGTCGAGGTTCGTTGGTTAAGACTAGGATCTCCTGAAAGCCCGACGCCAGTCTCGATGGTGTTCTTTCCGCGCCGGCGAGCGGTGAGGCGCTTCCGATGGAGCAAGAGTTCAAACAGGGCTACCGGATGCATCGTATACTCAGCAATCTCAACCGACTCGACGTCGACCGATTGGACGCCGCGGATCGAGAGCGAGTCGAGACCGCGAGAGACCTCCTGGAGGAGGTGAGCCTTCTCACGCGGCCGGGCGACGGAGCCGGGGCGGACGCCCACGCAGACTCCTAACGGGAGTCGCCGGCCACGCCTCGGGAGGCACCTCTCACGTCGGTTTATCGCCCCCGACAGGGGTGCGGGGGCGACCCCGTGAAGTCCAGACATGGCGACACTGCAAGCTGCGACGACGTCGAGGAACCTGCAGACGTCTTCCACTTGACCTAGGGGTTGACGGGGACGAATTCCCGACCGCGTCACTCGTCAGCGTCGGCGATCTCGATCAGGTTCTCGCGGCCTAGCTGGAGTTTCTCAATCGTTCCCTCGTCGACCATATTCCCGATGACGCGTGACGTTTTCGAGGCCGACCAGTCAAACTCGTCGGCGATGGCGGCTTGGCGCATGCGTCCACCGTTCGCTTCGAGTAGTTCCTGGACGCGTTCGGGATCGGTCATGACCGCCCCGCCTGTTGCCGTGTCATCTGCCGGCACCTCATCACCTGTCGGTGCCTGCGCCGGACCATCTGTATCCACAGCCTCGTTCACCGGCTCAGGGGGTTCGCTGCCGCTCGCATCGTCGCGGCGGCGCCAGCCGATGTACGCACCGATGCCGACGAGGGCCACCAGGAGTACCCCGCCCAGGACCATTCCCGGTCCGGTATCACTGAACGGCGACGACGTCGCCCCGTTCGGCGTCGATGACTGCCCACCGGTTTGTTGTGGTTCAGTGGTGGGGTTGAACACCACGTGAGGGTGGCGGTTAGCAAAGTCCTCGCGACCGACCCACGTCACGACCCCATCGTCCCGGCTGTTGGGCGTCGGTTCTACGCGGGTGATTTCGTACTCAGTCGGTGCCTCGATTTCGAGCGTATCGTTCGCTGCCAGGAAGAAACCGCCCTGGAACACGTCTCCAACGACGAGCGAGTCGTTCTGCTGGGCGGCGAAGCCCGTCCAGGTGAACTGGTAGGTGACGATCCCCCAGCGACGAGGAACCTCCTGGATGCTCGTCGAGGCAGTGAAGTTCACGGCACGCATCTCGCGGCCGGTCGCGTTGGCCGCATTGGCGACGACACCCTGCATCCGCTGGCGGAACGGGTCGAGATAGCGCGATGTGTTCTCTCGGAAGCGCGACTGGAACGCTTCGTACTCGGTGACGCGGTCGTCGCTGTCGAGCCGAGTTCGAATCTGAATCGTCCACTGCGCCGACCCGTTCGGATAGACATGAATCCGAGTGACCGTGTTATCCGTCTCGGGTTGTGCCGTCTGTCCTGCAGCGTTCACAGCCGCCATCGGCAGAAAGGTCGCAGTGAGCAAGAGACCGAGAACACACACCGAAAAGACAGCCACCCAAGGCTTCCGCAGTGACTTAGTCATTCAGTTGCATCCGGATTTCGACGAAATACGTATAAATTGTTTGTTCATCGGACGCGTCTGCAGACCAAATCACCCGTGGAGTGCTTGATTGCGGACAGGGCCGTATCACCCCGCAGTGAGGTGATTTGAACGAACACGTTCGGTGCAAATGAGTGCAAACGTCCGCGAATCACTCTGACTATCTCGCCAGTTTATGACTCTATCCCGTATACAAATGGATCACGATGAAAGCAAAGTCACTCGGATATGCACTGCTCGCACTGTTCTTCGTCGTCGGGCTGACAGTCCCGGCGGCGGCAGTGTCGACAACCGGTGGCGTGTCAGCCATCGATGGGAACGCGGCAGTGGCTGCCACCGCCCAAGAGAATGCAACGCAGAACAACTCGAGCGTGAACGTCACCGTCGGACAGCAACTCTCGACGGTTATCGACGTCTCGAGCGACGAAGTACAGACCGACTTCGAGAACACCGCCTTTGAAGTGTCGGTCGAAGGCGCGAACGAAGAAGAGCAGGCCGAGGCCATCGCCGACCGCGCAGAGGAATTGCGCGAGCGTGCCGAGGACATCCGCGAGGACTACGAAGAGGCCACCGAGGCGTATGAGGAGGGCGAGATTAGCAAATCCGAGTACGCCCAGCGCCTCGCCACGCTGAACGCGCGGGCGACGAATCTCCTCAACAGCTACGAGCAGCTTCAGAAGCGCGCCCAGAACGTCTCCGCACTCGAACTTCGGGCGGCCGACATGAACCAGTCGTTGCTGCGTGCATCCGTCGAAAACCTGAGTAGCGTCAGCGGCACTGGGGCCGCCGCACTGCTCAAGCAGTTCACTGGCCAGTCAGAGGGTGAGATCGAACTCGAAACCGCCGATGGTCTCTCGATCGAGATACAGAGTGAAGACGGCGAGCAGTCCCGCGAGATCGAGCGCCCACGTGACGACGATCGGAACATCACAGTGAGCCAGGCCGATGCTCTGGACACGGCGCGAGCAGCGCTTTCGACGCCCGAAAACGGTTCCTGGACGCTCACGGAGGCGAAAATCAAGCAGGACGAGGGTGCCTACGAGTTCGCGTTCGTTCTCCGGGGTGCGGACAATCAGACCGGCGAGGCCGAAGTCAGCGTCGACGGCTCCTCGGGTGAGGTCTTCTCGCTCGAAGAGGAGATCGAACGCCGTGGCGCCGAGGACGAGGAAGACGAGAAGGAACGTGAGGACGAAGGTGAAGACAGTGAGGATGACGAAGATGCGGAAGACGGCGAACTCGCGATGGTCGTCTCCGACGGGAGGCCCGGTCCGAATGCGACGGTCACAATCACAGTCCTCTCGAACGGGGCGCCCGCCGAGAACGTCACCGTCTTCCTGAACGAGCAGGTCGTCGGGACGACCGACGCCAACGGAACGGTGACGGTGACGCTCCCCGAGAGCGGCGAGGCGGAACTCACGGCCCAGAAGGGTGAGGCCGAGGGTGAGCTCGAATTCGAGTTCGAGGAGGAAGACGAGGAGAGCGAGGTCTTCCGGCAGCTGAACGTGGATGCCTCGCTTGCTGACGATACCGTCTCGGTGGCCGTCTCCTACAACGGCTCGAGTGTCGCGAACGCGACGGTCTACGCGAACGGGCAGGCAGTCGGGACGACCAACTCTGACGGGACGGTGACGTTCACGATCGACGCGAATTCGACCGAGGAGCTCGAACTCGAGGTCGTCAAAGGCGCCTTCGAGGCCGAGCTCGAATTCACGGTGCAGAACGGCTCGCTCACGCTGACCGAGGAAGCGCATGAAGGCGACGGTGACAAGGCTGAAGACGAGGAGGAAGAACGCGAAGCGGACGAAGAAGACGAGAGTGAGGGCGACGCTGATGCGGACGAAGAAGACGAAGAGGAACGTGAGGAAGAGGCCGACGAGGAAGATGAGGAAGGCGATGACGAGGAGGATTCCGACGAGGAAGAGGAAGAAGAAACTGAGACCCCCGAAGACGACACTGACGAGGACGACGAAAGCTAGGTAACGTCCTACGCGTGCGATTTCAGGTTGTCAACTGTACCAAGCACTACGTTTATTCAGTAATGACAGTTTCCACTGACCTATGATACACATCCATGACTGACCGTCCCGACTTGACCACACGTCTCGCGGCAACGGAGAGGATCCGTCTCGGCTGCGTCCTCGTCGCCCTCGTCCTGCTCGTGATGGCGTCTGTGGCTGCAACGGCGGCGACAGCACAATCCACCGAATCGGCAGCGTCGCTACCCGCGGAGCCAGCGTTCGTCGTCGACCTCGAGACCGACGGATCGGCTCACGTGACGCTGGTCACCACCTTCGATCTGACCACCGACAGCGAACGCGAGGCGTTCGAGGCACTGCGCGCGAACGAGACTGCCCGAGAACAGCGAACAAATCGGTTTGCGGCCCGAATGCGGGCCATCGCAAACCGGGCAGAAAACGACACCGGTCGTGAGATGGCGATTCGAAACCCCGATATGACGTTCTCGACCGAGAACGACACCGGCATCGTCGGCCTGTCGGTGACGTGGGACGGGCTCGCCGCCCAGGAGGGCGACCGACTCGTTCTGGGCGAGCCCTTTGCCAGTGGCTTCGACATCGATCGGTCGTTCGTGGTCGTCGGCCCCGACGGTTACGCGCTGGACACGGCCACGCCGACGCCGACCACGCAGCAGCAGAACAGCGCGACGTGGCATGCAACGACGCAGTTCGACGGGTTCGAGACGGTGTTTACACCCGCAGAGGGCGGTACCGCGACTGACGCCGATGATGGGACGAGTGGAGCTGGCGCACCTGGATTCGGTATCGGCGTTGCTGTCGTCGCAGTAATGGCTGCCAGCGCGCTTCTGGTGGCTCGTCGTCACCAGAAGTGAACCGGTCCAGGCACTCGCTCAGTGCCGAGGCGTTCTCGAAGCCCCGCCGTTGTTGGCAGTCCGCGACTTGTGACACCCACTCCGTGGATTCTATCTTGAAGTTTCGGGGTTCTCAGTCTTGAAATCCATTCTACTGTACTGGACAGCATTTGTTTTGCGCCGGCGGTACCCGATGTCGACACGGAGCCAACTCCGATTCATCCAACGAGTTGAACAGCCTGATGAAACAGCTGGCAGCGCCGCCCGCGTCGCACAGGTGTACCGGCATTCGGACGGCTACCCGGCGAGCGTCCTCAGGGGTCTCACTTAGCTGAAGGAGCTTCTCGATGCGACCCGTGCCGAGAGCGGACCCGGCTACACGGCGGCGACGTTCGTGTTCCTCGACAAGCTCTCGACGGTCGGCCTCTATCTGGATGGTGACCCGGAAGGAACGATCGACGCTGACCAACCCTCAGATCTCCTTGAGCCGGACAATATGGAACACCTCGACCAGCCGATGTACCTGCTCGGACACGGTGTCGAGAATCCGGCCGACGGCATCCACGGCGACGAAGAGTACCTCTACGTCGTCGAACTCCCGACGGAGAACGCGTTCGACGAGCCCCGCCGAGTGGACCGTCAAGGTGAGCGGTCATTCCGCGTTCCCCCGCTGGGACGGTCCAACCGACGAGGCCTTCGAGCGGGCCAACTGGCAGTTCCACGGCCCGCTGGAAGACGCACTCGAAGAGCTAGTTGCTGAGCCAGCGTGAGAACGCGTCCGGTCTAAATGACGCCGCCGATGACGAGCAGGCCAACGACGAGCAGCAGCGTCGCGACCACGCTCCCCCCGGCCAGCCACTTGTTCTCCATCGCCTTCTCGTGAAGCGGCATCTCGGCGTACTCCTCGCGGAACGCCTCGAGATTCTGTTCGTCGTAGAAGTACTTCGTCTTCAGCGCGAACCGTTCCGTCACCGCACAGCCCGTACAGACCGGTTCGCCTTCCAGCCGCTCCGTTTTAATGTGGCTGGAGCAGGCGATGGCCCCGCAGTTCGGACAGTAGGTGTACGTCTCGTCGACGCCACTCGCGCCACAATGGACGCAGCGGTGGATGCCGTCCTCGGCTGTCACTCTCGACGGGCCTGCCGCGTAGTACTCGTAGGGGTAGGTGTACTCCTGGATGTCGGTGGTGTGCCGAACTTCGGGGAGGTACACTGGTTCGATCGACTGGACGGAGATGTCCGAGCGGTTCGGCTCGCAGGTCTTGTTGTAGGTGACGTTGTTGTCGCCGGTGTAGGTCACCGTCGTCGTGTGGTGTTGCTGGAGCCGCTCGACGGCCCATTCCTTGTACTCCGTTTGGGTCTGGCCGAACCGGCGCTCCTCCACGTCGTCGAATACTTCTCCGAACTGCTCGGCGTCGAGGTCGACCGTCGCGTGGAGGTTCTCGGTGACCAGCGTCGCGACGTCTTCGTCGACGACCTGTGGCTGCCCGCGCTCGGCGTGGGCGACGAATCGCGTCCGGTCGTTGATCCGGTGGATGACGCCCACCGACGTCTCGAAGACGGCGTTCGTGTCCGCGGTGACCGCGACCACCGGGCGGAACGTTACCGACGAGTGCGGTTCTGGCAGGTCGACGGCTTCGATGTTCTCGATGTCGCGGAACGCCTCCGCGACGGGCGCGTCGACGTCGGCGGCCGGGTCGTACGGGCGGAGCGTCTCGTCGCAGAGAATCTCGATGCGACCGTTGTAGAGGTCGAGGGCGATCTCGTCGGCGATCTCCCGGAGGTCCTCGCCGTCGAGCAACTCGATTGGATGGGGATCGTCGTTTTGTTGGAGGCGGTCGGCGTACTCCTGAGCAGGGTTCGTAAACCGGCCGGTCGTGACGACCATTCCGCGTTTCGGGCCGTCGAAATCGAATGTCGCGATGGCCGAGTGGAGCTTCTGGACGACCGGCCGGCCGACCGTACCTGTGTGCTTGCACTCGACGATGATCGCGCGCCGCGTGCCGTCGACGACCTCCTCCATGATGACGTCGCGACCCTCGTCAGCCGTGCGGTCGGCCTGGCGGACGTTCTCGTAGCCGAGGTTCCGGAACACGTCCTCCATCACGTCCTCGAACTCGAACCCCGAGAGATCGTCCAGTACAGCCATTCTCAATTATGTGGATAGTGTGAGGGGAATAACCATCTCTTTTGTGATGGGATAAACCGACATAGCGAACGAGGATTCACCTCCGATAATAAGCCCAAAGAGCCCACTGTTGACAAACATTAATATTTACAATTCAGACGAGTATAACCTGTTATAGAGACGTTCCACGGATGTTGGAAATCCACCGCACCCACCGAGCGCGAATCCGCAACCACTCACAGGTGGCAGAGCCACTCGACCGGCACGGGTGGAGTGCCAGCAAACTCTGGAACGTCGCCAACTACTACTCCCGCCAACAATGGGAAGACACCGGGGAGATCCCTGGTCACGAGGAACTCAAAAGCGAGCTGAAGGATCACGACAAGTACCGGGGGCTGCACAGTCAGTCCAGTCAGCGGGTTCTGGAGGAACTCGCTGAAGCCTTCAACTCGTGGTACTCCTCAGACGATGACCGGGACAACCCGCCCGGATACCGCAAACGCAACTACTACGACGACCAAGGCCGCTGCGTCCACGAAGAACACCCGCGCAGCACGGTTACGTGGAAGCAGAAGGGCATCCGACACGACCCGAAACACAATCGCGTCCGCCTCAGCAAAGGCGCGAATCACAAAGACCACCCACGGGACCGCGATTACATCCTCGTCGAATACGAGACGCGACCCGGCATCTCGGTCGAGAACCTGCAACAGGTTCGTGCCGTCTACGACAACGCGAAGGAACGCTGGGAACTCCACCTCGTCTGCAAAGACGATATTGAGACGCCAGACGCACCCGGAGAGGAGACCGCTGGCATCGACCTCGGTATCTCGAATTTCGCCGCTGTCGCCTACAGTATGGAAGAGGCCGACCTATACCCGGGTAATCGGTTGAAACAGGATGGCTACTACTTCCCGAAGGAGATTGCCAAGTGTGACGACAGTGGTGGCGAGCGGGCGACACGGCTGCACCGGAAGTGGTCTGAGCGCCGCCGGCATTTCTTCCACGCCCTCGCCAAGCACATCGTCCAGCGGTGTGTGGAGAAGGGCGTTGGCCGAGTCAACGTCGGAGATTTGAGTAGCGTGCGTGAGGATGAGAACGGTCAGGCGAAGAACTGGGGACAGCACGGCAACCTTGACCTGCACGGGTGGGCGTTCGACCGCTTCACCTCGATTCTCGAATATAAGGCGAAGGCCGAGGGGATCGAGGTCGTGGAAGTGGACGAGGGTGGGACATCGAAGACGTGTTCTGTGTGCGGGAAAGAAGACGATGGGCAGCGTGTTGAGCGCGGCTTGTACGTCTGTGAGGAGTGTGACGCAGCGTTCAACGCAGACGTAAATGGGGCGGAGAACATCCGTCTCGACATCAACGACAGCGCAAGTAACTCCGAGTCCACCTCTGGGGATAGGAGTACCGGCTGGTTGGCCCAGCCCGGAGTCTACCTGTACGACCTCTCCTGCGGATTCGAACCGCAGGCCGAGGTGGTGGACTCTAAACCTTAATATCCCAACGCTCGGGAATCCCATCTCTTCAGGGGTGGGAGGAGGTCAAGTGGACAGTACGTTGCCGAACGCTACGCCGTCCTGTTTATTGAACCCCTGAGAGGGGTGCGGGGGTCACCGAACCGCCCGCGAGCAACGATGAACGGGAATGTACCTATGGCCAGTTCGGAATCGGTTCCAGTCGCATCGCTCGCTCAGTCCCACCGAGACACAGTCGAGTACGTCGGCTTCCGTGTCGACGGCCAAGCCGTCGTCCTGAACCTCTCGGAGCATCGGCGGCTCTCCCCCGAGCACAGTCTGGACCTCGTCAACCACAGTCTAGCTGGCCGCCTAAAGCGACTTACGTGAGAGGCGGTTGCACAACAGTTCCCGCGCTGGAGCCGGTAAATTAGTCAATATAGAAGGATCTGAGACAGTCTGGAAAATGATCTGGTCAGCATCTGTCAGAAGAGAGCTGCTGAATATAGAGGGTACATCTATCGAGGCAGCCTGTACCCAAACCAATATACAACCGCATATTACTTAGAACAAACATGGTTGAGTTCGGCGCGGACGAACGGGAAGCTGTCTACAAATCCATCTATGCACGGCGGGACATCAGACAGTTCTGTGCTGAACCTGTCTCTGAGGAGGTGGTAGCGCGGATACTGGACGCTGCGCATCACGCTCCCAGCGTGGGATTCTCTCAGCCGTGGGACTTCGTGGTAGTCAAAGACGATGAAACAAAATCAGAGATAGCATTAATCGCTGAACGGGCGATTGCTGCCGCACGCGAGGGTTATCAGGAGCCCAAGAAATCAGATTTCGGGCAGTTGAAATTGGAGGGGATTACCGACGCTCCGGTGAATATCTGTATTACGTGTGATCCCACCCGCGATGCGCCGCATGTCCTTGGGCGCAACACAATGCAGGAGATGGATGTCTATTCGACGTGCCTGGCTATCCAGAATCTCTGGCTGGCCGCTCGTGCCGAAGGTGTCGGAGTGGGGTGGGTATCTTTTCTCTATCCCCACGAACTCCGGGAAGTGCTGAACATCCCACACCATATCCAACCTGTCGCATACCTCTGCGTCGGCTATCCTAAAAACGGATTCCCTGATGAGCCGGTACTTCAGCAACAGGGCTGGCGAGAACGTATCAACGGAGAGGAACTTGTTCACTACGGCGCGTGGAATCCGACCAAAACACCAGAGACACAATCGCAGCCAAAATCCCCAACTGACGACTGAACGACCAATAGCAAACGCGAGATATACTGATAAATACGCGGGAGAGTTTAGCAGGATATTCGCCAGTTACTACCCCGAAAAACTGTGCGTGAACTTTTCTATGACACGCTCACAGAAAATAGTTCACTCAAATCTCACTCCGCAACGGAGTGGCGAATACACGTCGGCCCTTCCCATAGGTTATATTACTCGGCGATATAACTTGGTTATTGATGGCAAAGACTCAGCTTCAGTGGGCCAAAGCAGGCGAAATCACGTCCGCTATGGAACGAGTTGCCGAGCGGGAAAACTGTGATCCAGACTTTGTTCGACAGCAGGTTGCCGACGGACAAGCCGTCATTCCAAACAATCATGCGCACGAATCGCTTGACCCGATGATTATCGGACGTGAATTCTCTACAAAGGTTAACGCGAACATTGGCAATAGCGACACGACCAGTGGTATTGAAGGCGAACTCCGGAAACTCCACACTGCGGTCCACTATGGTACCGACACTGTGATGGACCTTTCAACCGGCGAGAATCTTGATAACATCCGTAGCGCTAATATTGAGCATTCACCCGTGCCGGTCGGTACCGTCCCGATTTACGAGGCTGTCAAGCATGTTGACAACCCCGCCGATATTACCCACGAACTGCTGCTCAATATCATCGAGAAGCAAGCCACGCAGGGCGTCGATTATATGACTATCCATGCAGGCGTGCTGATGGAACATCTCCCCCTGACAGATGGCCGTAAGACCGGAATCGTCTCACGAGGGGGCTCCATTCTAGCCCAGTGGATCGAAGAGAATGGGATGCAGAACCCGCTATACACGAAGTTCGAGGATATCTGCGAGATCTTCGCGGAACACGACGTCACGTTCTCATTGGGCGATAGCCTCCGCCCCGGTTGTCTCGCAGACGCGAGCGACGAAGCCCAGTTCGCCGAACTCGACACACTCGGTGAGCTGACTCGGACCGCATGGGACCATGGCGTCCAAGTCATGGTTGAAGGGCCAGGGCACGTCCCGATGGACGAGATTGCCGATAACGTCGAACGCCAACAAGACGTCTGTGATGGCGCACCATTCTACGTCCTCGGCCCGCTAGTCACCGACGTTGCGCCGGGCTACGACCACATCACAAGCGCGATCGGGGCGACCGAGGCTGCTCGTGCAGGAGCGGCGATGTTGTGCTACGTCACCCCGAAGGAACATCTTGGTCTACCTGATGAGGTAGATGTCAGAGACGGTCTTGCAGCCTATCGGATTGCAGCCCACGCTGCTGATGTCGCGAATGACCTTCCGGGTGCACGTGACTGGGATGACGCGCTCTCTGAAGCGCGCTATGAATTTGACTGGCGCAGACAGTTCGAACTCGCGCTGGACCCCGAGCGTGCCCAAGAATACCACGATCAAACATTGCCTGGCGACAACTACAAGGAGGCTCGCTTCTGCTCGATGTGCGGTGTAGAGTTTTGCTCGATGCGGATCGACCAAGACGCACGAGATGCCGACGGTGAGATGTCTTCGATTGATGACGAGACCGACCTTGATGCTTCGCCATCTGCGGATGTGAATCTCCCACCGGTTGGAACCCACGACACGAGTCGCGTTCCTGATGAAGTCGAAATCAATGGTGTCACATTTACTCCTGCCGAATCACACGCCGACGATTAACCCCCAGCAGTTCTGAAATCTATTTTTGGGCCACTCAATACGAATAATCGCGACTTCGAGGACCTGTGTTGACTATGCATCCTCTATTCAGCATAGACCAACCAATTTGCCGAGCTGTTGGCATAAGCGGCGTACTGACCACAGGGGGTAGATTCAGTACGGAAGCCGCGTTTGTTTCACGCTGAAACCAGGAACCTCCCGCTACGTCGGGTGGTGGATTGACCAACGAGGTTGTGGATATGAGGTGTCCGCTTTACATTCTCGTTTGGCCCTTGTGCCTACTTTCAGGCGATATTACTGTCCGGGGGGGCTGCGGGGTGATCGTCGGGTGCGTCCGCAAGCAGCCGATCGTACACGGTAATAATTTGCTCGTGAAGATCAGCCATCGTAACCGCGGGGCCATCAGTTATCTTGCCCGTGAGGAGCGCGAGGGCGCCCCCCATCCCGACCCCTTCCTTCGCTTCGCCACGAACGTAGGCGTCCATGGCAGGGTGATCGGTTCGGGTGAACTCAGGATTCGTAACCGTGAGATCAAGGTCGAGTGCGTCGGCTAACTTGCGGACGTTCGCACTGGTGTCATCAGCAATGAACGAGGTCGTGGTCTGGGAGAGTGGTGCCTCCACACCGTAGTGCCGCACGAGCGCAGCCGCAGCACTCATTTGAGTCCCACCGCCAAGCGTCACGTCAGTCCCTGATTCGAGCGCCCCGACCGTCAGTCCCGACACGGCAGCTAACACGGGGTCTCCGACCGCCCTGAGGGCGTTCACTGGTTCACCATCAGCGTCGCCCTCGGCGAGCCCACTTGCTTGGAGTCCATCAGCGACCACGGATCGCTTGAGTTCGAGCGGGTTCTCTGGCAGTGACGAGGAAACGGCTGTTGGCTCGCCGAGGGCCGTCAGCACACCCATTGCGGTCGTCGTGCCTCCGGGGATCGTCTCGGCAACGACGAGTTCGTCATCGGGGAGTGACTGCCCATACGTCCGTGCGGCATCGAACTTTGCTGCTGCGTCCGGGACGGCCCTCGCCTCTCGTATTTCCTGGCCCGTTGAACCGGGGAGTGTAACCGTCGGTGCCGTGGTCGGTTTCGCTGTTCCTGCGTTCAGGACGACGCTCTCGAATTCCAGCAGTTCTCTCGCTGCACGGGACACCACAGCGGGGGTTGGACATCCCGTTGGACTGACTGGCACCACAGGAGCCTGCGTCGGACGACCATAGCTGAGAATCTCGGCGTCTGCGCTGGGTGTATGGAGCATCAAGTCCGGGTTGGCCCCTGCCGCGCTGATTCCGTCGATACGTGCGGTCTCGGTATTACCGATTGTGAGGACGAATTTCATGACTCTATGTCTCCTGCCTCTGCGAACAGAAACACAATCAAACTTGTCCTAATAATACTAAATTGTTGTTGTGCGGCTACTGAGCTTTGGTAATGTACTGTACTTACTGATTCTTCTCGGTCTATTTCAGCCATTGTAGTGCGACCAACTCGCGCCCTGTATTCAGCACGACTCGCTAAACGAGTCTATGACCTGATAGAAACACCCGTATACGTTGGTAGGTCATTGGGGTGCTTCCGGCTTCCTGTAGGCTATTTATCGGGCTAAAATTCAAGTACGATTTCGGGTCGATAGTGTTTATTGCCCCGAGAGGGGGTGCGGGGGAATTCACTCCCCGTCACCGAGCAATGACCGATTCAGAGTACCCCTGGCGAGATGAATCGCTCCTCTACGAACTCTACTGGGAACAGGAGTTGAGTACGGTCAAGATCGCGGATGTATTGAGATGTACACAACAGACGGTCTCGAAGTGGATGCAGAAGCTCGACATCCCTCGTCGGGATGCACGCGAGGCGGCCCCGAACCGGCGACGGCATCCCGCTGTGTTCACCGACCGTGGCTATGTCATCTGTGCCACAAACTATCGTGGGACGACGGATTCCGTCGGCATTCACCGGCTCGTAATGGTGGCAGAACGCGGGTTCGACGCCGTCGCGGACAAGCACGTTCATCATAAAAATGGAGTCAGGTGGGACAACAGGCCGGAGAATCTCGAACTCCTCAGTCACTCCGAGCACGCCGAACGACACGGCTTCGGGTCCGAGATTAAGCCAACCGACCACGATTGGGACGTGTCGGATCGCGAGCGCGACGAACAGGGGCGATTCAAATGACGACGGGATATGTTGGACGACGTCGGGGAGGAGAGCTCGTTGTCACTCGCCGTCCTGAGGACACAGAACTCACCCCCGACCGCAGTCTCGACCTCGTCAATCACAGTCCGAACGGCTTCGAAGTCGGGTATAGTGGTAGCGGGCCCGCTCAGCTCGCGTGCGCACTCCTGCTTGACTATTACGGCGACGAGCAGGTCGCCCGTGAGCACTACATCGCGTTCCGGAATAAGGTGGTCTCGCAGCTGGAGTGCGACGGTGCAGCGGCGTGCTGGCACCTCACCGGCGAGAAGATCGACGCCGCGATGGCGACCCTCACCGACGACGTCGTCGCGCTCGCCGACGGCGGACGGCCGTCACCGACGCTCCCCGAGAACTGGCGAGCTGTCTCCCGCCCGGACCGGCGGGTCTTCCAGCGCGCTGATTGCGACCACTACATCGTACTCGGAGATGGAAGCGAGGAGTGGCTGGTCGTACTCTGCAGCCAGGGCGACCGTGCATATCCTGCCCCGCTCGCACATCGGACGGTTGCCGAGGATGCTGACGTGGAACGGGTAATCCGGGAACTCGCCGAAGAGAGCAACGACCTCATCGAACCTCCGGAGGGGGAGCGCTGATGGAGACGCTTCGACTGGCGCGAGCCACCCACCAGCTCCTCGAACGTGGTGTCGAGGCACTCGAGAAAATCGGGCGCGAATTGGAGCGATACAACGACCGACAGGAGCGCACCGACGACACCGACTCGTGACCCAAACTCACTCTCTAGACGGAATACGGAGTACCGGCTTCCAGTATACGCCTACCCAGGGTGGATGTTCGTGTCCCATTCATCGGGAAGGCCAGCCGGTCACGGCGCCGCTCGGTTTGCGGTTCGCAGAGCGCGTCCATATCGAATCGATCCCGCGCCACGTCGCTGGCGCGATCTACGAAGCACATCACTCCTATATGGACGATGTCCCCCGGACGAATCTCGTCCATCACGGACTCTGTTATCAGAACCAGCTACTAGGAGCGATTACGTGGCGCTATCCGCTGATTCGCTCACTGGAGTACGACGGGATGCGATTCGAGGGCGACGAAATCGTCGAGGCAGCACGGATTTGTATCGGCGTCGATTTCCCCAATCTCGCCTCTGCCGCCCTCGCCCGGTCGATGGAACGATTCGTGCGTCGGCACGGTCGGCGACGAGGCGTTCGGCTCCTGCTGACGTTCGTGCGAGCCGACTTCGACGGCTCGATGATCAAAGCGCTCAGAGACAAGGGCTGGCACTGTGCCGGTAAAACGGACCCCGGCCAAGCGGGAAATCGCCCCGATAAGCAGATCCGAGAGCAGCCGAAGTGGCGGTTTCTCTGCGAGGTCCCAGCTGAGTCCGACCGGGAACAGGCCTCACTCGGGAGGTGGTCCCCGTGACCACGAATGCCAGTCTCGATGAATTCGTAGCGGAGCCAGATTCGGACAGCCAGACAGATGACGGCCCATCGGTCGTCGACCAGCTGTTGAAGCCGGTATCGCCGTCGCTCGGACTGCAGCTCGTCCCCGGCAGGGGTGACCCATTATACCTCCAAAACAGGGGGACCGAACGCTACCTGTTCCGAGATGACCACGAGCGATGGTTCATCCTCCAGCCCTCAGCCAAGAAATCGGTCGACGACTTCGTCCGCTGGGTGTACCTCCCCGAGGACAAGCCCACCGAGATCGCCCGAACAGCGATGGGCCAACGGACGGTTCTCGGCTACAGGTACGTTACGCGGAACGAGGCCCCCGAGCCGGTGGCGACGACGGTGACAGCGATGTTCGTCAGCGAGCCCTGGCCCGATGCCACCTACGAGTGTGGATCCTGTAGTAGAGAGTTCGACTCACCGCAAAGCCACGCTCGGCATTGCTGGGAAGCACACCCCTAGGTTCCAAATCCTGAACAGGTTCGTCGTCAGCGGAGTACTGACCCTTAGAAGTCGAATATTCGAAATATTACGTCGCTTTCTTTGCCGTAGACATATAGTGAAAGAGACGAGAGATGGTAATATGGCGACAAGGATGGCCACCCGCCTCGAGAACTTCTTCGAGCAACGAACGGACGAGAATCTCCGTAGTATCGTGAAGTACGAGGAGGAGTCCTACGATATCGTCTATCTCAGAGATGATGTCGCTGAGCAGTATACTACTGAAGAGATTGAATCCGCGATCGATGATTCTCGGATGGAATCATTAACTGCGCCAATCTATGAGGACACCTACTCGGAAGACCACGGGCAACTCACCTGTCTTGTGCAGTGTTTTGAGAACGTTATCGAGATGAATTTTGTTCTCGAAGACGGGGTTGGGGCCGCGGTTGCACTTGATGCTGAGGCAATGGCCGATGCCCACGGACTCGTCGCGGAAGCGAGGGCAATCGTGATGGAGGAACGTCAATAGCAACCATTGGACATCGGCCTTTCAAGGAACCCTCAGCTATTGGTAGAGTTTTCCAATGCTTGCATTCTAGGCGTGAGTATCAATAGCGCGATCTGGGGGAACCAGCATTAAGATGAAGCTTGATAATATCCGAATATGGCTGAAAGTGCGTTAATTGACTACCTCGAAAGGAAGGCCGGTGAGTACCATCGTGGGACAGTTCGCTACGATGGAAACGATACCGATATTCTACACCTTCGAGAAGACGTGAGAGAAACACGTCTGACGAGCCAAATCGATCGGATGCTAAGGCGCATTCGCCCAGAATCGTCCCCAAAAGAGGAACGCTCCTTCCCGTTCGGAGAACTCAATGCCACAGTCCGGTTGTTTGAAGAAGCGATTATTATCCACTTCCCGAAAGGAAACGACCGTGGCATCATCGTCTCTCTCGAGCCTGAAACGGCACGTGACCTCAATACGTTCATTGGGGAATGCGAAAAACTCATCCAGGACTAAGTCTCGAAATCGCGGTTCGATGTTTCCACCTATACTTGTTAGGCTGACTCGACGGTAGGAATCTCAGCCGCGGGGTCTACTTCCATAACGTCGGTATCTACAGCTGTGTTCTCACGAAGGAATGCACCGACTGCAGGACCGTTCCGAAGGATTCTACTCAGGATTTTTTGCCATGTTGCCTGCTGATTCGCACCAACGACAATGATGTCGGTATCAGTTTGAGTGGCCTCCTCGAGAATCACTTCTTCGACGAGAAAGCCTTGACGTGTAGTTACGGATGCCTCGACACCATCGAGCGTCGCCGAGATCGCATGGGTGAGTTCCTCCGTTTGTGTTCTGTCCCCTGTTTGGTACAAATTGACGTGGAGAACCCGAAGATCCGCTGGTGTGTGGTCATGTGCGAGTCGGCCAGCTGCTGCAAGGGTTTGCGCGCTCTGGTCGGTGAGAGGATATCGAATTGGCACGAGAATTCTGGTTAGATCTGCCATGTAACGGCTCTACAATACGTTCCAAACGTAATCGTAATCATCCTAACGGAGTGATTATCAATACATATAATATCAAAAAATGACGCAGTGCTGCTCATCAACCGTTGCTGTCGGCACTTAGTAATCGGACTTGTGGTGCTGGGCAGGTGGTCCTTGGTACAGGGGACTTCCGAATTCAAGACCCATTCTGAGGATGGAATTTTCGGCCACGCCAGACTAGCCCAATTTTCAGTTTAACCAACGTGGGAGAGTTTAGCTCGGGTGTTGGTTAACGTGGTGTTGTTTTTGCGCCCGGGAGAGGGGCGCAGGGCGCGAGACGATGCAGTCGCACGTCGACGAGGATTCCTCAAGTGAGGTGACTGAGATGAAAGATCCAGAGTCCAGAACCATCTTCGCTGGCGTCGATGGACGTACCGACACCGAACTACCCGAATGGTACCGAGAGCGACACGGGAGCGACAATCCAAGTGCTTCGGGACTTGACCCTGAGGTAGAAGGCTGTAAACTCGGATGAATGGTCCACTTTCACCGTGGATGGCTGATATTCATTGGGAATACAGTGCTATATCCGACTGGAGCGAATGACACACGACCAGACTCTCGTGAAGACGCTGGATTTCCAGCTGAATATCCAGAGTGACAACGAGAGTCTGCTGGAAGACGCCACGGTCGAATCGAGGTGGGTGTACAACGAAACCATCCGTCTCGCCAAGCAGGGCGTAGACTGGGACGAAATCTCCGACCGCGTGGCTGACGACGCCGACCTCGTGAAAAATACGACACAGCGTATTGTTGCGAAGGCACTCGGTGCGATGGAGAACTACCACAAGTACGACGGCTTCGGCCCGCCGAGCCACACCAAGGACGGTGCGTACCCGCTTCGAGCCAACTACGAAGAGGGCTACAACCTCACGCTCTGTGACGACGCATCTGTTGGGTTCCGTATCAGTGCCAAACCGTACAAGCACGTTAACGGGGTCCTGGAAGGCGACGACGCCCATCTCGACATATTGCGGGCGGCACTCACTAGCGACGAGTGGAACATCGGGACAGCGGAAGCACTGTTTCACGATGGAACGCCCGAGTTGCACGTCAACGTCACGAATACCGAGCACACCGTTCGAAACAAAGAGGACTCTCGGACGGTCATCGGCCTGGACGTTAACGAGGGCAACGTGGCAGTGTCGGCACTGTCAGCAGATGGCGTTGAAGATACGCTGGTCATTGACTTCCCTGAAATCAAGTCCGAGCGCCACCGGTACTTCACGATGCGAAAGCGGGTTCAGAACGCCGCAAAGCCGAGTATGCACGATTCGCTCGAAGGACGAGAGGAACGGTTTGTCCGTGACCGACTCCACAAGGTGAGTCGACACATCGTGAAGTGGTGCCAGCAGTTCGAGAAGCCGTGCATCGTCTTTGAAGACCTCAAAGAGATGCGCGACAGTATCGACTATGGCACCCGGATGAACCGACGCTTGCACCATCTACCGTTCCGTGCGCTCCAATACTACACATCGTACAAGGCCGCCTTCGAGGGCGTTCCAACGGCGTGGATTGACCCTGAATACACGAGTCAGCGGTGTCCGATATGTGGACATACGGAGCGTGGGAACCGGAACAAGAAGCGGTTCAAGTGTCAGGACTGTGAGCATCAAGACCACAGCGACCGAGGTGCGAGCGTCAACGTGGCTGTCAAAGGCATCAAGAAGCATCAAGAATGGGATGTGCCTGCTCTCAACAGCCTTCCCCAAGTGCGGAAGGTGCGACGGCAGGCATCGGGGGCCGTGGACGCCCCGACCGTGACCCACGACACCGATCAAGGGCATCAGACCGATGGTGTCGCGGGAGTGTCTGACTAATCCACGGGAAGTCTCGAGATTTGGCACCGAGACAGTTCACACCCTGCTGGGGTTCCCGGACTACCCGGCCGAGCGTGCCGCTGGCGATGCAGAAGCCAATGCGGCGTCCCCCTTCGAGATCGATATGTGGACGCTGCATTCCGGCGCGACGTACGCCCTCACCCACTTCTTCCAGGGGAAAGAGGGGGCATCCCTCGATCAATACGTTCGGATCGCCAACGACATCCTGTTCAACCCGGAAGGCACAATCGAGCGCGTCGAGCAGGCGTACGAGCAGGAGTTAGCGGCGGACGGCGACGATGGGTCGCAAGCCTCGCGGCCGGCGAGCGAGCGCTGGCGAGCATCGAGCGCGTCAGCGACGACCTGCAGGAGAAAGTCGAGCAGTTCGAAGAACGCGAGGACGCACTGCGTGAGCGGTTCCAAGAGGCGATGGTCTGACGCCGCATCAGTGACGTAGTCGTCTGTTCTGTTTTTCTCGCCCTAGAGAGGTGGAGGGCTACCGAGATGGAACAGGCCACAATCAGCGACGAGAGTGACGACGAATTCCCGCCTGAGAAGCGCCTCGAAGCACCGAATTACCGATTGATCAAGGCCGGTATCGCGACGATTCCCGATATGGAGACCCTGCAAGAGTGTGTTGCCTACGAGAACGCTCACCAGAATCGGACGCAGATCCTTCGCCAGCTCAAGTGGAAGGCTGAAGAGCTACGTGAGGACAAAGAGTAAGCTCTGTTCTTAACCAACACACTCCGCGTTAATTCCCTATCGTTGGTTAAAGCGCTGTGCCTCGGTTTTTCAGGCCCCTGAACGGGTGCGGGGCTGCCAGCAGCGGCCTCGCGAGCCTAATCATGTCCCTTGAGCTGAGCTCCAGCGCCAGCACCGCCCGCGAAATCGCCGCCGCCAGACAAGCAGACTATGTGGCGTTTCTGCATCGAGCTCCGTTCGTCGCCGATGCTCTAGCCCTCGGATTTCTCCCCGGATTTCGCGAGGACTGTGGGTATCAAGAGACGCAGTTTCAGAACCTCAGCCTCCCCGTCGGGATGCTCGACAACGATTTTCGAAATCCCGATCTGGAGCGGTTCATCGACCGTTTCTTCGAGTACGAACCAGAGGTCGGGGTCATCGGGGACGTCGACGAACTCGACGACGTCGACGCCCACGTCGCTGCTGCTCGCGAGATCCAAGCGAGCTATCCCGAGGCCCAGCTCATCGTCGTTCCAAAGTCGCAGGCGGTGATCGACGCAATACCCGAGACTCTTGTTCTTGGCTACTCGCGAGGCTATGCTGACCGGTTGGCCCACGAGTTCTCCGACCCAGCCGATTGGAGAGGGCGGCGCGTCCACATCCTCGGTGGGAGCCCGCCCAAGCAGCTCGACTCCATTCGACAGCTGACCCGACCGACACTCACTGACGAGCCACCGGCCGACATCGTCGGCGTCGACTGGAACGGGTTGCATCGTGGCGCACAGTTCGGTGAATTCTGGACGGCCGACGGCTGGGACGACAGCGGTCGCGACGCCGACCACGTCACCGTACGAAAGACGGTGCGCCACAGCCTCGCCCGCGTCCGTGAGTTTTGGAGGACCCACGGAATCTGGCCCGAATCGACACCGCAAGACGAGGGGCTCAACGTCGAGTACGAGGGACCGAGTCCTGCCGATCTCGAGGGCGCCGCCTGTACCGAGTGCGGGGCGAACGTCTGGCGAACTCGCCGCGGCCCGTACGTCGCCGAATACGATACCGGCGCAATCTGTGGATACTGCAGCTATGAGTGCTACTTCAGTCACCATCACCGGAACAACCTGGAGGAAATCGCCGGCGAACAGAGCGTCTACATCCCGCCGGCATGACGCAGCGTGCTGTTTTTCGAGCCCCGGGAGAGGGCGGAGGCTCGGTCGTGAGCCTTCGTCCAGAGGTGACTTTCCGTGAGTCAGCAACAAACTGCAGACGACGTTTCAATCGATGAGATTCCAATCGATATCTCGAACACCCAGTCCGGGAATATCGATCCCGCCGATGTCCCCGACGAAATCGAGTCGATCACCCGTGGTCTAGCGAGCGAACAGCCGCCGACGAACCCCCTGGTCGTCCTCAAAGCGGCTCGCTGGTGGTACATCCATGGCAAGGGCGGCACAGATCCCGCCTTCCAGTGGGCCATCGAGTGGGCGCGGCACCTCGCGACCGACACGCCCAGCGACGTCGAGCGCTTCGACGACTTCCTCGAGTACCTCGTCACGGTCGGATTGGCCGATGAAAAACGCTCTCTACGCGATCCCAAGGCGCCCTAGAACTCGGGCAGTTCGCCCAGATTGTCGCTCGCGATGTTGTTCCCGTCAGTCCGAAGGTAGGTTGTCCCGTCAACTTCTACAGTTCCGACATCGTCACCCTTTGTCCATTTCCCATTGTCATTCTTATACGCCGTACAGTACTCTTGTCCAACCGATAAGTTGAGGATGACGGCCATTCGCGATTTCGTATCTCGGTTGACCAGTTGATCTCCATCGTCCTCATATACCCGAACTTGTTCGATAGAGTCACCACTGTATCTAACTGCAGTGATTACGTAATCTGCCCACTTGCTCATGGAACAGTGTACTCAGACGTGTAGTGTAAAATATTGGAAAGTGGAGTGAAACTGAACACGTTGCTGACGGCTGGAGAGCCAGTTGGTGAATTTCTGTTTTTGCGCCCCTGAAGGGTGCGGCGCGTTCTGAACTGACGCAGTCGCCGTGAACTTGATTCGGTGAACACAATGGCTACGACTAGTGACTCGTCGGTTTCCTTCGAGGAGACCGACACGCGAGACGACGAGATGAACAGTACCATCGAACAGTGGATCGACGACCTCGTCGCCGGCGTCGACGACGCGCAGGCCAGCGAGGAGTTCCAAGAGTGGCTCGACCTCCAGAGTCGCTTCCACGACTACTCCTACCGGAACACGCTCCTCATCAAGCGGCAGTGCCCCGAGGCGAGCCGGGTTGCGGGCTACCGGACGTGGCAGGAGGAGTTCGATCGCCACGTCACGGAGGGCGAGTCGGCCATCTGGATCTGGGCGCCGATCATCACCACGCAGTGCCCGGAGTGCGAGAACTCGCCGAGTTACCACGAGGACAGTGACTGTGAGTACGACGAGACGCCACCCGAGGAGTGGTCCGAGGGTCTCGTCGGGTTCAAGCCCGCGCCGGTGTTCGATGTCTCCCAGACCGAGGGCGAGCCGCTTCCCGACCTGGACACGGCAGCGACCGGGGACGCCGGCAACCTCATCGATCGGCTGACCGACGCCGCAGATGAACTCGGTGTGACGGTTCGAATCGTCCCGGAAGCGGAGTGGACGCACGGTGAGGCGAAGGGTATCTGCGAGCAGCTCAGTCTCGTCGATATGCAGCCGCGCGTTGAGGTCCGCGATCGGGAGAACGACGCCGATCTCGCACGGACGTTGATTCACGAGTACGCACACGCCCTACTCCATTTCGACGTCGACGACGATACCGAACGGTCGAAACGCGAAGTGGAGGCCGAAGCCGTCGCGTACGTCGTCGGGCGCTACTGCGGTCTCGACACCAGCGGGTCGGCGTTCTACTTGGCTGCTTGGGAGTCTGACGATCCCGAGGTCGTTCGCGAGCGGCTCGGGCGGATTAGTCGAACGGCAGAAGAACTCATCGACGTTCTCGAAGACCCGCCTACTCGCTAATTCGGTTAATCAACAGATAGCGGGCTTTCGGCCGTCTGATGATTGAAATTTTTCACAGTCACAGACAAGGACTTTCAGGGAATAATGAGGAACTGCGATCTTCTAGTGGTTGTCAGAGATGGCTCTGTCAGGGATAGCTGCGACTGTGTTTTAAATATTATGTAGCAAGAGGCGACCCCAATCCGGTGCTCTGAGGAGCAAACATGACGTGTCGGGTTCCGGTCACCAAAGGAGTCTCCGGCGAATGCCTGAGTCGGTCAATCCCAACGTATATTACTGGCGAATACAACCCAGTATTATGAAAATCACCGATGATCAGTTCAAACAGTATCAACGTGAGGGAGATGTTGTCACCGACGGATTGGAATCGAGCGTGAAGGTCGAGTGGGTAACGTCTCACATTCGCGTGCCGATGGAACCGGTGGGTATTCTCTTCCAGCAGTCCCTGGTCCCATACGCCACCGGCGATCGATTCCCGGGGTGTGTCTGAGATGGCGTTCACCCGCCTCTATGAGCGGCTCTCGGGCATGGGGCCAGCGTGGCTCGCGGGTGCCATCGCAGCCGGTCCGGCCACGATTAGCGCGCTCGTGGCCGCTGGTGTCGGCTACGGATACGACCTCCTGTGGGTTGTGGTACTGTCTGCGCCGGTGGGGTTCGTCGCGTTGCTGTTGGCCGCCCGGCTCGGGACAGCTACTGAGCGGGGAATCGTCCGGGCCGTCGAGGACCGCCTCGGCAAGTGGTGGGCGTGGCTGCTCGTTGTTGACACCGTAATCGTCGCCGGTGTGGCCCAGTTGCTGATCATGAAAGGGCTCGCGGACGTGTCGACCTCACTATTCGGCCTGACTCCGCCGGTCTGGGGCGTGCTCTGGGCAGTCGTACTTGCGGTCGGACTCGCAGGCGGTGGGTACCGAGTCGCGGAAATCGGGGCGAAAGTTGTTGTCTCGGCTGTCGTGCTCGTGTTCGTCGCGACACTCGCGGTTGTTCCGCCGGACCCGGCCGCCGCCGCGGCAGGGCTGGTGCCGACGACGCCGCCGGGCGCGGCAGTCACCGTCGCAGGTGTGCTCGGAGGCGCCGTCCACATTACGCTCGTCACAATGCACACGTACACGATGCGGGCCCGAGAGTGGGGCAGCGACGACTACGGGCTGGCGCGATTCGACGCCGGCGCATCGATGCTGGCCGCGTTCGGGCTGTACAGCCTCTCCATCTTTCTGGTTGTGGCCGGGGCGTTGGGCGGCCGAGATGTCGCCCCACAGGCCACCGCGGCCGCGGCAGCGCTGGAGCCTGTCGCGGGGAGCGCGGCCGTGACGTTGTTCCTCGTCGGCATTCTCGGCGCCGCCGTCTCGACCCTCGGCGGCAACACGGTTGTCCCGCCATTCTTGCTCGCGGACAAGCTGGGATGGGGAACCACCGTCGATGATGGCCGGTACCGGGCGCTGTTGGCCGGGACGGCGCTGGTTTCGGCCGCGGGCGCGTTCGTCGGCGGGAACTTCATTCCATTGCTCGTTCAGGCGTTGGCACTCGGACTTGCTGGGACACCCTTCGTCCTCGCACTCGTTTTGTATCTCCTGTACGACGTTCCTGGTGGGCCTCCCTCGCGGCTCTTGACCGGCTCGGGCGTCATCTTACTAGGTGTAACAAGTGTAACGGCGGCCAACTCCGTCCGGGACACTGCAGCGACCCTGACCGATGGGCTCGCCCCGACTCCTGCGTTCGTCACCCTGTTCGCAGTCGTGCTAGGTCTCGCGACGCTCGCTCTACTCGCGCTGTTCGTGCGTGAGTGGGCAGCCGGGTGGCGACGCGCCGACCGCACGGCCGGGTGATTCGATGCGAGACGTTTTCGAGGAGGGGTCGACGCTCATCCTCGGCCCCTCGAACGTCGGCAAGACCCGGCTAACGGCACGAGCCCTCGGCCGCTGGGTCCGACAGAATGGACCGTCGGGTGTCGTTGTCCTGGAGTTTGCACCCGAACTGAAACGGGACGGGACCGTTCTGGGTGGACGGCTGAGCCGGTTCACGTCGGTCCCTGATGATGCCTTCCATGGGGTCGTGGAGGTCGACGCCCCACGCGCGGAGAGCGACACCGAGGACGGCGCACTCACGCTCGCTCGGGGGAATGCCGAGCGCGCGTTCCGCGTGCTTGCGGCGGCGCCGGCGAATCCGACGGCGGTGTTTGTCAACGACGCGACGATTGCGCTCCAGGCGGACGCCGACCGTGCGGACGCACTGACCGACTACTGCGACCACGCGTCGGTCACCGTCTGTAACGCCTTCGAGAGTGACGAACTCGGCATCGAGGATTCTGTTTCACGAAACGAGCGGACGTCACTGCAATCACTCCGGACGTGGGCCGATCGGGTCGTCGAACTTTCCTGAACGAGCCGACCGCCGTCAGTCGGCCGGCTCCGTAGGGTCGTCGTCGATGCGACCGACCTCGCCGGCGAGACCTTCGAGGTCGAACGCCGACGATGAGAGCCGCGCTGTGACCAGTGTCAGCGCGGTTGAGACGCAGAATGCGCCCGCGAAGGAGGTCAGGTACAACGGATCCGCCGCGGGGAGTGCATCGCCGAGGACCGGGACCGCCGCGAGCGCGCCGCGGAGATCGGGGAAGTACGCCAGCCCGACAGTCAGCCCGCCGATACTGCTTGTGAGCGCGCCGCGGCCAGTGATCGACTCCGAGTAGAGCCCATAGACGAGCGGGAACGCGACGGCTGCGCCCAGCAGGTCCGCAAAGAAGAACAGCCGAAGCACGCTCCGGGCCCGGAGGCTGACGTACACCGCTGCGAGCGCCACAGCGACGGTGAACAGTCGGGAGGCGAGGCGGAGCCGTCGATCGTCCGCTGCGGTGAGCCGCCCCAGGTCGACTGCGACGAGGCTCGCCAGCGCGTTGAACAGCGTGTCGACAGAGCTGATTACAAGCAGTAACGCGAGCAGCGTCACCCCGAGGACAACCGGTTCCGGGAAGGCCTCCTCGAGAAGCACGAACAGTGCGACATCGGCATTGTAGCCCGCGCTCGTCACGTCGGTCACGATATCCGTGCTGCCGACTGCGACGATGCCAAACAGGGCAGCCAAGAACACGAGCGCACCGTTCGTCACGCTAGCTGTTCGGAAGCCGCGCCGGACGACGTCGTCGCTCTCGCCGGCGTACACCCGCTGCCACCAAGTCTGGTTGATCAGCTCCGCACCGAGGATGGCGAACGAGAGCGCGAGTCCGAACTGCAGGCCCGGGATGAACCCGGGGTCAAGCAGGGCCGGGTTCGCAGCGGTGACCCCGTCGTAGACAGGGCCAACCCCGCCGACAGTTACGAGGACGGCGATGAACGTGGCCACGAGTAGGGGAATCACGAGCAATGCCTGCACGGTGTCTGTGACAATACTCGCCGTGAGCCCGCCGTAGCCTGTGTAGAGGAGCACGATGCCGCCGACCAACACGGCTGTTTGCCACTGTGGGACGCCGGCGACGAGCGAGAGCGCACCCGCAATTCCCGTGAGTTCAGCGGCTACAAAGACGAACATGTAGAGTGCAGACACCACAAGGATGAACGCGTACATCGCGGTCCCGTAACGCGCGTGGGCGTACTCAGTCAGCGAGTGACCGTCCGGAATGAGCTGTCTGATTCGCGGCCCGATCCGGGCGTACGCGAGCATCGGAACCGCCTCGCCGACGGCGTAGCCGACGACCGCAGCGATCCCGAAGCTCGCGCCGGCCTCTGGCGCCGAAAAGAGTATCCAGACTCCCATTACCGACGCCACCAGCGTCCCGGTCATCCGCCGCTCGCCGATCGAGCCCCGGGCAGTGATGAGATCCTCGACTGACCCGACCTGACCGCGGGAGTACCATACCCCGATCGCGGCGCTCCCGGCGAGCACCGCCACGACGAGCCCGAGTGCAGCTGTCGGCGTCACCATTCTTTCTCACCCAGATTGCTCCCAATGTCGGCATCGTAGGCCGACTCGAAGAACGCGACCTCCAGTTCGACCGTCCGCCGGAACAGCCGGTCGAGCCGTGCGCGTCGGCGACCGGATGCGGCCGCGCCCTCCCGGTCGAGTTCCTCGCGTAGCCAGTCGACGAACGCGACGAACCCCTCGTTCGCGTGAAGATCGATCCACTCCCCGAGATAGAACGGCTCGGGCACCGCGTCGGCGGCGGTCGCCCACTCCCGGTAGATCCACTCGGCGGGCACGAGCACCGCGAGGATCTCGGCATAGCCGCCCTCGCGGGCCGCCCGCTCCAGTACGTCCTGAAACGCACGGGTCGTGGCCGTCGTTTCCGGGTTGGTGTACGCTTCCTTGGCCACGCCGAGCGCGTCGAACGACCGCTCGAAGTAGTCGTTCTCCTCAGCGGTCAGCGACTCCATGAATGTCACGAGTTGCGACTTCGCGGCCATCGTCGGGGCCTCCCCGACCGCGTGGCCGAACGTACCGACGAGCGTCTCGACGAACACGTAATCCTGGAGAAGGTAGCGGCTGTATACGTCGTCGGCTATCGTTCCCTCGATCAGCTCTTCGGTGAACCGGCCCTCGATGGCGGTCGACCACTGCGGCTCCGCGCGGGCCCGAAGCCAGTCAGTGAATCGCGCGCCCTCTGCGCCCCCCTCCGCCGCCGTGGCGTACGTCTCGAAGTCGACCGGGACATCCGTCCCGTCCGATCTCTGCGTCGTCATAGCGGCCACCCCTCTCTCTCCCAGGCGGCATCCCAAAACAGGTACTCGTACTGGGCCGATATCCCAAACAGGTCGCGATAGCGATCCCGCTCGGCGTCGCTGGCTTCTGCGGCCACCTCGTTCATGAGGTCTTTGCACCACGTCGTGAGTTCGGTGAATTCCTCGCCAGCGTACATCTCTATCCAGGCTGCGTACTGTTCGTGCTCCGGCACCCCACGCGCTGCGAGGCGCGTTCCGGTCTCGTTAAAGCCCCACATACAGGGCAAGAGCGCGGCAACGAGGTCACCAAACGTTCCGTGGGAGGCCGTTCGGACGAGAAAGTCTGTGTACCCACGGGTCGTCGGCGAGGGATTGGTCGCCGCCAGCTCATCCTCGTCGATGCCGAACTCGGCGGCGTACGAGCGATGAAGGTCCATCTCCGTGTTCACGGTCGATTCGAGCAACGTCGCGAACCGGCCCATGCGTTCGAGATCTGGCGCCTTCGCAGCGCCGAGCGCGAATAGCCGGCTGTACTCGATCAGGTAGACGTAATCTTGGCGCACCCAGTGACGGAACGGCGCTTCCTCGAGGGTGCCGTCCCCGAGTCGGCGCACCATCGGGTGATCGAGAATCGCCGACCAGTAACCGTCGGCCTCCGCACGTAGTTCGTCGGTGAATGTCACATCAGGACGCTAGACCGAGGACCGCAAAAGTGTTATGTTCAGGTTGTATAACCCAGTTATATTGTGCGAACCCCAGCACCAGATACGCGACCCGTTGTGTTGACCGTCGCGGGCAGCGACTCGGGCGGCGGCGCCGGCGTGCAGGCAGATCTAAAAACTGCCGAAGCCTGCAGCGCGTTTGCAACGAGCGCAATCACCGCTGTGACCGCCCAGCACACTCGTGGTGTGGAGTCAACCCATGTACTTCCGCTCGAGGAGATCTCGGCCCAGATCGAGGCCGTCCGCGACGATTTCGCGGTCGACGCCCTCAAGACTGGGATGCTCGCCACCGAACCCGTCATCGAGCTCGTGGCCGACCACGCTGCCGATCTGGCGGCGCCAACTGTCGTTGACCCAGTAATGGTCGCCACCAGCGGCGACCGACTGCTCGACCCCGAGGCAGAGGGGACCTACGAGGAACTGCTCGCGCACGCGACACTCGCCACACCAAATGCCGAGGAGGCCGAGTTGCTGACCGGTGTCGCCGTCGATGGCCAGGAGAGCGCCGTCGAAGCCGGCCGCGTCCTCCTTGAGACCGGCGTCGATTCGGTCCTCCTGACGGGCGGCCACGTCGCCGGCGATACTGTCCAGGACGTGCTGGTCACCGCAGACAGCGTCGAGACGTTCGAGCACCCGCGTGTCGACACCGACGCGACCCACGGCTCTGGGTGCGCGCTCGCCAGCGCCGTCGCGGCCCGGCTCGCCCACGGCGAACCTCTCATCGAGGCCGTCCAAGCGGGGACGGACCTGCTCGCGCGCGCGATTCGCTACAACCATGACGTTGGCGAGGGACCAGGAGCGGTCCATCACCTCGTCGCGCTCCGGGAGCGGGCGGCGCGCGACCGGACGGCCGAGGCTGTCGAGTCCGTCGTCCGGCGGTTGGTCGATACGGATGCCTCGCCCGCGGTTCCCGAGGTCGGGATGAATGTGGTCGGGGCGACGCCGTACGCAGAATCACCCGAGGAGACGGCCGCGGTTGAGGGGCGAATCACTCGAACCCTCTCTGGGGTGTCTCCCAACCGCGGCGTTCGCTTTGGCGCCTCAAGTCACGTTGCGCGCTTCCTGCACGGCGCGCGCGAGTTCGACCCCGTGTTGCGGTTCGCGGTCAACTGTCGGTTCGACACGGCGATCGAACAACGGCTGGACGACCTTGCGGGAGTCGTGGTGGAGATTGATCGACGCGAGGAGCCCGAGCCAGACGAGGAGCGTTCGACAATGGGATGGGCCGCTCGGCGCGCCTTCGAGCAGGCGGACGGAACCCCCGTGGCGGTGTACGATCGTGGCGCCGTCGGAAAGGAGCCAGTGGTGCGTGTGCTCGCACCCGACGCCGAGACGGTCACGAGGCACGTGTTGACGCTCGCGGGGCGTGTCTAACCGTGCCGTTTACGCTCCCGAGTGAGATCGTCGTGGAGGATGTTCTCCCGACCCTCCGTGTCGAGCTTGCGGCCGAACTCCAGCGATACGGGCTCACCCAACAGGAGATCGCCGACGAGTTGGGCGTCACGCAAGCGGCTGTCTCAACGTACGTCAGCGAGGACACCGCCACCGACCCGCGCATCGCTAAACATCCCCGAACGCGAGCGGCCGTCGAGCGGGTCGCCGAAGGGCTTGCGACCGACGAACTGGACGGGTACGAGGCCCTTGCCGACATACTGGACCTCGTCCGTGCCCTGGAGGACCGCGGACCGATCTGTGAGATCCACGAGACGCGAATGCCCGAGATAGCGGGGCTCGGCTGCGATCTCTGCGTTCGTGGCGTCGATCCGTCGGTACGCGCCGAGCGGGCCGCCCTCGCCGATGTGCGCTCGGCCGCGCGGACGCTCTCGACTACGCCCGGGATGGCTGCGTTCGTTCCGAACGTCGGCTCGAACATCGGCGCCGCGCCCCCGGACGCCGAGACGCCGACCGACGTGGCGGCGATCCCCGGACGTATCTACGCTGTCGATGGCCGCGTTGAGGTGCCCGCGAACCCGGAATTTGGAGCGTCCCGACACGTCGCCACTGTCCTCCTTGCGGCGGCCGCGGTCGACCCAGATCTTCGGGGGGCGGTCAATCTTGCTACCGAAAGTGCGTTCCTGGCGGCGGCTCGCGAGCGCGGGATTGAAACGATGGAGTTCGACGCCGACTACGAGGATCGCGAGCGCCGGCTCCGCGAACGGTTTGCCGACCGAGAGTCGGCACCCCGGGTACTGTACCATGAGGGCGCGTTCGGTATCGAACCGATCACCTACGTGCTCGGCGCGAACGCGGAGGAGGCAGCGCAGTATGCCGCCGAACTCGTAGAAGAAATCACGGACGCGTGAACCGCCTCGGGTCAAGCCCAGTTGCATTCGACTCGTATCCCCTGTAAACTACTCGGCATCGATGTAGTCTTCGTTCTCAGTCCCAACCCAGAATTTACGAATGAAGGTAGATATACTGATATATTTAACAAGTCATCTAGAGATATTTGATGAAATCATATACGGACAACACGTTATAGGGCGGATAATAAGCGATTTACTACGCATATCAGTCGGTTACATTGCCGATACCGGATCTGTCGCGTACGTCGTCGGCTGCTACTGCGGGGGAAAGGTTGCGTTTTTCTGCGCCCGCTGAGGGGCGGAGGCGCATTCTGACCTCCGCGAACCATGACTGACGCCTATCTCACAACGGTCCTCGAGGAAGCCAAGCACGTCGCCGAGCAGCACGATCAGGTCGCTCGAACGACGGACAACCAAGCCCACGAGTACCTTCGATACGCCGTCCTCCGGATACTCGAGGGGCAGGCAGACCATCTCCCGACGGGCTGGACGCCGATCGACGGCGTCACGGTGGGCTACGGGAGCGACGACGCGATGTACGACAGCTGGGGCTCCAGCGAAGACTGGTGGGAGACCGTCCCGCCGCAAGAAGCGTGTACCCGCTTCAGGGTGTTCTTCCCGGACGACCACCAGACGGTTCCCCGTGACATCGTCGACGTGATGACCGCGCTCGGTGCCTGGCGAGTGTGGACCGGGAGCGCAGCGGCGTGCGGCTCCTACGACCATCGCGAGCGCCGTGAGGTCCACTACCTGTGGCAGGAAGGCCATCCGGTCGAGGAAGTGCTCCACGAGCGGCTCAGTGGTCCTGCGGAAGCCGTCGCGCCGGACGGTGGCCGAACGGGCGACGTTCGCGACCGACTGGTCGTCGACGAGAACGCACAGTCGGAGGACGATCTTGAGCCCCGCACGAAGCGTGCCGTCGCCGAAGCGATGGACGTCTCACTCCTCTCGAAGGGTGGCCGCTACGAGGTACAGTCTGCGTCCGGGAACCGGTACGAAGTCGACGTCATCGACGAATCGTGTACCTGTCCCGACTGGCAGCAACGTTCACCCGAAGGCGGCTGCAAGCACCTGCGCCGCGTCGATCACGAGATCAAACGGGGCCGCGTTCCCCGACCAGACGGCCGCCTTCCCTCCCCGTAGTCGTGGCCAGACTACTCCACGGGACGGACTGTGTCGCCATCCCGACGGACCCGGTCGAACGTTGAGAGATACGCGATCCGGTCGTGAACCTCGTCAGTATCCAGCTCCAGTTTGGCGGCCAGTTCGCCGACGGTCATCGGCTCGTCGAGTGCCTGGAGGACTTCGAGCCCCCGGTAGTACCTGTTCGTGAGCTCCTGGACGCGGTCCTCGATCGGTGTGGTCACTCCGTACCGCTCCTCGAGTTCGACCAGCGCCTCGTTCGCGAACGTGGCGAACTGATCGTCCCCCAGGCGTTCGATCTGGGCTTCGAGTTCAGCCCGGACGACGTCGTAATCGAGGCCGGCCTGCACGAGCATATTCATGTCCTCGATGTCGTCGTCGCGGCCGGCGATCGCCTTGAACAGGAAGATATCCTCGTTGCTGACTAGCCGGACCGTCAGTCGATCCGTGTCGAGGAACGGCTCGCTGCGCTCTTGCATCCCGTCGGTGAGCACGAGCTTGTTCGCGACCTGCTGGTTGAAGATGTCGAGGCGACACCCATCGGCGTTCTCGACGCAGCTCGTCGCCCCCAGCGCCCGGTAATCTGGATCCAGCGATTGAACCTCCGCATACCCGAGATCCATCAGGACGGCCCACAGCTGACCGTACGCGTCGCCATCCGGGACGACCAGGTCGATATCTTTCGTCGCCCCCTTGAGGTCGCGCAGCGACATCGCGCCACCACCGATCAAGTAGACTGTGAGCGGTTCAGATAGCCCGCCCCCGATTCGCTGGAATTCGTTCTCGATGTACTCACGTCCGAATGTTGGTCTCATAGTAAATCAATAGAGGTGCCCGAAACTACGGGTACGGGAGAAAACCAGCACTCGTGAGTCGTCTCACGGTCCATGGCAGGGTTGACTCTCTACTATATCTTATTAATACTTTTAATCACAGGTTGTGTTGTGATGTATATGGAGGTCCACCGCACTGTTCCGGTCAAACTCGATGTGACCGAAGAGCAGGCGGAACTGCTTCACGAGACCATCGACGAGTTTCGGTGGGCCGCCAACTATGTCGTAGATGCCGCGTGGGACGGTGAATGGGCCGAAACCCGAAAGTCCGTCCTGCACGACCTGACCTACGACGAACTACGCGAGCAGACACGGCTTCACAGCAACCACGTTCAGTCGGCTCGCGACCGTGCCGTTGACGCACTTGAAAGTGTGCTCGCGAAGTGGTCGAAAGGTGAGTACGCTTCATTGCCCACGTTCACCTCGCCCTTCGTGGAATATAACCAGCGAAACGCCACATTCCACGACGACCACGCCTCGTTATCTACCGTCGATGGACGCGTTATTGTCGAGTACGTCATTCCCGAGGTAACCGGTGAAACGCCCTTCTCCGAATATCTGCGGAGCAACAAGTGGGAGACTACTGGTGCGACACTCCATTATCGCCGTGGCGATTTCTACCTCCACGTCCGAACAAAGGCGGATGTGGACGACCCCGTTCCAGCCGAGAACGGAACGGTTCTCGGTGTGGACCTCGGGGTCGAGAACATCGCCGTTACTTCGACTGGCGTGTTCTGGTCTGCCGACGAACTCAACCACTGGCGACAGGAGTACGTTCAGCGCCGCAAATCGCTCCAAGAGTGTGGGTCGCGGTGGGCTCATGAGAACGTCCAAGCGGTCGGACGCAAGGAGACGGGACGCTTCAAGCAGTATCTTCACCGTGTCGCGAACGAACTCGTAGACGAGGCAGCTGAAAATGGCTGCACGGTGATCGCCTTCGAGAACTTGACGGATATCCGCGATCGGATGCCAGATGCCCGTAAGTTCCACGAGTGGGCGTTCCGTCGCCTGTACGACTACGTCTCGTACAAGGCCGAGGTACTCGGGATCCAGGTTGAGCAAGTGAACCCGAAGAACACGTCGAGACGGTGTTCATCTTGTGGGTTCACACACGAGGACAACCGCCCCGCACAGGACGCGTTCTGCTGTCAGTCCTGCGAGTACGAGAACCACGCGGACTACAACGCAGCCAAAAACATCGGCTATCGACTCCTTCGCAACCAAACTGGCGGCGAAGGAGGCGCACCCGTAGGCGTGCGCTTGAACACCGGGATGCTGAACGCGAACGGGGTCAAGCCCCTGCCGGATTCGGCTAGAGCGGGAGTCCACGGTGAACACCACGGTCCTTAGGCCGTAGTGAGCTTACTGTGGTAGTGGCACCTCGTAGTTAGCCGCCAGCTCCTGGAACTCGTCCCACTCCGGGAGTCGCTCGTCATCAACCTCGCCGTACGTCTCGAGGTAGCGGAGCAGGGCGTCGATTTCGTCTTCGAGACCATACTTCGCCGCCTGCTCTCGGAGGTCCGCCTCGTCGACGTCGACGTGGCTGAGCAGGAGGAGACAGTACGAGCGGTGGCGGCTGCCGTCGTCGATCAAGAGGGTGTGACAGCAGAGCTCCGCCGGTGAGACTACGTCGAGGTCCTCGGAGTAGACGTAGTAGCGGTGGCCGGTGAGCAGGAACTGGAGGTCGAAGGCCGCGAACCGACCGAGGCCGGTTTCGTGGAACCCCTCTGCCTCGATCTCCGTCTCAGCCTGGGCGAGGAATTCGTCGTAGTCCTCCCAGAGAATCGTGCCCTTCGGGGCGACGGCTTCGAGGCGCTGGCGATGTAGATGATGTGTGAGTTCACGCGCGAACTCGTGGAGGCGGTCGAAGTCGGCGTTGAACTCGTAGTGGCCGTCGACGGTCCCGACGAGCCCACGGTCGCGAAACCGCTTGAGGACGCGGTTGACCGTGTTGCGGTAATTGTCGCTTCGGTCGGCGATCTCGGAGACGGTTCGCGGCTGGTCGAGGTAGTACAGCACCTCGAGTGCCTTGCCGGTCAGCAGCTCGGGGAACTCGATGTGGGAGTGCTGGCGGACGAGGTCCTGGTAGAGCTCGACGGCGCGAGCATCCGACGGGATAACTCGTTTTCGGCGGCCGTCGCGTTCCGTGTAGACGAGCCCTTTCTCAACGAGGTCGCCGACGGCACGAGAGAGGTAGCTCTCGCTGTGGTCGAGCTTCGTCGCGATCTCGGAGATCGTGTCGCCGCGGTCGACCGTAGCGAGGACCTCGAGTTCGATGCGCCGGAGCACGGTGTAACATAGTACGAAACTTGTATATAAAGAAGTTTCGAGTAGTGTTACAGCCAACAATCGCGAGAACCGCCCCCATCGGCTTAACCAACAAAACTATGGGTTCATGGGCCGTGTTGGTTAACACGAGAGTAGCCGATGTCCTACGAACCACCGCCCCCACCGGCGAACCTCCCGACGGAGATCGTCAACACGCTCAATGAAGCCACACCGGAGCATCTTCGGGACGCTGCCAGCTACGCCGAGGCGTTGGCCGAACACAAAGAGCGGGAAGCCCGTCTCGAGGAGGAAGCGGACGACGCCGACGTCGAGGAGCGCCCCGATGACCTCCCAGACGACGTGCCGGCGAAGGCGACGATCACGATCAAGGAGATCAACGACAACCGCTACTACTACTGGCAGTGGCGGGAAGGCGATTCGGTGACGTCGAAGTACAAAGGGCCGGTGAATCCCGACGAGTAGACGAGATGGAACTGTAGTCTGATGTTCTTTTCAGTACCATTAGAGACGTAGCAGGCGACACCCCCCAGAGTGTGAATGGGTTCGGTTTGCCCAACACCCCTCAGTGTGAATAGGTCCGGTCAACCCGGACGAGTAAAACTCGATGAGGGAGGACCCCCACCCCACGTTTCCGTCGTAACTGGATGTGGGTGGCGGGGGTGACGCTGATTTTGAAGGGACCACACCCCCCGCCTTTCCGTCGTTTCTCCACCGTCTCCGCATCATCAATAGTACCGACGACAAAGAAATCGTAGGACACACCCCCCGTTTTCGAGTTGTAAATGGGAGAGGGCTAAGAGATTACACAGTAGATCTAACGGCACGTCGAATCTCCTGACTCACCCACCCCCGTTTTCGAGTAGAAACAAGACATCCCGGCGACCGACACCCCCCGTTTTTGAGTAGTAAGCGCCAGAATGGTCGCGAAAGAACGAGGCTCGTAGGCTCCGTTCACGAATGAGAGGAATACCGAGCTTCGGACATGATTGCTGGTGAAGCCGCTTTGGTGATCTCGAATGTTTCACCCCCGCCCCCCTTTTTCGAGTTGTAAGTCGCTGGGAACAGGCCATCAAGACGTAGCGTAGCGCGAGTTGAGGTAACTGAAGCTACGTGGAGGCGTCGTGACCACCATCGGCGAGCCCGTGGGCGGCAAATTTTTCTTGATCGACTTCGGGGAGAGCAGCGTATGGGATCTCCTCTGCCTCGGTCACCGTGCCGGTTACGATATCCACCTTCACGGAGTACCTGGTGGCCGGCGTATTCTTGACCACCTCGTATGCCAGCTCGTAGACGCTGTCTTGGTAGGCGATATGTTGCTGTTCGGGCAGTGGCGGCCGTGTCGCCTTCGTTGTCGCGCCACCGTCGAGAATCCGATCGAACAGTTGTGCCGTTTCGTCGTTGCCTTCAGCAGGGCGGACTGTATCGAGGACCTTCGTCGGGAGTTTCGCGTCGGCAATCGTTGTCAGTTCGAGGCGTGCTGTAGGGGCTTCTGCAGCGGCGTTGCTTCCACCCAACCCACCGGGACTGGTGCAGCCAGCGAGTACTGCGGGGAGGGACGTGGCGGCGGTCGCGAGGAGGGCACGGCGGCGCAAAATCGTGATTCCACGAAGACGCTCGAAAAGCCTTGTGTCGGACGGATGAAGACAGCAAAAGCTCCGGAAACAGTGGAGGGGGCAGACTATTAACCAACAGACTCTGTTCCTGGTTCGGATTGTTGGTTAACAGCCTGTACTTGTCCACTGTCAAGTTCGGACTGTGAACAAGCCGTTCCCTCGGTATGTCAAGATGATGGGTTGTAGTACTGTCTACCTTGTACTGGAAACCCCCGTCGGGCAACTTTGAGTGGGTTTAGCGTCCCGGATTCTCGGGAATCGGGGGTATCTTTCGGCATCTCCCGGGAGAGCGCAGCCATCAATCAAGGCGTTCTTGACACAGGGGTATTCGTATCTCTCATCAGTCCTTCCCGAATTCACCCCCTTAGCCCGTGGTCGAGCAATTTTAGCGAGATAGTGGTGAACCGGTAGCTCGTCGAGGTATTTTCTACTGCCTCAAATCGGCCCGACGAGATTCTTCTACGATTTGAGACCGTTATTCGGATTTGAATATCGCGGATTTTGTCCAAAGGAAGAGGCGATATGCAATGTGCGAAGGCCGCCGGCTCTCTCAGGCCGAGGGGCCATCTCTGGAGTCCTGACTTCCGAAATATATCAGTTTGAGATCACAGTCTCGTCTACTGAGTCACCGGAGCGATCGTTGTTTCAACGACCTGCCCAGGGTGTCGGGATTGGGTCCTTGACAGC
The DNA here is from genome assembly GCF_019880245.1 of Halobaculum roseum. Classification (NCBI taxonomy): domain Archaea; kingdom Methanobacteriati; phylum Methanobacteriota; class Halobacteria; order Halobacteriales; family Haloferacaceae; genus Halobaculum; species Halobaculum roseum. The sequence goes on from NZ_CP082287.1 coordinate 90,244, forward strand.
CCTGTCTGTGAGTCCGTCTCGTGGGTCCCCGATGTTGATGACGGCGGCGCGTGTCTCGTGGGCTATGGACTGTCCTGCGTGTGGTGGCCCGGTCACACTCGAGATCGGACCGAACCGACTTCCGTCGACGCCATTGACCGAAGTAGTGCTTGATGCTGCTGCAGACGAACGTCTCGACGTCCTCCGGACGTGCTGGGACTGTGGGTGGCAGGAGGAGCGCCGACTTCGGATCGAGGCAATCGACACGACCGCCGGCGATGCGGACACGATCGAGCGAGCCCGCCTTCTGGAAGAGATTACCGATGAGCTCGCGGCCATCGAGGCTCTCGGGACGCTGGAAGACACGCTGGCGGAGGTTCGCCGACAGCGCCGATTGGAGCCCTCGGCGGAAGATACAGACACAGACGCGACGGAGTGAGCATAGTGATGACCGACTCTGAACCCCCCCTATGACGTTCGTGAACGCACTGGAAACCCCGAGTACGCAATCGGTTGATGACGTCGTCGAACTCGTCCTCGAGGGGGCACAGACCACCACGAGTGGACCACCAGGACGCCCACATGGACGGAGCGATGGCGACTGTCGTCGACAGATATGACCCGGATACCGTCCGAACTGTTATCAAGCGCGTGCTCGTCGTCGTCGATCCGTTTCGAACTACCACGGCGGACCTTGACGTCAACAACATCGACCGCGCTCGAATCGAGACCGCAGCCACTCGATTCCTGGCAGAACTGAACGCACAGGGCGACGATTGCGTTCGATGGCCCAGATTCCTGACGCTCAGAGCGTGCGTTGTGGAAGCCCCGAAACCGTTACCAGCGTCTGTGTGAAATGTACGCACCGTATGGAACCAAGCGACGAGCTGCGGCGAGTTCATTTTCACTCGCCAGTGTCTCTCGTCGAGCGGCTCGACGCCATTGCGGAGGTCTACGACACGAACCGAGCAGACCTACTCGTTGAGGTCCTCCGCGAGTATCTCGACAAGACCGCGGACAATGAGCCGTTCCAAGAGCTCGTCGCGATGAAGTACTACGACGACCAACTCGAATTCGAGACGGTCACGCAGCTGGTCGGCGCCGAGACGGCTCATCGCCTCCGTCTTGTTAAATCGGATCTTGAAGACGCGTCACTCGATCTCGCTGCCCCTGACAACGTCGGCGTCTACGATGGCGACGCGACGGCGGTCGACGCCGAGATCCGCCGGCTGTACGAGCGGTATCAGACGGCCGAGAGCGACGCCGAGCGTCGAAAGATTGCCCTCAAGATGGGGAACCTCGATGGCCGGCGGCACGCGGAGATCTACACCGCACTCGAGGACGAGTAGCGGCTTTCTGTACATTAGTGACGGAATCGTTCGTGACTGGCCGGCTCATCGACATCTGAGGGGCATCGACAGCTAACTCCCTTTACCATCAGGGTCACATCTGTCGAGGTTGCTCGCGAGATACTGCTCTCTGTTCGCGTGGTATCGGAGACAGCTATTAGAAAGCCCTCGGCCGCTCGACATCCCGCGCCTCACGCTGTGCGCCTCGCTGGACTCGGTGCTTGCGGGGTCGGGGGACGGTCGAGGCGGCCTCACCCTTTCTGAGTCTGCCAGGTCGGCGGCTGGATAGGCCGTCGTCGCCGTCGGCTGTCCGGTGGTTCTCAACCGGCCCGCGCCGCTCGCCGCTGGCGCCCTCCGCGTCGCTCGCGACCGACCATTCCGGGCGGGCTTCCGCTCCAGTAGGTGCGGTTCCTGCCGGGCTAAAATGTATGTGCCCTCGACGCCAGCGGGAAAGCGCGGGGGGTTGCGCGGCGTGACTGCTCACCCCCCACGCTTTCTCCGCTGGTCGCTCGCTCCGGGCGGGTCGGCGCGCGGCGCTGGTTGAGTCCCTCCGTGCGGGCGCGCTCTCGCTCGCGCCCAGGAGGGCGCTCGCGAAGGCGCGAGCGAGAGCGCGCAGACGGCTCTGTCGGTCGTGACGTCGAGGAAACCGCGGTTTGGGGCCGCGGTGTCGGGCGCTGTGATGAGCGCCTTCAGGAGACTGCAATGTCGAGTAACAACGCGAGCGAAAAGACGGTTTCGGACGTACAGAGTACTACCACTGAGGAACGCGGTCACGAGACGACGGTCGAACACGAGCCGTCGGGGCGGTCGACCTGTCCGGAGTGTGAGGGCCAGGTGATCACCGAAGACGAGCAGTCGTTCTGCACGGACTGCGGGCTGATCGTCGCCGACGAGTGGGTCGACCTGAGCCCGACGCTGAACGACCTAGGCCTGGTCGGGGACGCCGACCAGAGCATCGAGACGGTGGACCCGCTGCGGACGGACAAGGGCCTGCACACGAAAATCGGGCGAAACACCGATGGGCGCGGTAACCCCCTAAGCAACGAACAGTGGGAGAAGGTCCAGCGCCTCCGGAAATGGCACAAGCGGATGCAGTTCGGCGAGAAGCGCAAGCGGACCAAGCGGCTCAACGAGGGACTGCGTGACATCGAGATGATCGGCGGCAACCTGAGCCTGCCGGACCACGTCATCAAGCAGGCGGCCCGACATCTCCGGAGCGCCTCGGAAGCGCGGCTACCGGGCGGGCGGATGGCCTGGGAGGCACTCGCTGGCGGCGCCGTCCTCCTGGCCGCGCGAGCCTCAGCGGTCGACCGTGACGAGATCGACGTCGCGGTCGCCAAGCACACCAAAGCGCCCCTCGAGCGGGTGTGCGCTGCGGCGCGGAAGATCCGGTGTCAGTGCGGGTTCGATGCGCCGCTCATCAGACCCAACGCCGTGATGGAGGTCGTCGACGCGCTCGATGACGACGCCATCCCCGGGGCGCGAGCCGTGCGGACGTGGCGGCTGGCCCAACACCTGATGAAGCTCGGCGATCGGGTGCCGGTCGGGCCAGGGACGCCACGATGCACTGTCGCGGCGTCGGCGCTGTACGCGGCGGATCGGCTGCTGTCGCGCAAGCACCTCACCCAAGAGCAGGTCGCCGTGGCGGCGAGCACGATCGTACCGACGTCCCGGAATCGGATCGCGCGGTACAGTCGGGAGCTCGTCGACGCCTACGAAGCCGAACACGGCACCGACGACCCGGGTGTCGGCCTCGAAGAGGAACGGGACACCCTGCGCTGAGCGGGGCGCTACCCCCGTTTTTAGTGGCGACCACCGCCCGTGGACGCCCCTCCACCCCACCCACCGCTCCGTGCTCGCTCCCTGCGGTCGCTGCGCGCGCAGCCACAACCTCGCTAACACCTGGATGGAGTCTCATCAACGGGGATAGGGACGGTGTGTGGTTTGTCGCATCCAAGAGGGGCGGAGTGAGAGACTAATGAACGCTGTTCCATCGTACACCGTCGATAGAGAGACCGCAGCGACGCTCCGAGAATGGTTGTTCGAGAACGCTGTCGAGAAACACGGGGAGTCCGAGATCTCCGAGCCACTCGCTGAACTGGCGGCCGCCATCGATGGCGTGCTCTACAAGCAGGCAGAGGCCGTCGAACTCGGTGTATGGGCACAGACGGATCCTCTGGGTCAGCGAGACACATCACACGTCGACGGGAGCTCAGTCGATGAGCCCCGATCAGATGACGCACGCGACCCAGCCGAGCCTGCTACTTTCGATGTGGGAATCAGCAAGCCAGATCGCATCTATGACACGCTTCCCTATTCGGCCTGGCAGCTCGATCACGAGCAATCCATGACGAACCAGGAGCGATCCCCGACAGCAGCGTCTCACGGTAGGGCGACACCGACAGCGACCTCCCACACACGACGGCAACAGCACCGTCCATCAGTCCGGTATCGCACCGCGTACGAGTGTTCCGTGTGCGGGAGCGTTCGTGAGTTAGAAACCTCGCTTCGAGTCTGTGCGTTCGTCGATGAGTGTCCCAGCTGCGGAGCAGTCGCTCGCTTTACTGCGGGTGGGATTCCCACACCGTTCAGGAAGAGCTGAAGACGCCTATTACAGTCTATTACAGTCTCTTTCAGTCAGTTCCCTTGACTGTCGGAGATAGCTACGGGAACACCTGATAGAAGCCGGTCAAGCCGGTTTGACGGATTCGATCACAGGTATCGATGAACGTCGCCCCCTGATCGTCCTCTCTGTGTTGCTCGATGAAATCCGGATAGCCGAGCAACTGGAGGTACGCATTAGCAAACTGGATGAGCGTCTTCACTGCGGCCTTCATGAAGTGGTATGGTTCGATGTAGCCCGCATCAGCCCAGTCTGCCTGATACAATCCCCACTCAGTGAGCGGATCATAGGGTAAGGGATCGTCATCTATCTCGCGGTAGTACCGCTCGAAGGCATCTCGATCTGCCTCATTGAACCGGTCAAGCGGAATGACTCCCGCTGTCCAATCCTGATCAGCATCCTCGAGGAGACTGTCCTGATATCCTCCGCGATGGACTACGAGCGGTCGGAGAACATAGACCAGATTGATGTACGCCATGTGGTCCGCGATGTGATCACGAAGATCGGTGTTTGCCTCCCGTACTTCATTCAGAAAGTCCCGTCCCCGGTTGTTCGAGAGCGAAATGAACTCTTTGCGAATGTCGTCGATAGCATACTTCTCCGCGGTCTTGAGGGCTAGTGTATCGAAAACGCCGGTGATCAGGGAGATCGCATTGTCGAAATGGTACTGGACGTTGAGCTGCGTCCGGTTATCTGGCTCCTGGAAATACTGATACCCGATCTCATCGACGGCGATAAGCAAGTTCTGAAATCGGATGCTAAATCCCCGTAGATAGTCGTCAGCCGCGTCGGCCTCCACGTGATACCGCGGAACCAACGCCCGGAAGAGATGCCAGTACCAGCCGAACATTCCGACGGTGAGGTTCGGACTAGCGTAGAACTGCTCCCGATACCGGATATAGAGCCCGAGATACTCGACTGCCTCGCCGAGGCTCATGATATTCAACTGCCCACCGGGGAAGTGCGCTTCGAACCACCGTCGGTTGGTGAGGAGGACCGTTCGGTTCGTGATGAACAGGTGTCCCTCATCACGATGGTTGAGCGCGGCGTGGACGAACACCTGCCGGACTGTCGCCAGCTCTCGTTCGGTGACGTCCTCTACTTCGGTCGCATACGCGTCGATGTCATCGGAGAAGACTCGTGCTGTAGTCCGCCGAATCGCCCGTTCCTGATATCCGAACAGATACGAGAATGACGTGGTTGTTTGCTGCCCATCATCATCGCTCCGGACAACTCGAGCCCCGTTCTCTGCCGTCTCAATTGTATACGGTGGGATACACTCAAGCTCCTCATGCCGTGGCGTGTCTGGCGACCGAATGAATTCGAACTCGCGGTTCGCTGCATAGTCGAGTACCCGCTGGGCGGCATCGTTACCATCGGCGAGCTGCTCGTTCAGTGACGCGGTATCCACCAGTACGCGCAGCGGGTCCTCACCGTCACGTGAATCATGGTCTCGACGGATGATATCGCGTGGGTTCATACCTGTGTCTCGTAGTGCCGGCAAGTCAACGCTGTGGGCACGTCAACAAGCCCCTCCACCTTGTTTTTGAATACGATCGGGATTTTGTATCGAATGACTAATTCGAACTCGATCCAATGTCACATCAATAGCTGGACCAGCCAGAAGACGGGGTTGGAAGATACTGCCGACAGAATCTGCCACATCCGATTTGTTCATCCACAGTCTCCACGGTTCTTAACCAACACATATCTATTTGATGATTTTGTGTTGGTTAAGGAAGCTAAGAAGGATGAGGCAAGGCTAAAGCAGGTCTGAGACTATATTCTATGTAAGAAACGCAGGTATGGGTATCATAGAACAATCGCAAAATATACGCCAGGGTCTCTCGACTCGAGAAAGTCGACTCCTTGCACAACTCGCTGGCGCGGGGCACCAGATCATCTCCGTCGACGACATCGAGACGACCCTGGAGGTCCCCCCAAACACCGCCCGCGAGATCGCCTCCCGGCTCACCGAGAAGGGCTGGCTCGACCGGCTCTTCCCGGGCACGTATCTCATCATTCCACTCACTGCCGGCGAGGAGGCCGTGTACACCACCCACGAGTACCTCATCGCCGCCCACGTCGCCGAGCCGATGTACATCGGCTACTACAGCGCCCTCAGCCACCACGGGCTGACCGAACAGGTTCCCCGGACGGTGTACGTCGTCACGCCGACCCGAGCGCAAAGCAGGGAGATCCACGGCGTCCCGTACCGTGTCACGACAGTCACCGAGCAGAAATTCTTCGGCTTTGAGCCGACATCCATCGAGGGTACGACCGTTCAGGTCAGCGACCTGGAGAAGACACTGGTCGACTGTGCGGACCACCCCGAGTTCTGTGGTGGTCTTCGGAAACTTGCGACCGCGATGCGCACCGCCGACGAACGGGGTTGCAACTGGGACACCGTCGGCGAGTACCTCGAACGCCTCGACAACGGCGCTGCGACCAAGCGGATCGTCTATCTCGCCGACCAGCTCGGCATCGACCTCCCCGCCCGCGAGGAACTCGTTGCGTCGTTCACAAGTGGCTACTCGCTGCTGGACCCGACGCGGCCCGACACCGGATCGACCAACAGTACGTATCGCCTCCGAATCAACGTCGAGTCAGCCATGCTGGAGCCCACGGAGTCCTGACCTAGGTACGAAGTCGGCGTATTCTCTGCAGCGTCGAGAACGGTGCTGTTCAACTGAAGCGGTAGCGCGGAGTCCCCTTCCTCAAGGAGCGACCGAAGGGTGCGAGTAGTGAGGGGAGGAGCGCGTTTGTATAGGCCACAGAAACTAATATATAAGTAGCCAAGAGACTACATTGAATCTGTGGCAGACGACTACGTGCGCCGGACAGCAATCACCCGACTCTCGGTAGATGGTAGGCAACGCGAGTTGCTTGAGGAGACCATCTCTGAGTGGAAGCGTGGTTGCCAGCTCGCCACCGACATGGCGTGGGGCAAGTGCAACGCCAAGAGCGACGTACAGCCCCTCGCCTACGACGACGTGCGTGAGCAAACCGGCCTCGGGAGTCAGCATGCGATTCTCGCCACCCACCAAGCCGCACAAGCCATCACTGGCTGTATCGAACGCCGGTCCAACGGCAAGAAGGTCAGCAAGCCGACGTTCACCGCACCCACGGTGAAGTACGACACCCGGACGATGACGCTGTTCGATGACGACACGGTTTCTCTCTCCACGACAGAGAGTCGCGTCCGGTGTTCGCTCGCACTTCCCGATGCCGACGATGGCTACCAACGGCAGTACCTCAACTCTGACGAATGGAGCGTTACAGAAAGTACGCTCACCGCCCGCAACGGCGATTACTTCTTGCACATCGGCTTCCGCCGACACAAGACCGACACCGAACGGAATACCGCCGAGGACGGAACGGTCCTCGGGGTTGACCTCGGTATCAAAAATCTCGCCGTCACCAGCACTGCCTGCTTCTTTAGCGGGCGAGAGTTAACCCATGACCTCCGCGAGTTCGAGAAGGTACGCGCCGGCCTCCAACAGACCGGAACGCGAAGCGCCCACCGGACGCTTGAACAGTCGAGTGGCCGGGAACTTCGCTACGTCCGCGACGTACTTCACCGAGCGTCGAACGCTATCGTAGACGAAGCACTCCGATACGAGTGCGACGTGATCGCGTTCGAGGACCTAACCCACATCCGCGACCGCACGGGTGCGTCGTGGGGCCACAAGTGGGCGTTCCAAACGCTCTACGAGCAAGTAGAGTACAAAGCCGAAGCGAACGGTATCTTGGTGCAGCAGGTGGGTTCGGCGTACACGTCGAAACGGTGCGCCGAGTGTGGCTTCACAGCCGACGAGAATCGCCCGAATCGAACCGATTTCTGCTGTCAGAAGTGCGAGTCGGAAGCGAACGCAGACTACAACGCGGCGAAGAACATCGGTATGCGGTACGTCCGCCGAGGCCAACAGTCGTCCCGGCGGACGGGCAACAGTCAGCTTGCCCTAAAGTCTGGAACGGTGACGCCAAGTGGCGGATTTACCGCCCACCCGGACGGGTTCGAGGTCGAGGACACGGACAAGCCCCACCCTCAACGAGCAAAGTCGTCAGACTGAGCGAAGTAGGGTGGGGTAGTTGACCGACGAACTATGGGTTTGTGCCACCATCGACGGCGTCGAGATCGGGCTCGTCGAACTCGAGGGCTTCCGCGACGGCATCCGGAAGCTCCGGGCGAGGGGCCGATTCGTGGCGCTCGATTTTCTCGGTCTTGCGCGTGTTTTCGTAGAGGGCACGTGCGACCGGAAGCCCACGGAGATACTTGTAGTCGTGGAGGACCTCGACCCCCCGCTCTGTGAATCCGTAGAACTGGGCGGGGAGATCACGTTTCCCCTCGCTTGGTTCGTACGTGTAGCGTGCGAGGAGCCCGGCGTCGATCAACGTCTCCAACTGGTCTTTGATGGCCGCCTGGCTCTTCCCGGTCATATACTCGAGTTCGGCGAGCGACATTAGATGGGCGGGATGGCCCAGCAGCTCCTGGATGATGAGATGGCGCGTATCCTGGGACAGCAGCTTGAACAGCCGCTGTTGTTCCGCGAACGGCCCCGCATCGGCCGCGCCAGTGTCGGTTTCGCTCATACGTGACGATACGAGGAGGGGCGCTATAACAGTTAGGGTCATCCAAGTTGGTTAAATCAGAAAAAATCAAAGTGATTCAGAAAGGATAAGGTGTTGTGGTTTGAATCGGCAGCTAATGACCGACCCAAGCCCGCCGCCGGACGCTGGGGAGATTATGGCCGTTGTTCACGAGGCCGTGGGGGGCATCGAACTTGAGCCTGCAGAGAAACGGGAAATATGGCGGTTCACCCAGCGTGAATTGCCGTATCTTTGGAGTCAGCGGACATCGTATTTCATCCTGGGAAGCTATCGCGACCCCTATATCCGTCGGCTTCGCGCCGTCCAGAACGAACTGACAAAGCAGCTCGGTGCGTATCCGTTCATCATGGGCGATCTCCTCGAGCTTCCGACTGACCGGCTCAATACGTTCGATATCATGCTTTCGCTGCTCGCGACGTACAGCGACTACATCGTCGGTGTCTTCGAGAAGGAGAGTGGTGGGGAGGCGCCTGAATTGGGCGAGATCGATGACCCACCGTATTTCGACAAGTCGTACGTGTTCCCGCGTGATTACGCGTGGGTGACTGACGAGAACCTTGACTCGACACAGCACGTCATTCAGGCTGCTCTCGAGATAGTGTTCGCAGACGATTTGTCGGAGGAGGAAGTCCAATCAAAAGTCGAGTCGCTCATAGAGCGCGCACAGGAGAAGGGTCTTGACATCGACGAACAGGAGGTTTGGGATGTGATCGACGACCGGACAAATGAGGACGAAGAGCCGGCAACGTACAGTTGGGTTCATCTCAACAAGTTCCGCAAATTCGAACTCCACGAACGGTGCTTCCCGTGGACGACAGAGGACGAACTTCGAACTGAGGTTGACGAACTCCCATCCCCGACACCACGTCCGGAGTGGGAAGAGCGTGAGGGCCAGTGAATTATCCTGTCCTACTCGCTTGGCGGCACACTCATCATAGTGAGTCGGCTCGGTAGTTTACTCTCGGGTAAACTACTTTACTACGCCCGGTCGAATACATCGTCATGGAGGTTGGTTCGGGTGTCGGCGACGACACGACACCACGGGAAGTCATCCACTTCATTACACAGCAGACACGATTTTCGCTTATCAGCGATATTCTCGCTCACCCCCAACAGCTCCCATCAATGTATGAACTCGAGGAGCTCAACCCCAGCGTGAGTGATGCCACCGTCTACAAGTACATCCAGAAGCTGATCGACGCCGGCATCGTCACGGAGGTCGCCCTGGACGACGACCAGCGCCGGCAGGGGTATCCCTGGAAGTTCTACGGCCTCACCGAGGAGGGTCGGGAGTTCTTGGAGACGCACAATCTGCTTGCCGCGGAGGAGACACTTCAGCAGATCTACGACACCATCGCCGATAAGCCCGAGAAGATGGTCAAGTACGAGAACGCGCCCCGTCCAGATTAGGAGTGGTTGTCAGAGAATAGGGAGCGATAGTCTGCCGTTATTCCCGGAGGTTAGCCTGACTGACCGACTTCACGGACGTAGCCGCTCCGCTCAAGATCAAATTCTTCGGCTACGAGTCGAGGCTCATCGAGGACACCGCCGTGAGCGTCGCAGATGTGTAAAAGACGACCGTTGACTGTACCGACCATCCCGAACTCTGTGGTGGCATCCAAGAATTCGTACAGGCGATAGTCGTCGCGGAGGATCGAGACTATTCGTGGGCGACGGTCGTTGAGTGCCTCCAGCGACCCGACAACGGCGCTGCGACCAAACGAATCGTCACTCGCCGACCAGCTCGGCTTCGACCTCCCGGCGCGTGAGACGTTCCTCAAGTCATTCACGAGCGAGTGTCCGCTCCTCGACCCAATGCGATCCGAACAGGGAAGCTACGACAGTGAGTATCATCTCCGAATCAACGTCGACTGGGAGAGACTCGATTCGATGGAATCCCGATGCCAGGTCGGTCCGAAAGGTAGCGTGAATTAAGATGCTCCCCCAAGTACAGCGAATCAGGTAGATGGGTCACGTCTATTATCACCATCCGGGCGACAATCAGTTCTCTCTTGATTTTGTCCACGAGGCTCCATCAGAGATCGTTGCCAGGATTGTCGAGTACGACGACGACGTGGCGGTGAAGGTTCGCAAGTACGATTTTGACAGCGAGTTTTTCAGTATCTATACCTCCCGCGTCGGTGGTGGGGACGTCGGCGATCTCGAATTCGATCTTGGCGAAGCACTCTCTGAGATGGGTGCTGATAACGGTACCATCGTTGCCCGGCTCCTTGAGATCTATCAAGTGCTCATAGCCCAGAATGAGGAAGAAGAAGGAGTTCCCGTTGAAGCGTACAAGAGCATCGACATCGATGCACTCCCAGATGCGCTCAACCGGGTGTCGTGGGAGGGCAGCGCGACTGATGTTGCAGGCCGTCTCGCCTCAAATCTCATTCTCAAACACGCGCTTCCGAATGCGAACCATCGGACTGCTGTTGCCCTGGTTCAGTTCTACCTTCGTCGGATTGCTCCCGATTTCTCGATGCCAGAGACATCCGTGGAAATCGACTCAGAGACATACGACTGGCGGGAGTGGGTAAACGAGTATATTAACGAGTCAAAGCGTCTCTTGACGGTTCGTCGGAAGAATGTGCTACTCAAACATCTCTCTGACTTCGGAGCGACAACGCTTGAACGGAAACACGAGGTCCAGATCGACCTGACGGCATACGAGCTGGATATGTATCCCGCAGAAGCGAAAACAGTCTACGCAACAGCGCACGAGGAGCTCTGGATCGAATTCGTCGAAGAGGCGGTTGAGCGCACCGACAACCCCGAGCTAATGGAAACCCCTGGGCTATCCAAGGCGGAGTTCGCAGAGAAAATTCGGACTCTCGAGTAAGCGGCGTGCGCTAGTCTTGGAGCGTCGCGACCGTGCGGCCGGTTTCTTCGGCCTCTTCGCTCCGCGACATCCCGTATGTTGCGAGAGCTTCCTCAACCGCGTCGTCCAGACTCATTGGTCAGGCAAATCTTGGCTCTGCCGACGGATAAAGTCTCGCACGATTTGCGTTTATCATTGCATCGGCCAACTCGCCAACCGTGCAGGACCGATCCCGCAAACAGTAGATAACCCGTAGCACCGTCCACTCTCATAGATTCCCATCTCTCCGATGTATTCATAATCATATCGGGTAGAGTGGAATACAGACTCTTGGCGCACAGATCGAGTCGTCAAATAGTGAGACAGTTGTGCAACCGTATTTTGGAGAGGCAATTCGATCTGCGAGTCCGAACTACTCGGGAGGCGACGTGAACAGGCGCCGATACTCGTCAAGCCACTCGATCTCGTGGTATGCCACGTCGTTCTGAATGTCGTATTCAAGCGGGAGTGGATCCGAACGGTGGGCTGTAAACGTGAGGTTGATCTCGATACAGGGCCCGTGCTCGGAGACGCACTCGAAGCCATCGTCAACGGGGTATACAACGCTAAACCAGCGAATCTGGAACCCAAAGTGGTCACACACATCTCTGACGACTGCAGCATCGCAATAGGGCGTGTGGACCCACAGTTCCCCGCCAGCGTACGCCTGATCTTTGACACACCAGACTGCATCGAGGGAGCGGAGAAACTCCGCAGCGCGATTGTAGTGCACTTCAGTCAGGCGGTCCCACCAGTGGTACTCCTCGACATCGTCAACGAGGAGCTGGAGGCAATCACCACACACATCATATGCCCGTTCACCGAGAGAGACTTCGTGGAGTTTGTCGTACTGGGTGGTGTCACAAGCATCGCACGGCGGGGAAGCACCACTACCCTGGCATCCAGTGGATGATCGCTGTTCGGTGGGGTTGGAATACCCGCTGTTTGCACTCCCTGGCTTCTGAGATTCGTTTGAGTCGGTATTCTCGGTCATTGGTATCTAACCGAGAACCGTCAGTCACGCCGTGTGACTGGGCTCCCGGCTAGCACCGGACCGGCGATCGGCCACTCATCTATCGCCACAGAGAGCAGGTTGGTGTAAATAGTTTCTGTGGGTCCAACCGAGAACACCGGCCAGCGTCCGGCTATCGACGACAGCCAATGCTAGGACATTAAACGTCGTGTGCAACCGTATCTTGGAGTGTGACTGCCGTGTCTGTGGGTAACACACCCTAACTAATTTTAATACAATTGCCACGATATTCCAGGCTGACGTCCGATACACCCCTCAAACCGAGAGAGTTCAACACGATGATCATCACTCGCCTCACCCCGCGGCGTGCTCGTTCTCGCTTAGCCGCGGCTCCCGTGTTCGGCGAGTGTCTACAAGATCAGCGTGCGAAGTGCCCGGGCGCAAACCGCCGGATCCACGTCGACTTCGAATACGAGAGTTCGACGCAATCCGGCGACGGCCGGACACTCTCACCCGCATAACTCGGCCCCCATACGGACTACCCGTCACGGGTCGGGGAACACGGGATTGCCGCCTGCCTGTGCCCAGTACTCGCTCAGGACACAGCCTGATGCGAGTGCGGGGTGCCAGGCTCGCGGCTGCTTGGTTTCCGTTCGTTCCGATACAGGAGCGAGCGGACTCCGTCCGCGCTGAGCGTACGGAAGTCGTTAGCCAACAGCTCCGCAGCGAGAGCTGCGGCTACGTCGAGCCCCGGAGTCTCCGCTGGCGAGGGACGCCGGACTTTGAATCCGGAGGTCGCCGGTTCGATTCCGGCCGGGGCGACATGCCGACGTGGTGTAATCCGGCGAGCATACGGTCGTGTCACGGCCGTGATCCGGGTTCAAATCCCGGCGTCGGCGTGGATGCGTGGCGTGGCCACGTGGGGATACCCATCGAGGTAGGCAGCCCGTTGGTGCGATCAGCTGGATCGTTCCGACGATGCTGGGCCCAGCAGGGTCTGCAACCTACATGAGCCGGTGTGGTATTCCCGGGAACACCCGAAGTACGCCCGCGCGATGAGACGCGCAACCACGACTACTCGGTCGCGGTTGCGCAGTTGGAAAGTCGTACAGATAGATAATCAACTGCCGAACGCTCGGCAGTCCCGTGAGCCGATGGTCCAGCGGACGACGATCTGTGCCTTGGGCGCACAGGACCGAGGTTCGAATCCTCGTCGGCTCACTGTGCCGCGACTGGGTATTGGGGAACCCAGCGGCCTGCTATGCCGTGGCCGTCTGCTATCGGTCTCCCGGTTCGAATCCGGGTCGCGGCGTCATGACAACGAATGTCTGCCCTGCCTGCGAGGAGGAAGCGTTCCGTCACGTCCCACTCGGTGAAACAACGTCCATCGACACGATTGGAAGCGTGAAAATCTGCGTCACCGAGGACGGCGCATACTTCCACGGAACGAGGTGACTGCCATCCATCCACTGGCCGATGACCCGTTCCAGACGAGGCCAACCCGCTCCAGTGGAGTAGCGGCCAAACTCCGGCCCTCTCACGGCCGAGCCCCCGGTTCGAATCCGGGCTGGAGCATTCTCCAACAGTCCGAGACCTCTCACTTCCAGCCGACTAGACTGAGGGACGGACAGCTGTGGAGAACTGAGAGATGCCCATGAGTGAGTTCCGAATTGTGTGCTGCGGGATAGGATAATGGCAGTCCACGGGGCTCATATCCCCGAAGTCCAGGTTCGACTCCTGGTCCCGCAATGGAGGACAACAATGGGACTATTCGATACAGTCGAACTCTACGACGACGTCCACCTGCCAGAGTACCCCGAAGGGATTACTCCTGCCGAGGACGTCGACTGGCAGACGAAAGGCATCAATCGACCGACCATGACCACATTTCGGATTACGGCGGACGGTCGGCTCCTCGAAGAGGAGTGGCACACCGAAGCGGTCCCGCCGGAAGACCGGCCATACGCGAGCCGTGACGACGTCGACGAGGACGATTTTCGCTACATGGCCGGCAGTCGGAACCGAGTCCACGACGGCTGGATCGAACGAGACGACTACCACGGCCGCTTCAAGCTCAAACACTCCTTCGAGGGTCTCGAGACACTCGTCACGTATCAAGTAACGTTCACGCACGGACAACTCGAGGGCTTCGAACGGCTGCAGTGACCCGTGCGTGCCCACACCTCGGTGCTTGATTTACTCTCCAGCGCTCCCGGAGTCTCCGTTGGCGAGAGACGCCAGTTTTTCAAACTGGAGGCCAGGGGTTCGATTCCCCTCGGGAGCACTCGGGGGGCTGGCCATGACAGCGCTTTCCCGTGTCTGACATAGCGGGCAGCCACGGATCCGTGACGCTGTCACGGTCAGCTTTCCCCAAGCGTGTGGTCGTCGAGGTGGTGCGTTTCTTCGCCCGCAAAGCACACCAACGGGAGTCATAGCCCGTCGCACCACCGGTTGCCCGACCGCACGTGGCGACCGTCGAGTCGGAGCGTTGCTTCGCTAGGAACTCGCAGGTTCAAATCCTGTCGGTGGCGCAGTCCATCGAGAACATCCCGGACAAAGAGCGTACGAGAGGACGCTCGACACCGGTTCCGCTCCGACAGTTTTCCGGTCGCCGTGTCGCCAGTGGCCGTCGATCTGGAGCGCTACGTCGATGGCACGCTACGGGTTCGAATCCCGTCGTTCGCTCCAGGAATTGTCCGGCCACTCGTGTTCCCGTAGCTCAGTCAGGACAGAGCACCGGCCTTCGAAGCCGGGTGTCGCACGTTCGAATCGTGCCGGGAACGTCCAGCCGAGCGATGCGAGGCTGGTTCGGGACGTTTTGCTCCCGAGGCTCGCTGCTCACAGAGCGTGTGGGCAGCTGCGATCGGAGTCGCCTATTGCGGCTCCGGGTGATAGGATGGAATTCAACACCCCAAAGCAAACGGTCGCGGAGGCAACGCGGACCACCAACTACGAAGGTGGGGACGCGTTCGAGCCTGCCGACCCCCGACTCGCACTGTACAAGCGCACGATCAACCAACTGCTGGAGGGCTCGTTCTACGAGACCGATGACGAACAGCTCGCTGCTGTCGTTCGCCAGTTCGATGCCGCCGCAAACGAGGACCCGGAGTTCGTCCTGAAGCTCGCGGCCTATGCGCGCCAGGAGCTCTACTTGCGGGACATCCCACAAGTACTGCTCGTGCTGGCAGCCAACGACGACCGGTTCAAGGACGACTCCCCCGAGTCGCTCATCCGCGAATGGGCGCCGGCGATCATCCAGCGGATGGACGAGACGGCCACCGCGCTCGCGGTCCACGATCAGCTCTTCGGCGTGACTGCGCCGTGGCCGCTTCGACGCGGGATCGAGGACGCGCTGGTGGAGATGGCCGACGCCTACACGCTGGGCAAGTACGACCTGTCGCGGCGCGAGGTGACGCTGCACGACGTCTTCAACCGCGTCCACCCCACGCCCGTCGACGCCGAGCAGGAAGCGCTCTTCGAACGGTTCATGCGCGGCGGCCTCGACGACTATCCCGACGTCGACCCGTTGCCGTCGCCCAACACGTGGGAGACGGTTATCTCCGAGCGCGGCAACACCCAAGCCGCCTGGGAACTGCTCATCGAGGACGACGAGTACACGCTGCCCATCTTCGCGTCGATCCGGAACCTCCGGAATATGCTCGAAGCCGGCGTTCCGGAGGACACCGTCGTGGATCACCTCGACCTGGAGGCAGTCCGACACGCGCCGCTGTACCCGTTCCGGTACTACCAGGCCTACACCGCGCTGCAAGACGCGGATGTCCAGGCACCAGCGGTCGAGCAGTGGCTCGAAGACGCAATTGATGTCGCGGTCGAGACGGTGCCGGGCGGATTCGGCGATACCTTTGTCGCGGTCGACCTGTCGGGATCGATGGATCAGCCGCTGTCCGCGAACAGCACGCTCCGATTGAAGGAGATCGGTACGTTGTTCGGTGCGATCCTGG
The DNA here is from genome assembly GCF_019880245.1 of Halobaculum roseum. Classification (NCBI taxonomy): domain Archaea; kingdom Methanobacteriati; phylum Methanobacteriota; class Halobacteria; order Halobacteriales; family Haloferacaceae; genus Halobaculum; species Halobaculum roseum. The sequence continues at coordinate 106,601 of NZ_CP082287.1, forward strand.
CCGACCAGGGTGTCGACGTCGGCGGGTTCGGCGACGACTTCCAGACCGTTCCGATGCACGTCGACACGCCAGTCCTGCAGCGCCAAGCGGCGGTGTTGGCGATCGACGAAGACGTCGGGAACTCGACGAACGGCTGGAAGGTAATCGATTACCTCCGCGAGCGAGGTGAGCCCGTCGAACGCATCGTCGTCTTCACCGATATGCAGATCTGGGACAACACGCCGTTTACAGCCCGCGATTCCCAGACGGTCAAGGACGCGTTCGATGCGTATCGGGACGAGGTGTCTGCGGACACCGCGCTGTATCTCGTCGATCTCGCGGCCTACGGCGACCTGGTGACGCCAGAAGGCTACGAGAACGTCTACAACATCTCGGGGTGGTCGGAGAACGTCCTCTCGTTCATCGAACACGCCGAGAATCCGAAGCAGATCATCGATGAGATCGAGGCGTTCGAGCCGACCTAGCCCTGTTCGGATCTTTTCTTTGAGGATGCGCGAGTGGTGGAGTTCGGAAACACGCGGTCGTGCCACGACCGAGACGGACGTTCGAATCGTCCCTCGTGCACTCGGAGTACAGTTGTCGAACATCTGGCCCGTGAGACGCGCCTCAACGGAGATGATAATATGGCAGTATCCAATACCACCGACCTAGACTCGACGACAATTGCCGTCGTGACGATTCGAATCCCCTGCGGCGCGGATGGGGACCTCGTCACTGACACTGAGAAGCGTATCTCGCGGCCCGAAACTATCGATGACGTCACGATTGACGAATTGGATAGTATCGAGCCACAGCTGTCGGCAACACTCATTACCGTCGAAATTACGGTCCGGTGGGCTACGGCGATTGGCGAGGAGGAAGTCAGAGACAGACTGGCTGGTGTCTCGGGACTTGAGTCAGTCAGACGGATTGCATAGGCCGTTCAGAACGGCATAGCCGAAAGTGTAGTAATCTATTTGACTGTTACCAGGATATTGGTAATTATTAGATGTACGAACCGTTTGATGAGACGGCTGTTAGAGTGTTGCTCGCGGTCAATCCTGGGGATTCGATCCGAACGGTAGCCCAACATCTCCACACCCCCTACGAAACGGTTCGACAAGCAGTCAATCAACTAGAGGATGCAGGGTATCTTCGATATGATGATGGACTGTTCGTGACCGACGATCGCGTCCGTAAGGCGGCACGAGACCTGCTGGCCACGAGTGCCGCCGTGAATCCACCGTCCATCGAAGAGGCGTACGTACTCCCACAGTTCGGTGACTGGCCCTTCGCCTTTACACAGGTGGACGCCGTCTACGTGTGGACCCAAGGGGGCTATCAGGTTGGTCGCGAGCCCGGAGACTACCCGCTCTTTCTTGCCGTCCTTGAGAATGACATCGACGCCTGGCAGCGTTTTTTCGAACGGTTTGGAATCCCAACAGGATTTGAGCGACAACCGGAGGAATCATTTGAAGGTCCTCTCCAAGTCGTCCTCAACGAGCGTTCGGTGCTCAACCCCGACCACGTCGAAGGATATCCAGTCATCTCTCGGCGCGAGACGATAGAGTTCATGCGGAAGCATTATGCGACGTTTCAGTCAGCACTCGCTATGCTCGATCGCATGTACGACGATCTCGATCTCGACGTTTCCTACCGTGAGTCAGAAAGAGAATGCTGGTGAGTTTCACAGCAGCAATTGAATTATCGACCTCCTCCACGGTGAGGTTTAATTGATTACCGTTGGTTTGACATCGACAGCGTTCCCGGGTTGCTATTTTTGAATAGTTTGCTATTCATACTCTTCAACCCGTGACGAGTCGATATCTGATTAACCAACAAATCTATGCCGATACGCACTTTGTTGGTTAACACGAGGCGACCGCTGATGTCCTACGAACCACCGACGCCGCCGGCGGAACTCCCGACAGACCTCGTCAATACGCTCAACGAGTCCTCTTCTGAACAGCTCCAGTACGTTGCCCGCTACGCTGAAGAGCTAGCTGAGCACAAAGCTCGCGAGGCACGTCTCGAAGAGGACTCAGATGAAAGCGAAATCGAAGAACGCCCCGACGATTTGCCGGACGACGTCCCGGCGAAGGCCACGATCACGATCAAGGAGATTAACGACAACCGCTACTACTACTGGCAGTGGCGAGAAGGCGAAAAAGTGCGTTCCCAGTATAAAGGCCCCGTCAGTCCCGACGAGTAGACGATAGTGAACTGTAGCTGAGTGTTTGTTCAGCGCAATTAGTAGCAGAGGACACGCCCCAGAGTGTGAATGGATTCAACCCACCCCACACCCCTCAGTGTGAATGGGTCCGGTCAGTCCAAACAGGTAACACTCGGAGAGAAGATACCCACCCCACGTTTCCGTCGTAACTGGAGGTCGGTGGAGGGAACGCAGCCACGATCGAGGGGATCACACCCCCCACGTTTCCGTCGTTTCGTCACCCGGCCAAAGTCGATTATTGGGAGTAGAAGACGACCTCGGATCACCCACCCCACGTTTCCGACGTATCGAGAGATACACTCGTGATCAGGGGTGTGGTCAGCGACCGAAACGGGAGCTAGGCCAGGTCTTCCAGCCGGCTGTCCCGGAGGACAGATTTCAGCACGATGCCGGTATCCTGAACCAGCCGATGCTCAAGATAACTGCCTTCACCCCGGCCACCACCGGTCCGAGTTGATTCAACGACACCGAGGAACGCCTGCTCTTTCAACAGCTCATAGACGCGGTGCTCGCTGAGAGTCTTCGCATCAGCCTTCTCTGTCGTCGCTTGATAGCGCTCGTAAATTCGGTTGGTAGAGAATCCATCCTCGTTCGGATTTTCCTCGGTGAGCAGCGCGAGCGAATAGAGGATGAATTTGACCTGTGTCGTCGACCCGCGTAGCAGCTCCTCGAACCGATCGATTTCAGCCCACTCCTGAGCATCACGAACGTGTTCCTCGACGACCGTCTCGACGTTTTCTCGTTCGGCTAGTTCGCCGGCGTGACGAAGAATTTCGATTGCCTTTCTGGCGTCACCGTGTTCTTGAGCGGCTAGTGCCGCCGTCAGCGGAATCACATCATCAGAGAGAACGCCATCGTGGAACGCGTCCCGTCGATGCTTCATAATCTCGCGAAGCTGATTCGCGTCGTAGGGTTGGAAGACGAACTCTTCCTCGCGAAGACTGGACTTGACGCGTTCGTTAAGCTGGTCACGATACTCAATCTTGTTGCTGACTGCGATGACGCCCAGGTGGCAATCTGCTTTCCCCGATTCGCGAGCCCGCGACAACTGCATAAGAATATCATCGTCATCGAGTCGGTCCACCTCGTCGAGAATGATGATGACTGACTCGTAGGCAGTATCCAGAATCTCCCAGAGATAGTCGTAGTATTCACCGCTGCCAATCCCTGCGCGCGGAATATCGAAGTCAGTCTCGTCCGTTTCGTTAAGTGAACGAGTTACCGTCCTGGCAACACGCGTCTGTGTGTTGTGCTGCGCGCAGTCGACGTAGACCGTGCCGACGGACACACCGTTCGACTCCGCGGCTCGTCGCGCTCGTTCGGTCACGTGACGAGCAACCAGTGACTTCCCCGTACCCGTTTTCCCGTAAATAATCACGTTGTTGGGCGGATCGCCACGAACGATCGGTCTGAGTTCAGCAGCAACGGCTTTGATCTCACCATCTCTGCCGACGATACGTCCGCTTTCAGGGACGTGGCCAACCTTCAGCAGCTCCTTTCGAGCGAAAATGTTGGCTCGGTCAGGGTCGTCTTCATCAAAGTCAAAGAGGGGATCGTCAGCGGGATCCTCGTAGCGGCCGTCGAAGTCAGAGAGTTGGGACGGTTCCTCAGCCATCAATATAAGACATCGCGGATGGGACCTACTTAATGATTTGGCTACCTCGACCAGAGTGTAAATCGGGCTATGGTCGTCTTCTGATGTTTTGTCGCTGCCGTATCATCCTCACAAAGGGTCGAGTCGGTCCCGAGTGAAATCGGATTCGGAGCGACAGTTACCGACGCAGACGGGCACCCCCAATCCAGAGTGAAAACGCCGGACTGGAGCGGGTTTGACACACCCCTAGTCAAGAGTGAATAGCCCTCCAGCCGGAGAGCAGAGTACTTGGTTGAGGCAACACCCCTCGTCCAGAGTGAAAGCTCCGGTGTGACGAGTTGGAGTGGAGTGTGGACCCCGAGTGACAGTGACGAGCGTTTGTCGGCACCCCCAATCAAGAGTGAAGACGCAGGCCAGATCTCCAGCCGAAGCAAAGCAGGGTACAGTAGGAACTGTCGGGATTGGGTGTCTTGATTACGGTTGACGAGGGAGATACCAATCCCGATTTCGGCCTTTGATGCCGCTTAGCTGGTTGGCGAATAGTCAGAATGACGATTGTTCCTTCAACGTCTCATAATACACTGACGACGGAATCGAACCCCCACACCCCTCGTCCAGAGTGAAACGCTACGAGAGTCCCTCGGTTGACCGGGCGGAAACCACACGGCGAGTCGGCTGAGAAGTGCCGAAATCACAAGGCGTGAGACGTGTATCTCTCTAACAGCAGTCGTCACACAGCCGAGGATCCTCTAAACATACCAATCTACATAGTATTACCTAGAAGTTTTATTACTACCTGCTCCTTACCATTCCCCAAGTGCATTCAGCACACAAAGGAGGACGAAGGCGGCATTCGTCCGGGTGGTTTCGAACCGCTACTTGTGTTCCCTGTTTCATTCCTTCCCTGTTTTCCCGTCTCAGGCTGTCTATCCGTGATTCTTGCTGACCACCTCTCACGAAAACCCCTATTTCCCGTGGACCTCACCCCACACCTCTGATTGGTTTTCACTCTGGACGAGGGGTGTGTGGGCGAGGTATTCTCTCCGGCTTCCAGTCCGTGTCTCCACTCAGTATTAACCAACATATCTCCTGACACATCGACAGTGTTGGTTAATCTCACTCAATCTCGGTGAAGGCGGCCAAGTTCGTTTCCCTAGTTTCCGCGATCTCGCGTTGAATCTCCGTCCGATCCCAGCCAAGCGGTGACAGCACACTCTCAACAGCTCTGACGAGTTGCGTCTCGTAGTACGACGCATCGTACGACTCGACCTCCTCGTGAGTCAACGCGACCCGTTCTCGCGAGCTTTTCTTGTCGTCGACGACCACGTACTCGATGTCTTGGCCTGGATGAACAGCGAGATCCTGATCGCGAGCCCGCTTCAGCGCCGCCACGTTCTGGGTGTTTTGCGTGTATCCCTCCAGCGGCTTGGAGACACGATTCCGTTCGACGAGCTGCTCGACCGGCACCGTTCCAGCGTGGAGGCGCTTGATAGCATCCTGAAGACAGTCGAGTACGGCGTCCGGAGATCGAGTCGCGTCGAGCCGTTCGAGACAGTTCCGCTGGACGTCCTCGATGAACGGCGGGGTTGAGCGCTGCCGGGCTTCGATGCCTCTGATCTTAAAATCGTCGTCGCCGGCGACCTTCCCGAAATACTTCGTCAACGCGCCTGCGTTGCTCTCGCGCTGCGGGACGAACGCCACCCAGTCGTAGTGCGCCTCGTGTTCGAGCCGAATCTCGACGCGTTCCGTAATCTCCGTCGCGAGCGTCTCGAGGTCCTCGCGGTCCTCGTCGTCGACGTCGGGGTCCGGGGTCACCCAGATGGAGTCGACGATCCCGTGGACGACCCGCCAGCCGCCGGCTTCCAGCCGTTGTTTCGCCGTCAGCAGAATCTCGCGAGCGAACGCGTTGATTGCCTCGTGACACTCGATACGGCCGAATTTCGCGTTGCTGAACCCTTGATAGCCGAAGCAGGCGACGAGGATCCACTTCAGCGCTCCCGACCGCCCTTCGAGTTCCGCCAGGCGGTCCTCGTCGGGGTCGTCCCGTTCCTTCTCGCGCCGGATGGCCGCCTTGATCTCGTCGCGTGCGTCGATGATCGGCTGTAGCACGTCGACGAGGTAGCCCCGGTCGTCGCAGATCGAGTACCCGAGCCCGGGGACGTCGTCGCAGTCGCTGTGGCAGTCACATCGGATAACGTCCGGCGAGACGTTCCGGGTACAGATGATGTTCGGATACAACGAGGAGAAGTCGAGTTCGTGGACGTTCTCGTGGAGGCCGACCTCGGGCGCGAAGATGAAGCCGCCGCGGTCGGCGTCGTGGAGCGTCCCCATCGGCTTGTAGAACTCGTGGCGCCAGGAGTTCCACGGCACGAGGACGCCGCGGTCGTGGGCCTCGCAGATCTGGATCGCCGTGAGGACGTTCCCGATCGACGCCCACGCGAGCTCCTGGACGGGCTTTTTCGAGCGCGACACGAGGTCGAGAACGCCGTCGAGGTTCGTCTCTCCGTAGAAGAACGTGTTCGACTCGTCGATAATCGCCCGGCCGGGCACGTTGTACCGCGCCGGCGAGTGGCCGACGCGGCCGTAGCTCGAGTACGTCGACCGGCTCGCGAGTTGCTGGTAGTCGACGTCCGGCCACCGACTCAGCGAGAAGTCGTCGACGCCGGCGTCCGTCGCCATCTCGTACAGGGTCGGGACGATCTCGCTCGTCGAACAGACCAGGACGTCCGGATCGTGTGCGTCGAGCGCCTCTTGGACGGCGGTCAGGATATCCGTCGGCGAGCCGGTGACGGTGTCGCCGGCGACGGACAGTTCCTCGTAGACGTCGTTGCTCGTTTCGGTCACCGGAATACTGAGCCGGAGCGTCGACAGCTCGCTCGCCGGCGTCGGATCGGCACCGGTCTCCAGACAGTATCGGAACTCTCGCGAGAAGTCGACGTTGAAACAGGCGAGATCCCCGACTGGATACTCCGACAGCTGGCGCGCTTGCCGGGCAAGTGGGGTGACGCGGTCGATGTGGGCGACATCGACCGCGAGAACGGCCTCCTCGTCCCGTCGAAAGCTGGGGCGTCGCGCAACCAGTTCGGTCGCGACGACGTCCGGGTGCTGGTCGTACACCGATTGGAGGGTTGTGAGATCGAGGTCGGTCGCTGGGTCGCGAGCGGCGACGTAGAAGCGTGGGGTGTACTTGTCTCGTTCTGTTACGACGGCACCGTCGGTGGTCGCCTCCCACTCTAGAACGCGGCCTTCGTCCAGGAAGTCGATTGTGAACGGCATTCCTGTAGAACAAATAGGTGGTATTCCGGATAACCGATGGCGTGTCACTTCCGGATTTCAGAGAACGATGTTCTCTCTCGCAACCATCTCGGTCACGTCGACGACGGATGTTGGTCGTACACCGACTGAGGGACCGTAAGGTCGAGGTCAGCCTCTGGGGCGTGAGGGAAGACGTAGAAGCGTGGGGTGTATTGACATCCTCCCACGGCTGAACCGTGGGATTCCTCCGGTGAGGCTGTGGTTATACCGTCCCCACGGAGGCAAGTTTCCCGTCGCCGGTACTCCGGTCTGTGCGCTCCTCGTTGGGACTGGCCCTCTCGGGAGAGCGTGGTGACTCCGACCAAGTGTGGTCGTCCCACGTGAGGCGCACGGGCCATGCCATCGACCCTGTCTCGAATTCAGTGCCAGTCTCCAGTTCAAGAAACGTCCGTGAGGCGTCGAGATCAGCGTGGCTCTCGTGTCCACACGAACACCGAAACACGTCGCCATACCGCTCTGTCTCCACCTGCTCGCCACACTCGACACAGGTTGCCGTCGTGAACGCCTCTGACCGCTCTTCGACAAAGATTCCGTACTCCTCGGCAGTGTCTTTGAGACGATCGACAAACGAGCGGTGTGCCCAGAACTGGTGGGTCTTCTCGTTGACTTCTGGGTGCCAGTGTGTCGAGAGCACGTCAGTGAGGTCGCCCACATACACCGTTGCTACGCCCTCATCATACAGCCGTTCGATCAGATCACGACAGAGTGCTTCCTGCGCGTGGTCACGGCGACGCGTTCGCTTACGGTACAGTCGGCGAATCCGCTGACTGCTGTACCGACCCTCGCGAAGTTTAGATTGTAGACGGGCGATCTCTTCGGTCGTCTCACGGAAGTCAGCGAACAACTCGCGACCCTCGTAGAGGAACCGTTTGCCGGTCGTCGTCGTACAGGCGACGAAGTTGTTTGCGCCCACGTCCAGAGCAGCCGATTCGTCGGCTAGTGGTGAATCCCGTTTCGAATCTGGTACTGTGACGGGCTGAAAGGCTCTGAACGTGTCGCTCACTTCGTCGTACTGTATTTCCAACTGCCCTTTCTCGCCGTCCCACTTCCGGCTCCCAACAAGTTCCAGACGGAGTCGCTCGTAGTATCCGAGTCCGTACTTCTCTTTCAAGTCTTGCCCTACGGGGATCTCGACTCGACTCCGCTCGCCGAACTCAAGCGTGTACTGGTCGTTCCGGATAAACGTACGCAGCTCACGTCCAGCGTCTTCGCTACCCCAGTAACCGGGCGGAGCGGCATCCCCACTGTCTTCACGGGCAGCGAAGAACGACTTCCACGCCGACTTATTCTTGCGGATTACTTGTTGAGCGGTGGCTGAGCCGAGGACACCGACGTACTGTTTCCGGTAGTCGGCGGTGTCCCACACTGAGTTGCCATCAAAGAACTGTTGGCGACGTTCGTAGTTGAGTTCGTTCCAGAGACTGGCGGAGGCGTCCAACAATTCGCGGAGTAGCCGCTCGTCGCCGTCAGTAAGCGGTCTGACCGCGAAGGTGTTGGTTCGCCTCACGACAACAGTTTCTTGTCCTTTTACGAGTAAAGGTCTTTTGGACGATGAGACCAAACATCGACATCAGCCACACGCTGGCTGGACGCGTGAAGGACTACAAGGAGGCTGCCGATATGGACAGTCTGAGTGAGGCGTATCGAGAGGTGATCGAAGCGGGGTTGGAAGCGGTGGAACGTCCAGACGAGTCGTAGTCAGTGAATAGACCAGGCCGGCTCTATTGAAACTCTCTGCCGCTGATAGTTTACTGAGGCCGTGCTGAATACAGAGCGCATATTCAGCACCACCCCACAAAATGGAGAGTTGCAGGTTGTCTATAGTACAACGTCACCTAGTTGTGTCGGATTCCTCCTCGGGTCCACCACCGTTTTCCGGTAACTGGATGCCCGGTCTCGGCGTTTCGAACGGGCGACCGCCTTTCAAACTGAACAGCATCTCCCGGCTCGACAGAACCCGAATCTCCGGATACCGGCGTCTCACGGCTTGCGCGTAGCTCGCGAGCGCGACCAATACGACGCCACCAGTCGTGTTGCCAAGCAGGATCGGAAGCCAGAACTCATAAATCAGGGTGAGTACCCCCGGACTCGGCGTCTTGAGAAACACGACGAAGAGTGCTTCAGCGCCCGAACTCACGACGTGGTACAGGCCGAGGACGGGAATCGTGTAGAAGACGAGATAGGTGATTACGACACGCGAGATCGTGTCTCGCGCAGCCGTATGGAGCCACACCACGCCAGCAACAAGCCACCCCGCGAACAGGGCCTTGAAGAACAGGTCCCACCAGCCCAGTTCGAGGCCGTGCTGGAGGAATTCGGCTCCGACCTCCATCTCTGCCGGCGTAAGTACGTGCGTGTTTGCGAGGATGAACGCGCCGAACGCGGCACCGATGACATTCGCCAGCAGGACAACGCTCCACATGCGTAACAGCAAGGGGAGACTGGCCAACCGGGTCAGCACCAGCTTGACCGGTGGGAGAGTGGTCTCGGTGTACAGTTCGTACCGTCCGAGAATGATGTACATGAACCCGATCGGATACAGCACTGCGGCGAGGAATCTATTGTTTGGGAACGTCGCGGTCCCGACCGTGTAGCCGATGAACGTCAAGACGATCGCGAAGCCGGCGGTGAAACCGCTGAAAAACAGTTCCGAGAGCGTGCTGGCGATTTCCTCGTCGGCGGACGCGAGCAGCCGTTGATGGATTTCATTCCATGAGAAGCGATCACCGAGTGCCCAGCCCGCTGCCGGGACGCCGGAAGCAGCCCGGTCCTGGGATCGGACGCCTGGTGGCGAGTCCTCGGATTCGTCGCTCATGAATACCCTCCAGACAGCAACTGCTGTGGTTCGACTGTATCCGGAGTCGGGTCCGCTCGTCGGATCTGAATAATCCGCGATCCCGGACTAAGATGAAATGGTGGTACCATAATGTCTCTCCCCGAGTATAGGTGATAATGTGTAGCATTATAAATTTATCAGCGGCAAGCGGGAGACGGCTACCGGCGTTCGGACGTATGGCGTTCCGTTATCCCGTGCATGTGAGTCAGGGCCAACTAACTGGTGACTATTCCTCTGAAGCTGCCATTCTGTTGACTACATCCTCTATACTCAGCACGCGACTCTTGACAGTGTTCGGTGAGGTCTCTGCAATCATGCTGAATAGAGGGCGCGAATCGGTCACTGGCACAGCATCCAGTATGTGCGAGTCGGATTGCTCAGAACAGAGCGTGTAGTTCGTGTGAGTGCTGACGTTTACAAATACGGGAACTCACATCGAAGTATGGTTGCCACGTATCCAATACTGTCACTCCTGATCATCTTCGCGCTGTCACTGTTGATTGTGCGTACTGGCTCGATCGCGCTGGAGATGAACGGCCTCTCACCGGATGTGGCCTCCTTTCAGGCCACGTCAGCATTCTCTGGAGCGGGATATACGACCGAAGAGGCTGAACAGGCTGTCACCACGGCTGGCCGCCGAAAGACCGTGAAGGCGCTCATTCGGCTCGGCAGCATTGGAATCATCGGTGCGATTTCGTCGCTTGTGCTTTCGTTCACGCGTACTAGTGGCGATAACCTGTTGGGATTACTGTACATTCTCGGTGGTGTCGGTGTAATCGTCCTGTTCGCACGAAGCCGATGGTTCAACCGCCTCGTCACACCACTTATTGAGTGGGCACTTAGTAAGACAACAGAGTTGGAGGTCACGGATTATGTCCAGTTGCTCGGGTTGCAACGCGAGTATCGTGTGGCGGAGGTGGATGTCGAGGCGGGGGATTGGCTGGCTGAGAAGACGATTACTGAACTGGATTTACCGAGCGAGGGGGTGTCGATACTCGGCATCCGCCGGGAGGACTCATACATCGGGGCGCCGCAACCAGATGTGGAGACGAAACCCGGAGACACACTCGTCCTCTATGGGAAACGAGACCGTCTCAAAGAACTGTCAGGCCGCCTCAGTGGAGAGACAGAGGCCCGAGAAGATGCTGTCGAAGACCACGAAGAAACCCTCGAAGAGCAAGAACAACTCATTGAACAATAAGCACTCCCTTTCTAGCGGATGGTTCAGTAGAGTGTGGTGAAATGAACGGACTCGCCATGCTGAACTCACCCTCTATATTCAGCACGCGATACCTGTCAGGCCTTGAGGGTTTCAACAGAGCCACCAGGCCATATTGGCGCTCAGACCACCCCTGAAGATATTGGCTCCGCTCCCTACGTATCATCGCGCTCGGTCGCGACGGCGCCGTCGGCGGTTGCCTCCCACTCCAGGACGCGGCCGTCGTCCAGAAAGTCGATAGTAAACTGCCCCATCCTACTCGCTCACGGCTTCGCCGTTCGCTTCGTTGCGGGTGGGGCTTTCGCATGGACTCCCGTTCTGTCCGCCGTCGGCGGAAGGCTCGTAATCGCCATTCACGTTCAACGTCCCGCGATTCAAGCGCACGTTTACGGGTGCGCCTCCGCCCGACGACTTTTGCGCCGAGCGGAGATACTTCAATCCGATATTCTTCGCCGCGTTGTAGTCCGCATGGGGGGAGTATCCACACTTCAGGCACTCGAATACGTTCTGCACATCCGAGGTCGGACGGTTGTTCTCGTGAGTGAAGCCGCACTTGGAACACCGCTGGCTCGTGTACGCAGGACTCACCTGTTCGACCGAGATACCGACCACTTCGGCTTTGTACTCGACGTACTCGAACAGGCGGCGAAACGCCCACGCGTGGAACTTCTTTGCGTTGGGCATCCGGTCACGAATCCCGGTCAGGTTCTCGAACGCGATCACGTCGCAGTCGTTCTCGGCGGCTTCCGCGACGAGTTCCTTGGAGACCGTGTGTAAGAAGTGATCGTAGCGGCCCGTCTCAGTACGTCCGACCGACTGGATGGTTTCGTGTGCGGCCCGCGTGCCGCGCTGGTGGAGTGACCCGCGACGCTTCTCGAACTCGCGGTGCCAATGATTCAGCTCCGACCCGTTCCAGAATGTCCCTGTGGAGGTGACGGCGATGTTTTCGATGCCGAGGTCAACGCCGAGGACTGTGCTGTGCTCGCCGTTGCCGTCGTCGGCAGTCTCGAACTCCACGTCCGCCTTTGTGCGGACGTGAAGGTAGAACTCGCCGTCGCGGTAGTGCAGTTCTGCGCCCGTCACTTCGTAGTCGTCGTTGTATAGATACTCCGAGTGTGGTGTCTCGCGGTTCTCGTCGGGGAGGACGTATTCAGCGGAAATCCGTCCTTCGACGGTCGAAAGTGTGGCGTGGTCGTCGTTGAATGTCGCACACCGCTTGTCGTAGACGAGCGTCGGCGCGGTGAAGTTCGGCTTCCCCGCATAGTCCCCTTGCTTCCACCGGGCGACAACGCTCTGTACGGCGTCGGCAGCCTTGTTGCGAGCGTTCTGGACGAGATTCGCTTGCAGCCGAGTCTCTGCCCGCACGTCGTCATAGGTTTCGCGTTGGAGTTCGGCTTTGCTCGTCGTCTTGTACTCGCCTTGCCACGCGTGGTCGACGACGTAGTTGGCGGCCCACAGAAACTCGGAAATGGTTTCGTGGAGGAGGTCGGCGTCGCTGTCGGCCACGTCGAGTTTGACGGGGACGGTGCGTCGGACCTCCATCCGTGTTTCAGATGTACGCATGTGTCTTTATATTCGCCACGATTCGGTGGGAGTCGGTAACCCATCGAGCGTGGATGGCACAGTATCGTGTCGGTTCCCTCTCCACACAATCTCTCGCTTCGCTTGCCCGGTGAGGTCGGAATCTTTCCCTTGCATCACGCTGAACGGCATCGTCACGGATTCGAGTCCGGTGGGGCACTCTCTTGATCATCGCGTGCTGCGACCGCGGCTTCGAGTTCCTCGAGGCGCTCTTCGTGATCGTCGAGGCGCCCCTCCTGTTCAAGATCGATGCTGAGCAGCGCCGGCAGCAGCGGGTTTTGGTGGTTCAACAGCCCGCTCGCGTCGGCATGCTCGCGGGCGTACTCGAACAGCCGGTCGAAGCGCGGCTGGTCGCGACGCCGCAGTGCCCGGCGGAACTCCGCCCACCGCTCTTCGATGGCCCGGAGCGCATCCCGGTACGTCGGGTTTGTGCGCCCCATCGCTATCGGCCTCCTGTCCCGGTCGCGGTCCACGCATCGAGCAAGGGGTCCGCAGTGGCCGCCACCGTCTCACCGTCAGCGGTGACGCCCGTCCCGACACCCTCCGGGGTCGGCGTCGACGGCCCCGGTGTCGTCGGTTCCACGCCGACCTGCGTGGCGCGTGCCGCGAGCAGCTGCCGCCAGTACGCGAACGTCGTCTGGTAGTACGCGCCGTCGTCGACGGGATAGACGAGCGTCTCGAAGTTCTCGCCGACGACCCGTGGCCCCATCCGGGTTTGCTCGCACTCCAGGTGGTGGTCGGCGACCGTCGCGACTGACTCGGTGAATTCGTTTCGTTCGTTTCGCGTAACGAGCACCGGGATGTCGTACCCATCGGCGTAGGTCGCCAACCGGGCGAGAGTTCGAGCCTGAAGGGTTTTCGCGTGGGTCTCGCCGAGGGTATCGTCGGCGCGGTACTGGGTGTCGACCACCGGCGCGACAATGAGGGCGGGTGTATGGGGCGACGTGTCCGCGTCACGACCTGGCGTCCCTCGACCGGCCGCCCTGGCGTCGGTGGTGGACATCTGGATCGACTTGTTCACTGCCGTCGGGAGATCACAGACGGCGCCGTAGTGCTGGTAGGCGGTGAATCCGCGTGCCACGTGGATTCGGTTGAGCAACCGTTGACTGGGCGCGATCTGAGCGAGTGTCGTCGTCGTCGCGTGTCCGTTTGCGTCGACCCAGAAGGCGGGCCCGTCGTGCAGGAGGAGATGGTCGAGCACGAGCGACTGCAGGATCGGGACGCCGCGGCCTCCTTCGACGTCGAGCAGCGTGATGCCGTCGTCGAGCTGCGGCAACAACATCTCGTCCGTAGCCGGATCGGCCTGGTCAGCGAGGGACCGATTGCGGTCAGCGCCCCGTGTCGGCTGGTCCACCGCCAATCGGTCCGACGTTGAGTGTTTTTCCATACACGACTAGAGGTCTACATACCCGATAAGCCGCGGCGTGTCGCTTCCGCGTTTCAGGGAACCGATCAAAATACAACGAGTGGCGTCGCTGTTTGCGTGTTTTCGTGTTAGGATGACCACTTCCGAGAACAATTCCGATATGAGGCGCCTCCTAGAATCAGTCAGCTCTGAGAGTTATACTGGTCAGTGTTACTAGTCAGTTAATTCATATGAGAAATGGAAAAACACCGACAGAGAATTGTCGCTGGAGCAAGACACTGATGACAGTGTATGCCCACATCACCAGATAGTCCGTGGAGTGCGACTAGTTCAGACATACATGACGCAATCGCGGAGATCGTTTCGACGAATCGGGAGGCTGCACTTGCGACCGTCATATCGGTTGAAGGATCCGGGTATCGTCGTCCGGGTGCCAAAATGGTCGTCGAACCAAAGGGTTCAGTAGCGGGAGCAGTGACGGCTGGATGTCTTGAGGATTCTGTCGTGGAACTATCGGCCACGGTACTTGATCAGGGTGAGCCACACATCCAAACGTACGACCTTACGAGCAGCGATGATCCCGACGCTTGGGGGCTCGGTCTTGGCTGCAACGGCGTTGTTGAACTGTTGGTTGAACCGATAGACGAGAGTTATCAACCAGTCGTAGACGAACTTCAATCGGGGCGTTCCATGACCGTTATCACGACTCTCGAGTCCTCGGTGTCCAGTACGGTCGCTGGTGACCGAGCAGTCATGGGGGAGAATGAATCAGTCATTCCCAGTGTTCGCGGACTCCCTTCACACATTGTTGATGCCGTCAGATCGTCTGGAGAAGACTTCTCTGCACCGGAAACTCGAACTGTTCAAATCTCAATAGATGGTGATCCAGTTCGCATACTTATCGACCGCTTCGAACCGGCACCCAGACTACTTCTCTTCGGTGGCCAGCCAGACGCGGGACCAGTCGTCAACTTGGCAAACAGCGCGGGGTTTGATGTCCACTTACACACTGCTCGCGGCGGTAACGCGGACCCAGGGCGGTTTCCCTCCGCAAGTGAGGTTACGGCGACGCGACCGTCGGATGTAGGCGATCATGTCACTCGGCCGGACCACACCTATGCGATCGTCATGTCGCATAATTTCGTAGACGATCGACTCGCACTAGAGTCACTATTAGAGACTGAAGTCGACTATATCGGTGTAATGGGTCCAGAAAAGAGGTTTCGTCAACTAACCGACGAGCTACCTATCGACGTGGACAGTAATCGGATCGCTGCCCCTGTGGGATTGGACCTTGGTGGGGACGAGCCAATGGCGATCGCATTCAGCATCGTTGGAGAGCTACTTGCAGCCCACAATGGTGGCAGTGGGAGACCCCTCTCGAAGCAGGACGGTCCCATCCATCCACGGTAACACAGCTAAATCCCGCCACTACGACCGATCATACACGAGATGCGCGATTATACGTTGACGTTCGCGTAGACGGTTACATCGAGGTCATCGATTCCAAGTTTTCGTCGTAGCACCTTTCCTACATTACTCTTAACGATCTCATCGACGAAGACATATTTACGCGGTCGCTTGAAGTCGGCTAGGTCAGAACTTTCGCGACAGTAGTCATCGAGCCGTTCGGCCAGTTCCGAAAGACCTGTTGGCTGGGATCCGGGAACGGTCACAAAGGCAGTGACTACCTGGTTCCAACGTTCGTCCTCGAGGCCGACCACTGCTACCTCGTCGATCTCCTCGTGTCCATCGAGCACGTTCTCAACTTCCACTGGATAGATGTTCTCGCCACCGCTGATGATCATATCATCAACTCGACCGACGACGAACAGATCGCCATCCTCATCTCGATAACCAAGGTCCCCGGTGAAGTACCAGTCATCCACAAACGCCTGCTCGGTTGCATCTGGGCGATCAAGGTATCCGTCGAACGCCTCCGGAGAGGTTGCATCGACGATAATCTCGCCGAGCGTTCCCGGGTCAACGGTACGTTCCGGATCGACTGCCTCGTCGCGCTTTGCGTCTACAACGCGTACTCGCGTGTTGATCCCTGCGCGGCCAGCTGATCCTGATTTTTCGTCGATCCACGAACAGACACTATAGGTGTACACCTCTGTACTACCATAGTGATTGACGAAGACGCTTGGTTCAAACGTGTTCCTCACTTGGGCCTCAACGGATTTGGTCATCGGAGTGCCGGCGTATCCCAACCGCTCGACGCTGGATGTGTCCGTACCCTCGATGGCCTCGGATTTTACCAGGTCGTGGAACACTGTTGGGACCAGATAAAGACTCGTCAACTCCTCTGACTCGATCAGATCAGCGGTTTGTTCAGGTGAGAACGAACGTTGAGCTACCCACGTGCCGCTGAGGATCATGGTTGTGACGAGTGACCGAATCCCCATGGTATGGTATATCGGCATAAGCCCAAGCGTCCGCTCCCCGTCGACCCACTGTGACTGAATCGCATGTGCCTTCGCCGCAGTGTACGTGTTCGTGTGCGTTCGCGGAACACCCTTTGGCTGGCCTGTTGTACCGCTCGTGTGTAGAATGATGCTCGTCGTATCCGGTTCGACCGAAGCCGGTTCATGCGGCTCCGCATCTTCAGCCAGCACGGACTCGTAGGGCGAAGCGTACGTTGGAATATCCTCGTCAATGTAGACGAGGTTGATATCCGAATCAAACGATTCGTGTGCTCCGTCGATCGCCTCACGGCCGATCTCGGAGTAGATGATCACATCCGGATCTGTATTATCCACTAGGAACGTCAACTCGTCGGCAGCCGCCCGAATATTGAAAGGTACGAACACCGCACCGATCTTCTGCACCGCCCAGTAGATCGTTCCCGCTTGAACACGTGGTTGCATAACCACGGCCACGCGATCGCCAGGACCGACGCCGAGGTCTTCCAATCCCTCTACTAGTTGATCGACACGCTCGTTCCAATCGTTGTAGTCGTACTCGACACCCTCATCGGGATCGACGACAGCGGTTCGATTTGGATTCCGTTCGACTGATCGCTGAAAGACTCTTCCCATGTGCATGCTTGACTCTCGCACGACGTTGATGATTCACACGAGGGAGTCCATTAAAAACATTCCGCTGAAATACAACTTGTGTTACAGACATACGCTTGTTCCAAATTAGATAACCCACTGAATCGTCTTCCTCGGTCAGTCGCTGCTCTTCTCGCCCTCTGCTTCTTCGATGAGCGACCACACGCGAGGTGGTTTGAGCGGGAGCGATGTGATTTCCACGCCAAGCGGATCGAGCGCGTCGTTGACGGCGTTCGCGATGGCTGCGGGCGCACCCTCAGTTCCCGCCTCCCCGGTTCCCTTCGATCCCATCGGTGTCTTCGGGGACGGGGTTTCGATGTGGTCAGTCGTTACGTCCGGCGCCTCCTTTGCGGTCGGGACGGCGTAATCCATGAATGTGTCCGTTTGGAGTGTCCCACTGTCGTCATATCTAAGCTCCTCATAGAGACTCCCTGCTAACCCGTGGAAGATCCCTCCTTCCACTTGGCCATCTACGATCTTGGGATTAACGATCGTTCCGCAGTCGTGAACTGCGACGTAATCGAGGATGTCTATTTCGCCGGTTGTCTTGTTCACCTCGACTGCAACGAGTTGCACCCCATATCCGTATGAACCTGAAGAGTTGATCCGATCATCTTCGTCAATCGGCCTTGAGTCGTCCATGCTGAACGTGTGCTGGGTTCGGAGGCCGGGTTCGATATTGTCCGGGAGTTTCGATGGATTCCAGTGAGCCGTCCCCGCGATCTCTCTGATAGATATCGCGCCACCGTCGGGCCCGTGTGCACGACCGTCTTCTAATGATATCATCACGGGATCGACATCCAATATTACGGCCGCGATACGTCGCATCTGTTCGGCGATTTGCTCGCTCGCGTTCTTGACAGCGCTGTGACCGACCGTGGCGAATCGTGAGGAGTAACTTCCCGATGAGACGCTCCACGCTTTCTCGCTTGTGTCCATGCCCGAAACGACGGTGATTGCTTCCGGGTCGACTCCTAGTTCATCAGCCGCGATTTGGGAGGCGGTCGTCTCGTGTCCCTGTCCGCTCGGAGCGGAATCGAGTTCGACCACTATACTCGCGTCGGGTTGCACCATCATCGTGACAGCACTGACGGCACCCGACTTGGGGTGCCCCTTCTCACGCTCTTCCGGCGGGAGGGCCACCGAAACGTATCCCATATTAGAGGCCGACGGGTCGATGATCGCCGCACAACCGATTCCTATGTACCGGTTGTTCGCTCGTGCCCGGTCACGCCGGCCGAGATAGTCCTCGTACTCGAAGAGTTCTTTCGCCCGTTGGAGTGCTTTGCTGTAGCGTCCGCTGTCATACTCTCCGCCTGTCGGTGTCCGATATGGGAACTCATCTTCGTCGATAAAGTTCCGTTCGCGGAACGCAGTCGGGTCCATGCCGACGACATCAGCCATGCAGTCTATGAGTCTTTCAAGACCGAAGTAGTACTGGTGACAGCCGTAACCCCGATTTAGCCCAGCTGGGCATTTGTTCGTCTGAACCGCGCGGAATTCCCCACCGAAAGCGTCGAAGTCGTACGCATTCACGTAATTCCCGAGCGGACGGAACGTGTTACCTGGCTCTGGAGCACGAACGTATGCTCCAAAGTTGTCGTAGAGGTCGACCCAGACGCCTAGGATATCGCCCTCCTCGGATACCGCGCCACGCATACGTTGAGTCCGATCCGTGTGACACGCGCTTGCCTGAAGGTGCTCTCTTCGACTTTCGATCCACTTGACTGGTGCACCGGCCTCGCGTGAGGCTATCACTGCTGCCGCGATGTAGGGGTAAATATGCGCCTTGACACCGAAACTTCCTCCACTGTCGGATGGTACCTTGAACTGTAGATCCGCCTCTGACATCCCCAATGCGCCCGCAACAACAGGATGCATTGTGAATGGGCCTTGGAAGTTTGACCACACAGTCGCGCCGTCACGAGCTGTGTCGTACTCGGCAATGACTCCGTACGTCTCCATTGGCGCACTCGTATATCGGGGGAATTCGAACTCTCGTTCGACAACGTGGTCCGCACGTTCGAAGGCTTCGTCAACAGGACCGTACTCCAATTCGCGGTAGTTGGCGCAATTTCCACTGGGATGGATCTGAGGAGAATCGTCGTCCAGTGCTTCGAGTTCGTCGGTAACCGGATCCAGTCGCGTATAGTCGACGACAATATCTTCCAGCGCGTCGGTCGCACCGTACTTGGTCGTCGCTACAACCATTGCCACAGGCTCGCCGTCGTATCTGACCTTATCAACAGCTAGCGGGTAGTACTCGGGCGGATTCTGGACACCGACTGCGAAGGGATCCATCTGCTCTGCGATGTCTGCGCCCGTAAGGACACACGTCACATCTTCACGGCGTTCTGCGGCCGTGGTATCGATATCGTCGATCTCGCCGTGAGCAACCGGAGACCGGAGGAAGGCCACGTGATGGAGATTCGAAGTCGGCTCAAAGTCGTCCATATACTTTCCTTCGCCGCGTAGGAGGCGGTCATCTTCACGACGACCCATGGGTTCTCCGACCGCGGTCGAGTCAGCATCCGCCTCCGATTCCTCTTGGCGGTCGAGGGCGTTACTCATCGTTTCCCTCGACATCGTCTGCGATTTCACAGTTACACCCTTCACAGGGGGTTGAGTCGATCCCTCCGTCGGCTACCGCTGGTTCATCCTCGCGAAGTCGGGCCGCAGCCCACTCGATACTGTCGACGATCGAGGTGTAGCCCGTGCACCGACAGATATTCCCTGAGATAGCGGACTTTATTTCCTCTCGGGTTGGATCTGGATTCTCTCGAAGCAGAGCTGTGGCTGTCATAAGGAACCCGGGTGTGCAGAATCCGCACTGGAGGCCATGGTTCTGCTTAAATCCCATTTGGAGCGGGTGGAACGTCGTTCCTTCACGGGTTTTCATGGCGACCCCGTTCATTTCTGCGCGTTTTGCAAGTCCCTCGACGGTCGTGATTTCGTCTTCATCGACCGCGGCGGCGTACAGCATACAGGACTTCTTGGGAACACCGTTATGTAAAACGGTACACGCACCGCACTTGCCGACAACGCAGCCCTGATGCGTTCCTGTCAGTCCCACCTCTTCACGTAGGAAATGAACGAGAAGTCGCCGATCTTCCGTCTCCCGGACGTACTCTTCCCCGTTGATTGTCACCGATACAGTCGTTGTTGGTGTGTCGTCGGTCATAGCTCCTCCGTTGCTCGATCGTAAGCACTGCTCAGCGCACGCTTCGCGAACTCTCCTGCCATTGCTTCCTTGTACTCCCCTTCGGAGCCCTCCTCATCCGGTTGAACTGTCTTCTCTACAGCCGTCGCTGCTGCGTTGAGCGCGTCCTCGTCAAGCGTCGTTCCTTTGACGACCGACTCTGCGTCGGTCACGCGGACAAGGGGTCCGACAGCGCCAACGCTTACCCTTGCCTCTGTCACGAGTCCGTCTGTGTCAACTCCCACAACTATCGCGACACCCACAAGGGCGTAATCTCCCGATCGCTCGGCGTGTTTTTCGTACGCACTCCCAACAGCTACAGCATCTGGAACGAGCGATTGGAGTTTCGGTAACCGTGCGCCGGTCAGGATCTCCTCGTCATCCATGTCGACGGTGAACATCCCGAAGTAGAATTCCTCGAAGGGGACCTCCCGGTTACCCTCCGGTCCGGTCAACTCAATCGTAGGGTTCAACACCTTCATAACTGGAAGGTAATCTCCGGAGGGATCTGCTTCGGCGAGCGTTCCGCCGAACGTGCCCTGGTTCCTAACGGGCCAGTCGGCGATCTCTCCGATACACTCGCTGAACAGCCGAACGTGGTCCTGAATCGGATTGGCTTGCTGGATATCGGTGTGTTTCGCTAGCGCACCGATTCGTACTTCGTTTTCATCCTCCTCGACATACCGAAGTTCTTCGATGTCCGTGATGTCGATGAGGTAGTCCGGCGAGGCAAACCTCGTTTTCTGGAGTGGCACGAGACTTTGCCCCCCCGCGAGCAGTTCCGCATCGTCGTACGTTTCGAGCGCGTCGAGAGCTTCTTCGACGGTCCGCACCGAAACGTGTTCGAACTTGCGTGGATACATGTGGCGTCCGTCACGTCAAACATCGACTACGTGATGCACGTCAACATCTAGCTCCCGTTGTTGTAACTCTTTCCGCAGTATTTTCCCGACGTTACTCTTGGTGAACGAATCGATGAAGAAGTACTTTCGCGGCCGTTTGAAGTTGGCCAGGTCGGCGCTGTTCCGACAGTGTTCGTCAAGGGCATTGACAATCTCCTCGTAATTGACCACCTCGGGATCGTTAGCGAGGGTAACAAATGCGGTGACCGCCTGGTTCCACCGTTCACTGGGTCGTCCGACGACTGCGGCCTCCGCGACAGCCTCATGTCCTTCCAAGACCGTTTCGACTTCGATTGGGTAGATGTTTTCGCCGCCGCTGATGATCATGTCGTCGACACGGCCAACGAAGAACAAGTCACCGTCTTCATCCCGGTATCCCAAATCCCCCGTGAAGAACCAGCCGTCGACGAGAACATCGTCATCTCTATTTTCTGTGAGGTATCCGTCGAACGCCTCCGGAGAGGTCGCGTCAACAATAATCTCGCCGAGCGACTCGCGGCCGACGGTCGCGGTCGGATTCGGACCACCGTAGTCACTTGGTTCGACGACACGAACCGTAGTGTTGATCCCGGCATATCCCACGCAATTCGGCTTCTTGGACACCAAGTCACAGATAGCGTGCGTGTACACCTCCGTGCTGCCGTAGTGGTTAACAAAGGTCTCAGGATCGAACTGGGCCTGAATTTCGCGAACGGTTGCTGGACCCATGTTGGATCCAGCGTATGTCACGTGCGCGACCGAGGAAAGATCTGACTCCGACGCGATGTCCGACTGCAGGAGGTCGTGGAACACTGTTGGAACCAGATAGAGACTCGTGATCTCTTCTGTTTCGATCAGATCGGCAGTCTCACCAGCTGAGAACCGGCATTGACAGATCCACTTACCACCGAGGAGGATCGTCGTTGCAAGGGTGTGGATACCCATAGTGTGCGACAACGACATTAGGCCGAGCGTCGACTCACCGAGCGACCAGGAATTCTGAATCGCATGAGCTGTCGCGGCCGCATGTGTGTTCTCATGGCTTCTTGGGACGCCTTTTGGGTCTCCAGTCGTGCCACCAGTGTGAAGAATTAGGCTCGGTTTGGTCGCGTCCACATACGTCGGTTCGAACTTAGAGTTACGGCCCGTGTCACGAAGTGACCTGTAAGTCATCGCACCGGGCACATCCGAGTCGACTGTGATGAGGTCTGCGTCAAACTCGTGAGTCATCGATTTGACGGTCTCCGTAACCTCATCAGCGACAACAAGTACATCCGGCGCCGCGCTCTCGAGTAGGTACGATAGTTCCTCCGGCGAGACGCGGAAGTTGTACGGAACAAACACTGCACCGATCAGTTGAGTCGCTGTGTATAACGTGGCCAGTTCGGCTCGGTTCCGCATCGCTGCGGCGACACGATCACCAGTTCCGATACTGTGTTTTTGCAGCGCTGCTGCTAGTTCGACGCTCTCGTCAAACCATTCTCGATAGGTGTATCGGACGTCCGATTCCGGATCAACAAGTCCGACTGCGTCCGGCGTTCGCTCTGCCGTCCGTTCGAAAGCCTCTCCCATGTTCATGATTAATGAATATCTTGGCAACTTTCGGTAAAAGTGTTCTGCTGGTTGCTCAGAGTGAACCCTATTCCCACTTCTGGAAGTAGGTCGCGCGACCCGACACGGCAAGTTCACCTTCATTGTGGATCTCAGCCTCACCGACTGCGATTGTCCCTCCTCGCTGGACGAGTTCCGCACGAGCGACGATCTCGCCCTCTGTTACAGGGGCGTGATAGTTGACGTCCATATTGATCGTTAGTGGCTCCATCTCGTCGAGGGTGGCTTCTGCGTCGCTATGGATCGCGCCTGCCACGGTGGCGTCGACAAGTGTAGCCATGACGCCGCCGTGAACAACAGTATGATTCGTGATCCCTTCCTCATAGGGGACTCGGAATTCGGCCACCCCATCTTTCACCGTCGCTTCTTCGATGCCAATCCGATTGAGGAACGGCATCGTCTCAAAGTACTCCTCCATCTGCTGGTCTACATTCTCCGACATACGCATAAAACCGGTTCCCGGCGTCTTACAAATGGGTGTCGGTCATGGCATAGTTCACTCTGATCAGTCCAAATCGAATATTCGCCTCGGATTATCGACTATCATCGTCTCAATTGAAGCTTCAGAAACGCCGGCATCCAACATAGCTGCGACAAAGGACTTGAACTGCTCAATTGCCGGTGGATTGGCGGTCGCCCCACCATCTGTCGCCATCACAGCGTTTTCAGGCCCAACGATGTCGACCGCGTCGACGTAGTCTTGGACTGTGGCCGCGTTCCCCATCATTTCCGTTGTGCAGATATAATGGAACTCAAGGGTAGCCCCGAGATCTGTGATAGTCCGCATTTGATCATGGGTGTAGTTCAGGAAGTTGGCGTGTGGGTGCTGGACGAGGAACTCCTCGACACCTCGATCGACGGCCTCCTCTACGAGCTCGATCGACTCTGTGGGGCTGAGATGCGAGAGACCGATGACCATCTCATGGGCGGCGATGCGATCAAGCACTGTTAGCGTCTCGTCGGTAAGCTCGCCGCTATCATTGAGAACGGAAATGCCCCCCTTTTCCTCCTCTTCGGTCTCGAACATCTGGACGGCAGCGTTCTCGAGATGGTTGGCCGCTGTGATCGTAGGCATCCACACGATATCAGCGTCGAAGTTCGCAGCACCGTCAACCGCGTGGTGGTTTAGCCCGCCGACCCACTCGTTGAGCGTGATCCCTCCTAACATCTCGAATCCAAGCTCTTCGCGGACTATCTGAGCACGTGAGGCAGTCTCAAAGTGATGGTTCTTGGTGACGATCGCCCGCATTCCGTGGTCCTCGGCCGATCGAGCAGCAGAAAAATCAGTATCGTGCCTGGGGAACGCGCCCGGCGCGGTGTGCATGTGGGTGTCGACTGCTCCCGAGACGAGTCGTTCGACGACCTCGGAGTCGCTCGATATCATACCCCAAACTGAACGTCGACTGGGCTTATACCTACTGGTAAGGTTGCCGCAGCCGAAATCGTTCAGTCATCGACAGTCGGCGAGGAGTCCGGAACCGAGTCCTCACCGAAGAGTTCACGCCAATCCTCCGTTTCTAATATGAGCGACACCAGTACTCCACCAATCAGCGACCAGAAGGGGGCCCCGATGTCGAACAGCGAGAGACCGGACATTCCTATGATGAGCGCGAAGAACGTCCCGTACTGGTACCGACTGGTGCTCACCCATGACCCCTCGAACGCGCTAATCAGCACCCCGATCATAGCTACACCCGCCAGAAGCGAGATGAGTGTACCCGGAACAGCGTTGACGATCGATGTTGCCGCTGCAGCGACGAAGCCGAACGCGCCAAACAGCACGCCAGCAATAACTGATGCGACATATCGACCCTCACGGTCTTCTCCCGCTTCTTCGCTGCTCGTAATAGCTGTCATCGGCCCGGCGATGTTCGCGTTGTGCCCACCAACAAAGCTCGCGAGCATCCCTCCGATCCCGCTAAACACAAGCATTGAGTTGATCGGTGGATCGTAATCCTCGACCTGCAGGACGCCGATAGCCTGCATGTTCTCGGCACCGATCACCATCACGGTCAACGGGATCGCGATCGTTATGATCGACTCCAGTGAGATCACTGGAGTAACGAGTATCGGCTGAGCGATCGAGATAGAGATGCTCGTCAATGCAGTTGAACCCTGCCAGATTGCGGCTCCAGTTCCAAGACCGATTGCTCCGACGATCCCGGGTATCTTCGGAACAAATCGATGAAAGAGGAGGAAGCCGATGAGCCCCACACCGGCGATCAATGGTGCGTTCTGTACGGCGGTAATAATCCCTATGGTGAACTCGATTAGCACGCCGGCGATCATCCCCATGATGATCGGTTGAGGGATGAATTCAACGAGATCGCGGAACTTACCGGATATCCCTATCAAGAACACCAGAATACCGGACACGAGATACGCACCCGCTGCCTGTGCGAAATTAAAGTCAGCGAGGACGATGCCGACCATCACCGCACCAGGAATTGTCCACGCACCGACGATTGGCTGTTTGTAGTACAACGCCATCCCAAGCGTCAGCAGTCCGCCGAGGACGTAGATGCCAAACAGCCATGACACTGCCTGTGCGTTAGTCAACCCTCCCTCATTCGCGGCGTTGAGGATGATGAGTGCTGGCCCCGTACAGCCAAACACCGCCGCGGTGAGCCCCGACCCAAATTTGCTCAAATCGAGATGGGAACCGAATTCAGCGATCCCTTCCCGGAATCCTGGACCACTCTCTAAGGTACTTGCTAACGACCATTGTGACATGGTGCGTCATACAGTGCCGAAGTGATTATAATAAATGTTTCTCTTAGATCGGGATTGATCAGGATGAATTTTGAGCAACAGTCAGACCTGTTGAGTCACACAGGTTGTTCTTCTTCGTCTACGTACTCTTCAAGATTCGAAAAGAACGTGTTTAGATCGCTGTTCACCTTCCGTTTGATGATACGAGACCCAAGCGAGGCGAGTTTGCCCGAAAACTCAAACTCCGTGTCGTAGACAATCACTGTCGTCCCATCGTCTCCCTCTTCAAACTCAACCTCTGCAGTCCCGTTGACACGACTATTGATACGGTTATCCACCCCTTCGATATCGCACTCTAGCCACGCAGGCTGTTCCTTCTCTGTAACGTCCACATCCGCACTGAGAGTAAGTGAAATACCAGCCAACCCCCGTTCCAGAGTGCCGTCGTAGTGGTCGCCATCGCGGCTCAATTCTTTTGCGCCGGGGATCGTCGCCTCAAGTGTCTCTGATTCAAGGATCGTATCCCATAGCTGTTCGCGTTGCTGACCGACCGTCTGTTCGCCGTTGATCTTCATGGTGCTACGGTAGCACATACCTGGATTCTCTATTTAACTCTTCGGGAGTGAACAGAAAGAGTTACACAAGTACGTTTGTAACACAATGTATGGAAGATTCAGCGGACGCACCCCCTTGTCGCTGCAAGGTGGGAACTGTTGCGACGGAATACGGGTTCGACGGCATCCATTCGGAACTAGTCGAACGGTGGGTTGGAGATAGAGGAGAATCTGGAACGAGCGTACGTTCCCTCGCGGACCGGTTCAATCAACGAATTCTTCGCGCAGAACTTAGGGCCGCTGACGTGGATCTTGTTGAGGGGCGAGTCGAGAATCTACACAGTCTACTCACGGACAAGAATCGGCTGGAAGCGGTCCAGCTAGAAGCAAAGTCTTCGCTTGAGCGTGAGGGAGTGAACGTTGAAAAAGCGATGGATAAGTTCTGCTCCCATCAAACGATATATCGGCATCTGCGAAACTGTCTCGACGCGGAAAAAGAGAAGAATGTCCTTTCAAAAGAGCATGAGCTCGACCGGGTTGGGTCGATTCAACATCGCACGGAGGCAGTGGTCGAAGATTCGATCAAAAGACTTCGTGACGGTAACAAGCTGGACATCGGCGAATTCGAGGTTCTGGTCAACGTTCGAGTTACGTGTGAATCGTGCGGCACACTACATGACTCAATCGACCTCATTGAGCGAGGTGGCTGTGACTGCCGACGCTGACCGACGGTTCACAAAGGCTAGAGTTTTAGACGCGTCACTGTTAACCTGTAATATGGAATCGGACGCACCGGTCGAAGTCGGCTCGACCCTCCACGTTGAGCAGATTGGCGGGATACAGGAGACTACAGTCTCCCTCGTCCCGGGTGTCAATGTTCTTGAAGGCCGGAATGCGACGAATCGAACCTCGTTCCTCCGAGCGATCATGGCTGCATTAGGAAGTACGGATGTATCGCTCAAGGGAGACGCCAAGAGGGGCATCGTCGAACTCGAGATAGGCCCTGAGACGTATACTCGAACTCTTGAACGTAAAGACGGCACCACAACTTTCGGGGGCGACCCGTACTTGGATGATCCGACGCTTGCGGACCGCTTTGCGTTCTTGCTTGAGTCGAATGAAGCCCGGCGGAGTGTCGCGCGGGGGGATGATCTCCGGGAGGTTATCATGGACCCAGTTGATACAAAAAGTATCGAACAGGAGATCGAGAACACAGAATCCCGGCGGGCGGAGATCGACGAGCGGATCGAAGAACTCAAAGGACGCAAGTCTGAGCTCACGTCACTCCAGTCAGAGCGTCGGGAAATCCAGTCCACCTTGACGGATAAGCGGTCTGCATTGGAGGACGTCCGAGAAGAGATTACCGAGGCTGACACTGCCGTTGACGAGATGCAAAAACGCCAGGAGGAACATCAAGAGGCTTTAACTGAGCTTGAAGAAGCACGCGAACGGTTGTCGAATATTTCCGACCGTATCGAGGACGAACGGGAACAGCTTGAAGCGCTAGAGAACGAACGATCCGAACTTCGAGAGGAGCGAGAGGAATTTCCAACCTCGTTCGAAGAGATCAGTGAAATCGGTCGTAAAACGGGCGAGCTGCAAGAACGTCGACGGTCACTTGGATCGCTCGTAGATCGTATTCAGAACATCGTACAGTTCAACAATGAGCTACTCGATGACGCGGATTCGGACCTCCGGGATGCCCTCGTCGCCGAAACGGAGGATCCCACAGATCAGCTTCTTGAGGAACCAGGGTTACAGTGTTGGACCTGCGGGTCCGTTGTCGATCGCGAGGAGATCGAGGAGCGGTTGTCTGACCTGCGCGCCCTACGTCGGGAAAAGATGGAAGAGCGTCGTGAGATTTCCGCGGAGTTAGATGAGCTACAAGACCGGAAGCGACGGATGGAAAAACATCAGCAGCGGCGTGAACAGATCGATCAGCAACTCCAGCAGATCGAGGAGCGACTCAGCCAAAACCGGACGACGATCGATGAACTCCAAGACGAGCGGGCTACCCTTCGGGATCGCGTCCAAGAGGCCGAGCGCGCCGTTGAGTCTCTGGAGCCTGATGACAATGAGAGGGTTCTCGAACTCAATAGACGCGAGACCGAGCTCGAGGTCACCATCGAACGACTCAAATCAGAGTTGTCTGAGATAGATGACCGTATTGAGGAGGTGGAGGAGGCTGTCGCAGAGATTCCGGAACTCGAAGCTGAGCGGGAGACGGTGAACCAGCGGCTTGCAGAACTCCGCACCCGAATCGAGGACTTAGAGCGCCAGGCTGTAACGGGCTTCAATGACCATATGGAACAGCTCATTGATCGACTCGGATACGAGAACATCGAACGCATCTGGATTGAACGGCGCTCGCTGGGTGAAGGCGAGACCCGGCGTGGGACGTCAGAAACGCAATTTGATCTACACGTTGTCCGAACAACAGCTGAGGGAACAGCTTACGAAGACACCGTGTCTCACCTCTCCGAGAGTGAACGAGAAGTGACCGGCCTCGTTTTTGCGCTCGCGGGTTACCTTGTTCATGATGTTCATGAACTGGTTCCGTTCATGCTCCTTGATTCGTTAGAGGCCATTGATGCCGACCGCATCGCGGCTGTCGTGGAGTACTTCAAGGAGTATACGGATTACCTCGTTGTCGCCCTATTGCCGGGGGACGCCGCTGCAGTTAACGACGGGTATAATCGAGTCACCACGATCTGATTGATCTCAAACTTGGACAAATCATCTATTGATATCGTCCATTTCGTCAATATCGCGTATTACGCCAGGATCATCCACATCAACGATAATTGAGTGTGCGGCCTCCTCGAAGACCTGGCGGCCGCCGATATCACCCTCGACGGAAGCAAGCCTCCTGAAGTGATTCACGTCGAATAAGACGGGGTGGCCCCGTTGACCTCCGTACCCAGCCGCGACCGCTGTTACGTCTTTAGTTCGATAGAATTGAACGAGTGTATCAACAGTTTCAGTATCGATGAACGGCATGTCTGCCAGCACGAAGACAACAGCATCGATATCTTCTGGGATCGCATCAATTCCGGCGGCGACAGATGTCGACTGCCCAGCATCGTGTTCCCGGTTGTATGCAACGCTAACGGGTAAATCACAAACTGCGGTCGTTACGCGCGCAGCGTCGTGTCCAGTAACTACGACGATGGTATCTATGTCACTGTTAACCAGCGTCCGGGTCGCATGAGCCACTATCGGTTCTTCGTGAAGATGCCATAGTAGCTTATTTCCTTTTTCGAACCGTTGACTTGACCCAGCAGCGAGGACAACTCCCGCGATCGAGAGATCTGCCTGAAACTTCTTGCGTGTCATACTGATTGTTTGTACATTGTGTAAAGAGCCCCTTTGGGCTACTGGATTGGTGTCTTCATTCTCTGGGTAGAAGAAGTTATTCAATATTGAAATGAAAATGAGATGAAGTGATCGTCTGAGTGTAATTGCCACAAACCTTCCCCCCGATTATCGTTGCGAGTGCCTCAAAATGTAGAATCTATGGAGTCCAACCTGCTCTACAGAAGTTGAGGCTGGTCTTCTCAATACATGCGATCCTCGAACCGCTCCATGGTCAACAGAGAATTAAACCCCAGTATTTTCGTAGCTTTCACTCCTAACATTCTTTACAGTACATACCGTATCCACATTCAACGATATCCATCGACCGAGACACCTTCGAGAACACAAGCGAGGACGAGCTCGTGGATCTTTCTGTCCCAGATCAGGTACTGGGGTTCCTCGTCGCCAACGAGGAACGTGCGTTCAAGGCCCACGAAATCGCCTCCCAGATTGGCGTCGACGAGGGCGCGGTTAGCACCGCTCTGTCGCGATTGAAGGGCCGTGACCTCGTTGAGCACAAGGCGACGTACTGGGCGGTGACCGATGACGCCGAACGCCTCGAAGGATATAGTGGCTACGAGCGAGTGACAGCGCTGTTCAACGAACAATTCGGCGAAGAAGACAAGGAAGCGTGGCGCGAGCACGCACCCGAGGAACCTCACCCGAGCGTCGAGGACGACCAGTGACCGACGAAGAGACCCTGATTTTCGAGCGTGGCGACACCCGAGCCCGCGATGAAGCCCGGTATCCGACTCCATCTGGCTGTACTATCACTTTCGGATACAGTTTTGATTCTCGATACATTGGGTGTCAAGCGCTGTCGATCAACTGTTCACAACTGGGTGCAGAACGCAGATCTACAGCCCCTCGACGGTGCGAACCCGGATCACGTCGCGGTTGACGAGACCGTGATCCAACTCAACGACGAACGGTTCTGGCTGTACGCAGCTGTCGATCCCGACACGAACCGCTTGCTGCACGTTAAGCTCTCTCCGACGAGAAATCAAGCGATTATCGAGATGTTTCTCGCCGAACTTCGCGAGAAACATCTCGTCGATGATGCGCTCTTTCTCGTCGATTCTGCACCGTGGCTGCAAGCAGCTCTCCACTGTCACAGCCTCGAGTACAGATACGAGAAACACGGTACTCGGAACAGCGTCGAATGTGTCTTTCGAGAACTAAAACGTCGAACAAACCAGTTCTCAAACGTTTCAGCCATGCCGAAGCAGATACCGTCGAACATTGGCTTCAAGCGTTCGCCTTCGCATGGAACCAGCTTATCTGAACACTACCGAATACGCGCTCTGTATCTATCATCCGAACCTTACCACTAGTAGCCGGTTCCGGATTTTCGGGGCACGAACTCATCAGGCCGGCCGATACTCATAATACCCCATAATTAGAATCGTGGGGTAATTATGCCCGGGGAGTCACCACCGGCACCGCCCGAGGATGCGCCCGCGTACGTCGTCGACCCACTCAAACGGCAGCCGGCAGACCTTCTCCGCGATATCGCGGCCTGGTCGGCCGAGCTCGCAGACCACAAAACGACCACCGGACTCGACGGTGATTACCAGGAGGAATTTCGTCGTCGCGTCGAAGCTGCGGGGTACTCAGCTGACCCCTCCGACTACGAGGGCGTTCCCGATCGTGCGTACATCTCGATCAAGGAACCACAAGATGGGTACGAGTATGCCTACTGGCAGTGGCGCTCCGAGCCCGACGTCGATGCACCCGATAGGAACCAAGCGATCGGGTCACTCGACGAGTCGTAAGGGGTGCTGCACGCGCCATCTCAGGTCAACGTCACTCCGCCTCGAGGACAGCTTCCAACTCGTTGCGACGTGTGTACGTTGTCATGGGCGTTGTCCCCGCCATTGCAGCGATTTCCTCCTGCGTTGGCGATGACGCGAGATCGACGAGCCCGTACGCGTAGACGAGACACGCAGCAGCGATTCCTGCTCGCGAGCGATTGATCGTTTTGCCCGAATCCTCGAGTGCTTCAAGACAGGCGAACGCCTCCGTTGCCACTGAGTCGGGTGGATCTGCTTCGAAACAAAGCTGAATGAGGACGATCTCAACATCTGTGAGCATCAACGGTACCTCACCCGTGCCCTGCAGTTGCTTGACCGCCTCTCGAGCAGCGAGTTCGTCGACATTGAGAGTAGCTGCGATCCGACACAATGGCCGCGGGAGCCCGGCCGCGATGCTCTCGATCCGGAGCGCGGCGGCAGCGAAGGGTCGAACACCACGGCCACGGAGTAGATCGTGCTCATTCGCGACGACAAGTTGGTCACTCGCTGCTTCGCCAACTCGATCGGGGAGGCCGAGCTCTCGAACCGCGCTCGCGATCGCGGCGGCGCTCTTCCCCCGGTTCGAGGCCGCCTTCGTGTCTGCAGCGTCAAACTCTGGGATAGTTAGATCCGCATCTAACTTGCGCTAATATTACCGTTGTGGGATCGTCGTGTCCCAGCCACTCTAGTGGTCGTCCGTAGTGTCAGACCCAAGCCGGTTCGAAAGCTGGTCGAACCGATCTTGTGCCCCTTCGGCCCGCGATTCCGTCTCCCGCTCGTTGTACACGGCACCGACCAGTTCCTGTGACTTAACGGTCACCTCGAGGACGGCATCCTGGTGGCGGCCATCCTCGGGTAGCTCACTCTCGTCGACGACGAGTTGACGGAGCCCATCCGGTGTCGTCACCTCCAAAACGGCGAGGTCGCCCTCGAAGCGGTCAACCACTGCTGTGTGCTTTCCGTCCGGGACGTCGGCGGTATCATCAGCCATCAGTTGTACTCCTCCTGCAGCACGATTGTCTCATCCTCTGTTCGGACAGTTACTGTATCCCCGCCATTGTTCCAGACTGGTGCAGATGCTCCCCAGTAGAGGTCTGTTGTTGTATCCGAGCCACCCCCCGTGTGTACGGTGATCTGCGCACCGGGCTCGAGCGTCGTTCCCTCAGGAACGGTGTAGATGTGGTCAGCGGCGTCCTCGACTGTCCACCCCGAGAGATCGAGCTCGGTGTCACCGGTGTTCTCGAAGACGAGGTACTCGTCGTTCAGGTTCTCGCGATCGTTCCCTTCGGCGTCCGCGTGCACCTCGACGAGCTCGAGCGCGCCGGGATCGGATCCGCCGTCGGTTATAGCCGGTGTCGACGTTGCGGTCGGCGTCACTGTCTGGACGCTGCCGCCCACAGCTGTGATCACAGCGCGCTGCTCGAGGGGTGTGCTCGTGCCCGGTTCGACCGGGTCACCATCACGAATCGCGAGCGGATCCGTCGGTGCTTGGGCTTGCGTTTTGACCGTGACCGCTGAGCCGTTAGTCTTCATGACAACCGTGCCGTGGGTCGCCGTCCAGTAGGTCGGGATCGACCGTTCGGCGAACCGCTCCAGGACGACCTCATGTGGGTGACCGTACTGCGAGTCGTAGGCGCTGGAGATCACCGCTACTTCTGGCGAGACAAGATCAAGAAGCTCGGAGCTGGAGCTACTGTCGCTGCCGTGGTGGCCGGCCTTGAAGATGGTCGCGTTGAGTGACTCGCCGTACTCCTCAACGAGGTACTCCTCTTGACGCTCCTCGGCGTCCCCGGTGTGGAGGAAGCTTGTCTGGCCGAACGTCATGTGGAGCACGATCCCGTTCTCGTTGCGCCCGTCGACATCCAGATAGGGATCGGGAGGCCCGAGCACGCGAGTGTCGACGCCCTCGAACGGAAGATCGTCACCCTCCCGGACCTCATACAGCGTGACATCGTACTCTTCAACGGCGTCGAGATACGCCTCGTACGTCTGCGTGCTCGCGGCGATCCCGGGGTCGTACACGGCGCCGACGCCCTCGCCTTCGGTTTCGAGGTATTCGATCACCGCGGCGTTGCCCCCGATATGGTCCGCGTCATTGTGGGTGACGACGAGGTGGTCGATCCGATCGATGTCGTGCTCCTTGAGATACGACAGGACGTGTTCCCCGTCAGTACGGAAGTCGCCCGTGTCGATGAGCATCGTCTCACCTGTGGGCCCGATGATGAGCGTGCTCGCAGACTGGCCCACGTTGATGAAGTGAATCTCCATCGTGCCCTCGGGCGCCGGCTGTTGCGTCTGCTCAGCTGTGGGTGTGTCAGATGTGGACGGTACCGGTGACCCACCGCCATCCGTGACACCCGGTGTTCCCCCAGTACAGCCCGCGAGAACGACGATGACCGCGACGACCAGGGCTGTGTGCCATCTCCGATACATTCGCAATCAGTAGAGTGGGCCGGCACTAAGTGTGTCCGGTGGGGTGATGACTACCTCGAATATCCTGTCGCGTGCTCCGGGGTTTTCAGGCACCGACTCAGGGAGCTCTCATTTCGGCCATATTCGTCAGGGCAGCCGCAACTGTTCAAGATCTCTTTGGACCATCAAGGGACATGCCCAACATATACCCGCCTGCTAAGAAGGAAATGCTCACGAACAGAAGCGTAAAATTCTCATGAGAGATCCTGCCAGTCAACCCGGCACCTACGAGCACGAATAGCACAACTACGGCTACGGTCCCGGTCTGTCCAGCTGATGGCACGAGCGCCGTCACATTAGTGGATAGGTCCGATGTTGTATTATTTTCACCGCTCACTCGCTATTTGCCACGTCGTTGACGGTATCGAGAGGTACCAGCTCAACGCCGACGGCGTCGTAGGCTCTATCGGTTGAGATGATCGGCTTGCTGCGAGTGTGGGCGTTTCCTGTCTGGACCGCTTCGTTCGGTGTCAGGCCGTATTCGTCGATGAATGCGGTTGCGGTGAGAAACAGAAATCCGTTGTAGGTCGTGAGTGAGGTGTGGACGTCATACTCCTCGAGGGCAGCCTCGGCATCTGCCTTGAGCCAATCTGATGGCTTCGTTAGCGCAAACAGAAAATCGCTTTCGACGTACATTGGGACCTACTCCTCGTCGCCGCGTCCGTCGTGCTCCTCGCGCTCGGCGTCGATCTCCTCGCGCGCCTTTCGACGAGCTTCCGCTTTCAGTTCGTCAGAGGGCGTCCCCGAAAGCGAGTCGCCAACTGCGTCTTCGACCGCTGAAAGCGGATTATCTGCCACGGGGAGCAACGCAACATGAGAGGGCAACTCTACGATGCGATATCGCTCGCCGAAAGGCTCGCGAATGTCCTTCGGCAAGTAGATTCGCCCACGATCGTCGGTTTTCGGGCCCATACCTGCTATTGGGGGCGTGGGGTGCAACTATTTCCCGTATTTTCGGCTGTTTTTCACGTACGTCTGCTTCAGTACGTGAAGACGGACCTCAACTACTATTCCAAGACCATCTGGTTCAGAATCGTTGAGAATCCAGCGTAACAGGGGGAAGTCTTCGGTGAGAACCGCGGGGGCAGCCCTCAGCCTACCGATCTTGGTCATCAGAAGCGGACTTCATGAGTTCCGGTCGATCCACTCACAAAACTCGGTGAAATCCCGCGCGCCGGCCTGCTCAGCGATCGCACGGAGTGTCCCCGTGTCGAGTTCATCGTGTAGTGGGACGGGGACAGTCCGAGCGTCGGCATCGTGGTCAGCTGGCGGCTCCCAGCGGAGTATCGCGTGGTCACCGTTCGTTCGAACCCACTCGTAGATGCCGCTGTTGACCATCACCTTCACGACCTCACGTCCGGAGAACGTTCGGCGTGTCACTCGAACAGGTCCGAGTCACTGAGCGAGCCGCTCGAATTCGCGTCGGGGTCGATGCCAAGTTCAGCGAGATCCTCCGGCGTTGGCTCAGTCCCCCCACCGTAGTACCCAGCGACTGCCTCATCGAGGTTCTCAAGCGCTACCGCACGGGTCGGCCCTTGCGACGCTATACCCGTGTCTTCGTCGCGAGCGACCCATCCGTCACCATCTTCGGCCGGCGTGAGCGAAATTCGCTCCGGCAACGGCGGCTCGCCATTTCCGACGGTGTCAGTGCTCATATGTAGAGTTCTCTCCCACAACCGCAAAAGCGTTCGGCTGGCTATGTTTCACGGCGAGAGCCTTACAGACCGCAATCTCTTGTCTCAGCGGCAAAGACGTATTCAAACTGTGTGTCGGGGACTACCGAGTGATCGCCGACTGGGACTGCGAGGGGAATACCGTCTACATGTTGACGGTCGGCCACCACCGCAGCGTGTACGATAGGGAGTTCTGATACTGATCGTTGCAACCGTTTTCAACTACCCAACAGACGCGAGCGAATTTCGAAATGTTGGGTAGTGATTCAGCCAAGAGACGTTGCCGATTGCGGCGTCTGAGAAGTTACTCCACCTTCAGGAGACCAAGCACCGAGTGAGTCGATCCCGTTCCATAGGCTGGGTTAGACGCCTGTACCGTCCACAGACAGTTTTCAGGGAGATTCGAACCGCCCACTTGGCGATCTGCTCGTAGCTGAGGCAACGTCCTAATGATGCGCCCGAGGTCGCGGTGGACCTCGCCTATCTGCGGGCGCAGAAATACTCGCTTGACCGGATGGACACCGACTCACCGATTGCAGGGTGGATGGATCTGCGACAAGCCAGCCGGCGTCTGAGTCTGGGCCTATACTCCGTAATCCGTATTGGGGGGTTATTCAATACGGAGTTTATATGCTCGTGTGGAATTCTGTACGGGATTCCACCCTGTCCACCTGGTGGAATCAGGTGTGGAAATTGGACGCGAACACCTATGTAATCAGTATGGAACCTCCGAGATATGCTCTCCGTTGAGTCCTACCCTGACGGCACGGATAAGATCCTCGTGGGACTGTACAAACTCGACCCGAGCTTCGGTGGCACCTACGACAACAAAGACGAGATCGAAACAAACGACGACGTGTTAGTCAACTTCCCGACCCGCGCGGAGATAGCCGACTGGACAGGTCTCTCGAAACAGGACGTCCGTTATCGACTAGACAAGCTCGTTGACAACGGCGTGGTTATCGCGCACCGCGTCGACGACGGACACGGAACCCCGTCTTATCACTACCATATCGCGATGTCCGGTGTGGAGTTCGTGCGCTCAACGACTGCCATGCGCCGCGTACTCGGCGAGGTCCCAGGCAACGTGCGCGTTGAGCACCTCCGTGAGCTCGCAGCCGAGGTCGAACAGTTACGTGAGGAGCTCGACGCGGTTGGCGGCCTAGATGAGCGCGTGGAAAAACTTAGCGACCGACTGGACGAGCTGCAGGATGATGACGCAGACATGGAATCTGTTGACGGCGAAGACGACGATGACGGGAACCCGTTCCCGCCACATTAAC
Organism: Halobaculum roseum; assembly: GCF_019880245.1. Taxonomy (NCBI): domain Archaea; kingdom Methanobacteriati; phylum Methanobacteriota; class Halobacteria; order Halobacteriales; family Haloferacaceae; genus Halobaculum; species Halobaculum roseum. Next base: position 143,318 of record NZ_CP082287.1, read on the forward strand.
TGCGATACTCGCTTCGACTACCCTACAACCACTGTTGATGGGTAAACCAGACCCACCCCTGATCGCGAATGATACCGACGAAACCGAAGAGAGAAGCGAAGCTTCCGACAGTCTGTGATCCCCAAGCAGCCGCGAGGACTGCACCGGCGGAGTGGGCACAGCTGGCGCACGGTCAGGGGCCCACTGTGTGATAGCACTTCTCTGGTTGCGAACAAAGGGGTGTCACCGAGACCACCCATTTCGGACGCGACCTAATCGCTATTGGTCATTGACTTCCTCGCGTAGCTCCTCAATTTCCGCCCGCAGCCGCTGCACATCCCACAAAATTTCACGTTCACTTCAGGCTGGACTCCTCACTGCCTCGTACTTCGGGCTTCTCTGACACCATTGCCGTCTCGAACAAGATCTTCGCAATTTGGACAGACACGAACCGATTCTGCACCACTAGGCGCAAAGACATCGACGTACCGCTGCGTGACAAAACTCTCGCAGTTTCCACAGGTCGGCATAACTTTCAGACATGGTGGTTGTGTTATAGAAGTTTCGAGGCTAAAACCCCGCCCTTCAGGGCGGGGATACAGCCGACAATTCCTACACAACCCACCGTCGATGGCAAGGCCGGATATCCACGCCAATCGGCATCATTAATAAAACGCTGTTCATAACCAGTTATGAAGCTAGAAATGAGTCGGATCGTCCGAACCTTCGAGGCTACCATCACGAACCAGCGACAGGTTCGTGGCGACCTCGACCAGCTCGGGTGGGCCGCCTCAAAACTCTGGAACGTCGGTCGCTACTACGCACAACAACGGTGGGATGAAACGGGCGAGATCCCCGATGACGGGGAACTCAAAGCCGAACTCAAGGGCCACGAACGCTACACGGACTTGCATTCGCAATCCAGTCAGCGCGTTCTCGAAGAACTCGCTGAAGCGTTCACCGGCTGGTTCGGCAAGCGTCGGAACGGCGACGACCGTGCCCGTCCGCCCGGCTACCGGAAACATGGAGATTCCCATCCACGTTCAACCGTGTCGTTCAAAACGGCTGGCTTCAAGCACGATGCACAGTTCACCCGCGTTCGCCTTTCGAAAGGCCGTAACCTCAAAGAACACCGTTCGGACTTCATCCTGTGCGAGTACCAGACGCGCCCGGATGTTGACTTGACCGAGTGGGACATTCAACAGGTTCGCGCCGTCTACAAACGCGACGAGTGGCGGTTGCAATTCGTCTGTCGCGCCGTCATTGACCCGGAACCGCCGGGTGACGGCGTGGCTGGTGTTGACCTCGGGATCTGCAACGTCGCCGCTGTTTCGTTCGGCGGTGAATCGGTGTTGTATCCGGGTGGCGCACTCAAAGAGGACGAATACTACTTCACGAAGAAGAAAGCCATGTGCGACGATTCTTCCTCCCGTGAAGCCACTCGTCTTGACCGGAAACGAACGGGTCGCCGGACGCACTTCTTGCACGCCCTCTCGAAAGCGATCGTGGAGGAGTGTGTCGAACGAGGTGTTGGTACGCTTGTCGTTGGCGACCTCGGGGGCATCCGAGAAGACGACGAGAACGGCGAACCGCGGAATTGGGGCGACCACGGCAATCTGGACTTGCACAGGTGGGCGTTCGACCGCTTCACGACGCTGCTCGACTACAAGGCGGAAGCCGAGGGCATCGACGTGGAGTTGGTGGCGGAGCGTGACACCTCGACGTCGTGTTCGGCGTGCGGTCATACGGACGACAATCAGCGCGTTGAACGTGGACTGTACGTGTGTGAGAAATGCGAGACGGTTGCGAACGCTGACGTGAACGGCGCGGAGAATATTCGACAAAAGGTACTCCCGAGTCTCGCCACGGACGGCGGTGATAGGGATAACGGCTGGTTGGCACAGCCAGCGGTTCACCTGTTCGACTGTAGTGAGGGCCGTTTCGCCCCACGAGAACAGGTCGGGAACCGCGAACCGTAATATCCCATCGCGGTCGGGAATCCTCGCCCTTCATGGCGGGGAGGATGTCAAAGCTTTTCTGTCTTCTGAGAACCAATACCAACGGTTCGTCCGGGATTAGGTAGCCTTGCGATTCATTTCTGTGACTACAGCGGAGTTTCAGCACCTGGGTAACAATCTACCATGGGCGTCGCCGCTTCTGTTCACGCACGTGTTCTTCACGTGAGTACCGGTCTGGATTCTCCTCAGTTGTCGCTTTCTCGTGGGGAGAGAGGCCTGCACGGAGGCGAAACTCCTCGATTTCTTCTCGTATAATTACGATTTCGCTTACGAGTTCGTGCAGTTCGTGCGGCCGGACATTCGACACCTCGTGTGCTGTCTGTAATTCCGTGTCTTGGAGATGCGACTGAAGTTTATGCGTCATTATATAGATCTTCTCTGGCGACCCTTGCTCACCGGGTCTTTTCCATTGTTTCACATACCCTTCTCGCTGAAGTACCTGAAGCCGATAGCGTACCTGCTCGAAGGAGAGACTGGTTTCATTGGCCAGATCCCTCCGTGTGAATTCTTCTTGAGTTACTCGGTAGTCGGTGTCGCCCCGTTTCAGATCTCCATACTTTTGCGCCTTCCACTCCGCGATTGCAGCGACCAATTCCTTCGTGCCAGGAGGGAACTGGTCGAACTCGATTACTCCCATCGGAGCTCCACCTCATCACGATCCTCATCGGTAAACCCGTGTCCCGTACTTTCGGGTGGGAAACCTGCTTTAATCGTTAGCGTTCGGACATCTCGTCGGAGCCGTCCAAGTTCGGTTGTCACTGTTTCGAGGTGGTGAGTCCGGACTTCAGTTGGGATTTCTCCGAAGAGGTCCTTCATCAGCGTCTGCGTTTTGACGTACACCCTAAGCGGTTCTTTGGGGTAGTAGTGAATCCGCGGTGAACCGCGGCCAATCTCTTCGTAATGGACTCCGAATATCCCGTCAGAAGCAAGTTCGCCCATCCGGTAACTAACCTGCTCGTAGTCAAGTTCGGTTGCGAGCTCAAGGTTCAACTTGCTGGGGCAGGCTGATCGGTAGTCTTCAGCCGTCTCGAATTCCTCCCCCGTAAGACTCGGAACCTTATCGAGATACGCCTCAAGAAGCTGTTCAGTGCCCTCTGGATAGTCGTCAAGCTCGAGCATGATCCGAAGAGCTCAGCATCGGTATATGAACCTCCGCACCCAATTTCCAACTATGATTCCACCCCCGTGTCAGGAGGGTGTGTAAGGGTGATTCCAACATGCGGTTATCCAGGAGGGTGGGTGAAAACAAAGTTGGAAGAACTACGTTTCTTTATAAGGCCGTATTGATTAGTCTCTGAGGATCGCTACGGAGCGCTGTTTTTGACTCAAGCGCCGTCCGGCTTCTGGGTGATTCTCTCCACCCGGGTGATTTGGGTCCATAGTCTGAATTCTGTCCACCCCCCTCTGTAGCGTGATCCAGTACACAGGCGTAGGCAAAGATCCGCCGCTACTCGAACAACAGCTGAGGTGACTGCTGCGACCACCACCGGTCACCAACACTAACAGACCTCGGAGATCCCAACTCAGGCGCCGTGGGTAGCTTCAACAACCCCCGACAACGATCTCAGACAAGAGACGAGCGAACATCCGGACATCTCCTCCAGTTCATTTCGAATTTCTGGACGAACAATCTTACTGACACAGGCAAAGGGCTCTGTTCTCTGTCACCGTCAGCGACCGAGAATGCCTCTCAAAACACGGACTTGCGGCTCTGTTGAAACCCTCGTAAACTGGCAGGAGCTGCGTGCTGAATAGATAGATATACTCAGAAGCACACTGCCTTTCGTTTCGTCAGTGAGCGGGTGGATTGGCCGATAGGAAGACGCTGCAAATCCATCGATCTATTAATTAGGAAATATTATATTTCCAAACAGATATACAACCCGGCACGTTTCACGTCTTCATGGCATTTGAACAGACTGAACGACGGACATTTCTCGGAGTAGTGACCGCCATGGTTAGCAGTCTTGCCGGTTGTGGAGAGTCGGACACCCCGAAAGAAACATCCAATAGACAGCAAGGCACCCGGTCTTCGACGAAGTCATCTACCAATGCGCAATCTACAATACCGTCGCATACTCATTCCGGTCCAAATTCAGGTGGCGCGGATCTTGAACCCCACACCCTTTCGGTCAAATCCCATCGGCTCGCGTCTTCTTACATAATCTACAAACGTGACGGTGAGGTGAGGGCTCTCGAAGGTGCGACCGAATCAGAAAAGTACAGTGGAACAGACGCAACTCGCGTAATTCAGAATGCAGTCGATGATCTCAGAACTGGTACGATCTATGTGAAACAAGGAACCTATGAAATCGGGCCATCAGAAGACGGTTGGCTAGGCGGAATACGGCTCCATTCAAATATTCGATTTGTCGGTGAAGGTCCTGGAGCGACTATTCTCAAGTTACGAGACAGCGTCAACGGAGAGCGGGGACAAATACGTGTTAGCCCTCTCGTCGTCGGCGAGGAAACAAGCAACGTCACAATAGAGAATCTTGAGATCGATGGCAACGAATCGGGCAACCGTGACGTGCCGCCGTATCCGTATTCACCACATCACCACGGCATAGTAATTCACGGTGATGGATCTAAAGTCCCGGAAGACCGCAAGCCGTCTAACATCCTCGTCAGAAATGTCAATGTACATGATACAGTTCGCTCAAACATCGTCCTGGCCGGCCGGAATTGCGAACTGGAAAATCTTTGGCTGTCGAACTCCGCAACCGATCACTGGCTGTATATGGCTGGCGCCACCAACTGCAACCTCCGAGGAATTCACGCGAGTGGGTTTGCGAGAAATGAGGGGATTGTGTTAGGGGTTGGGAAGCGGCGATGTAGTGGCAACACAATATCCGGGTTGACAATATCTCATATTGCACAGACCCCGTACCAAAATGATGAGCCAGAAGGTCTTGAGGGTCGCTATCCGTCAAAAGCAGTTCATTTCAGGCGATCAAGTGGCAATGCCTTTGGCAACACGATAAAAGACGTGGAAATCAGTCTTCCCGAAGCTGAATTTGGACAGTCTATTCAAACCTTTCAGCCGGACACCTGCATCCAGAACCTGAATTACAGGGGGCCAATGGGGTATGGTGGGATTCTCGATGTCGCTCCGGAGGCGGCTAACGTCAAACTTGAATCAGCTTCTATCCATATCTCACCGACTTCGAATAGACGGCCAGTAACCGTGGTACAGTCTCAGGGGTCTGCGTTTTTATTAAAGGATGTTTCAATTGATGACGTTGGACAGGGAGATGAACCTGCTATTCGGCTTGTGGCAGACGAGACTTCAATCGATCAAACCACAATTCGCGATGTGAGCGCGGCTGCCAATGGTCCTTGCTTGAGGGCTCATGGAGGGAACGCGGGCATAAACAAATTGTTCGTTGAGAATCTCCAGGATCTGAGTGACACAGGAGCTCGGATCACAGGTAATGTCAATTTTATTAAAAAAGGGATTTACTAATGATTTCGTCTTGATTTTCACACAGTCTGTATCTATCGCTGACTGCTGTTCTTTCCAGAACGGTCCCAAGTAAAACGACTGGTAGATCGGGACTGCGTATTACTCGGTGGGGTCGGACTCGGGACTCTGACTGACGGAACTCAATGCCGACAGGAAACTTCCAATAAGTCCGATTCCCCCGATTACGAGTGAAGTAAGGACAATCGTATTTGAGCTACCGTATCCACTGGCTTCGATTTGAACTGCCCATAGCATCACCACGATACTGAATAGGAGGGTATCTCTTGGCAGGGACATAGGTCAATCCGATAACGGCGGGCTGGTTTAGTGTTTCATATGTCCCCCGTATTCAGCAGGCCCGCTGAGACCGATCACTGGTTGAGGATTTCAACAGAGCCGGACTTGCAGCAGTCCACGTAGCCCTCGATGAGAACCCCATCGACCCGGACAACTGACAGTCTGTGGGACAGCACCGACGACGATCACGTCACCGAATGTGAACTGGTTCTGTGACGGCGGGACCGATAGGATTGCACCCAAGACGCGGTTCACTTCCGGTGGCCCGATTGGTCTATTTGGATAAACGCCCTAACAGGAGCAACCGGAGTAGCTGGCCGTGAGAGGGCTTTCAGGCCAAGTTACCGGCCTGTGGATTTGTTCACTTTCACTTCCACTCTCCATGCATGGCTGAGCCCCTTATGCACGCACACCGTGCCTTCTGGTATGCATCGCGACCAGCCGCACGATGGTGTCGAACTGCCCACGCTCGAGGCGGGCGTGACGCTCCTGGAGATCGACGCCGAGCTCGGCGCCGAGCCGTTGTGCGCGCTCGTCCTCGACCAGCTCCTCTCTTCGGGTGATCACGCCTTCTGGGTCGACGCCGGCGGGCACGTCCAGACATCGACGCTCGCGACGCTTGCCCCGCACCCCCAGTACTTGGAGCGAATCACCACCGCTCGCGGTTTTACGGCCTACCAACACGCCTCGCTGCTCGACCGCCTCCCACGGATCGTATCCAACGCCGTACTCGAGCGCACCGATCCGGCGCTCGTGGTCGTTCCCGCGATGGATCTGTTGTATCGCGAGGACGACATCCCACGGGAGCAGGCACAGGAGTTGCTCGTCCAGCGCTTGGCGACGCTCGCCGGGATTACTCGCGAGCGAGACCTCCCAGTCGTCGTCACTCGCGCTCGCGACGACGAGCTGTCGGCGCCGATCGAGGCCGCCGCCGCGGAGACGCTCACCTGCCAGGCGACACCCTTTGGGCCACGGTTCACCAGCGATGACGCCGAATCTGACGCAGAGACACTCGTCTACCACACCGGCGACGGGTGGCTCCAGACGACGCTCGCGTTCTGGCGGGAGATCCTCCAGCACCGCGCTCGCGCCGTCGACGCCCCGGTCGACACCGCTGGTGAGTCGCCGAGCGCCTCGTCAACGTCGACGACATCCCCAGTCACTCCCGAGGGGTGGTGAGCGTGGGGCGCACGAACCCGACGTTCCGCGATGTACTCGGGCGGATGGAAGACGAGTGGGGCGACTTCCGGCGAGCGCTGCGCCGGCGCCACCAGCCGCTGCTCGACCGGCTGTTCACCTACGCTCGCGAGCACGCCGACGCTGCAAGCCACCTGAACCACCCCGACCAGCTCGCGCCCGTCCTGGTGAGTATTGACCTCGAACAGGAAGATCGTCTCGACGAACTCGAGGAGCGCGTTGAGGAGTTGGAGGCGCGCCTCGAGGACGGCCCCGAGGCCGCCGAGACGCCAGTCGAGCGTGAGCGATAGCGATGGTGCTCGCGATCGACTACGACGGTACCACGGTCGTCGAGTGGCGCCTCACGGCCGACGGTGTCGAACCAACGCGCGTCGACGACTACCGACCGACAATGTACGTCGGTGCGCCGGTTTCGGAGTTGTACGGTGAGCACGGGGGCCAGACGCCGCGAGTGCAGCTGCCGGCGCGTGGGGCGCTCACTGAGGCCCTCAAGGACCTCCGGACGTTCCTTGCGGGGCAGGCGGCCGTCGAGTCGCTCTCGGTGGACGTGTGGCGCCAGACGTTCCGCGCTGATGCCCGGCCGGTCCTCAAGATCGAGTGTCGCGAGATCGGGGATGTGCGTTCGGTCGCGCGGCGAGTCCAGCAGTTCGGTGCCGCGGACGCCTACACCTGCTACAACGTCGATGTGACGCGGCAGTTTCGGTATACGCTCGAAGCCGGGACGGAGCCAGCGCCCGATACCGATCTTCGCGAGCTTCGGACCCTTGAACTGGGGTTTCCGGCCCACGAGTCCGGGGTAGAAGCGCTGCCCAACCTCACCGTCGACGGTGAGTCAGTGGGATCGACGCCGCGGGAGGTGGTCGAGGCGGTTGGCGAGCGCGTCGCGAGCGTCGACCCGGACGTGCTGATCGTCGATACCGCCGAGGTCGTCCCGCTGCTATTCGAGGCGGCGGCGGAGTACGGGCTCCGGCCGTTCGAGCTTGGGCGAGAGCCAGGGTATACACAGCTGGCGTCGGCCTCGACGTACACGAGCTACGGGAACGTCGGCCACTCGCCGGCGCGGTATTCGGTGCCGGGGAGAGTGCTGCTCGACCGCTCGAACTCGTTTTTCTTGCACGAGGCAGGCCTCGAGGGCTGTCTCGATCTCGTTGAGCGGGCTGGACTGCCGCTCCAGGAGCTCGGCTGGGCGTCGATCGGGCGGGTGCTGACGGCGATGCAGATCCGGGAGGCGCGTTCGCGGGGCGTATTGGTCCCGTGGCAAGCGTGGCGCCCGGAATTCTTCCGCTCAGCGGCGACGCTCGATACTGCCGATCGGGGCGGGACGACGCTCGCGCCCGAGGTTGGCGTGCACGAGGACGTCCACGAGCTCGATTTTTCGTCGTTGTATCCGAACATCATTCGCGAGTACAACATCTCACCCGAGACGGTGCGGTGTGGCTGCTGTGACAACGACTCGGTTCCAAACCTGGGGTATTCGATTTGCGAGCGAGATGGGTACCTCCCCGCTGTGTTAGGACCGCTTATTGATGGGCGGGACGCGATCAAGCAGCAGATTCGGGAGTCGGACGATCCAGAGGAGATCGCGGCGTTGGAGTCACGCTCGGCGGCGATCAAGTGGATCCTCGTCAGCTGCTTTGGCTATCAGGGCTTCTCGAACGCGAAGTACGGCCGGATCGAGTGCCACGAGGCAATCAACGCGTTTGCTCGGGAGATCCTGTTAGATGCGAAAGCTGCACTGGAAGCGGGCGGGTGGCGCGTGCTGCACGGGATCGTCGATTCGATCTGGGTAACGTCCTCACCTGATGTTGGTGAAACCGATAGACGGCCGCTTGATACGATTGCCCAGGAGGTGAGTGCGGAGGTGGGTATCGAGTTGGAGTATGAGGGTGCTTTCGAGTGGGTCGCCTTCTGTCCCCGCCGCGGTGGTGATGGTGGGGCGCTGACGCGCTACTTCGGGCGGCGTCGTGGCGAGTCGTACCCGGAGGAGGGTGTAGGTGAGGCGGTGAAGACGCGGGGGATCGAATGCCGGCAGGATGATACGCCGGCGTGGGTCGTGCGGTTGCAGGTGGCGTTGATCCGAACGTTGGACCGGACGCATGATGTGGAGGCCGTTGTGGGGGAGCTGCGGCGGTGGCTCAGGCGGCTAGAGGATGGGGACGTTGACCCAGTGGAGTTGTTGGTGACGCAGCGGGTGTCCAAGCGCGCCGAGCAGTATCGCTACGAGACAGTGACCGTGGCGGCGTTGAAGCGCGCGAAGTGGAAGGACTGTGCGCTCGAGCCCGGGCAGCGCGTCGAGTATCTGGTGGTAGATGATGATGCGACGGGGTTGGGTCGGGTGCGATTGGGCCATGAGTCGTTGGGGCGGTATGATGTTGAGTGGTATCGCCGCGAAGCGATCCGGGCTGCCGAGAGTGTTGTCTCGCCGCTTGGGTGGGATCGCGAGGGGATTCAGCGGGCGGTCTCAGGGGTTGTGGAGCCGTCACTGGGGGAGTTTGGGTGAACCGCCTGCTGGCCACATCACTCACTCAAGTAGCGACCGCGCCCGCTGGACGTAGCTATTCTCGTCCCAGCTACGAGTTGTACTGATTGCTGCCAGCGCCGACTGCGCCTCCCCAGTGGACAGCCATCCATTACGCACACAGACTGCCAGAAGTGTTGGGGTCGTCACGAGGCGGGTGTCAACGAGCGAGGCGTGAACTAATCCGAGACGATTGAACTCATCGCACAACAGTAGGTCGGCGTCAACCTTATTCGCGAGTGATACCGCTGCATTCTCGCCGTCGTCCAGTGGGAATTCAGCATCCAATTCGATCGATCGCGTCGAGAACGATTCTATTCTGTCAAGCACTCGCCCCGCAGCCCGACCATGCGCATCGTCGTAGGAGGCAACCTCGTTGAGTTCATCGACGACAACTTCCGGGACGAGGACTGTGTATTCGTCGAGTACCACTGACAGCGGGGCTGGGGCATCGTCAACGATGCCGAGACTCACGAACGCAGACGTATCCGCAACCACCGACGCCATCTATGCGTCAGCGACCTCGTCGATGAAGTCGTCGCTGAGCTGCTGTTTCAACACACGGAGGTTCGCTGCCTCTTCAGCACCGACGAGGGATTTGAGCTGCTCGAAGGAGATCGCATCATCATAGTACGCCTCGGCGATCTCTTGGAGGAGTGCATCATCGTGTGTGGCATCCTGGAGATATTCTCGGAGTGCGGTCACCAAGATATCCGTCCGGTCTTCGCCAAGCACCGTTGCCAGCGCGTCAGTCCGATCGATGAGTCGGTCTGGAGCGCGAAATTGGACCCGCTTCTTGTCCGTGCTCATGATGTGTACGTTGTGAGCCACCTCACTTAGCAGTTGTCGTGTGTACAGTGTGAGCTAGCAGTACATCCAGTTGCTCGCCTGACTCGGACTGGGCTGTCGTGTTCCAGCGGGAGGCGATTCGAGTGGCCGAGTGTATGGTATATTGGCGCTGCAGGCTTCTGTTCGAGTGGCGAACGATTCCCCTTGGAGGTTGTGAGGCGGCCAAAATCAGCGGATCTAATATACACCGGAAAGAACAGTAATCTGTGTATTCATAGATTCCTGTATGCCCACGATCACCGTGAACGTAGATGACACCCTCAAAGAGCGAATGGAGAACCACCCCGAGATCAACTGGAGCGAAGTCACGCGCCAAGCCATTCAAGAGAAGGTCGAGACACTGGAAGTGATGGACGAACTCACCAGCCGGAGTGACCTCACCGAGGGCGACGTCCACGAAATCGCCCAGAAGATCAACGAAAGCGGACGGAAGCGCGTCGACGAGGAATCGGCGTAGAGACGCCGAATGAAGTTGGTCGTCGACCCCAACGTCGCCATCTCTGCACTCATCGCCGATTCGAAAACGCGGGAACTCATCGTCACGCTCGAGCCTGACCTGCAGACACCTGCCATCGTTCACAACGAAATCGGGACCTACCAAGATCTGAACGTGAAGAAGTCCGGGATGGAACCGGACCGAGTAGCACAGTTCATCGATCTTCTGTTCCAGTACATCGGAATCGTTCCAGCCGAGGACTTCGACCCCGCTATCGACAGAGCAGCTGAAGCACCCACAGATCAGATCTGCTGAGCGCGGTGTCGGAGCCGGTCGGATCTGTATCTGACTTGGGTCGGATCGGTGAGGTTCTTACGCGTGGCGCGATCTCGACAGCCGGTCGAGCGCGTCGATCGAAACCGGGTCGATAGTGACCGGAGTAGCGGTCTGTGTGTAGAAGACAGTCGCCTGAATCGGTCGGTCGGGGTACACACTCGCAAGCACGTGGTAGTACACACTCAGCTGCGTTCGGTACTCATCGTGGGCCAGCCGGTCGGGGTCGGTCTTGTAATCGATGATCTCGACGCTGTCGTCCGTTACGTGGACGAGGTCAATGATCCCCGCGAGCGTCACCTGTGGTTCTCCGGGCAGCGGGAGCAACGCCGGCTCTTCCGGGATGAGTTTCCCATCAAGGTCATCGATGAGCGTCGCCACCGCGCGCTCGTCGTCGTTACTCGGTTCGACTGGCTCGTCGAGTGCGTACGCCTCGGCGAAGTCGTGCAGTTCGGTTCCGAAGTCGGTCCCACGACCACCATTGCGCTCGTCATAGACGCTGTCGTCCATGATATCGTGGACGCTGAGCCGGCGGGGAACTGTGCTACTGTCTGGGATCGTTGTCTCGAACGGAGCAGTAGACTCGCGGGCAACCGTGACGGGCTCGGGTGTCGGTTCGAGTTCAATCGCGTCGATCGAGAGGCCGTCCATGAAGCGACTTGGGTCGTCCCCAGAGGTGAACAGGAGATGCCGTTTTGCACGAGTCATCGCGACGTACAGCAAGCGCCGCTCTTCATCGTACGTTGACGGTTGAATCGACTGCAACAGCTTCGTCGGCCAATGCTGGTAGACGTGCGGATAGTCGCCCGCCTCGCTGTATGCCCGGGTTTGGCGAAGCCCCAACTCGTCGTCGTAGATGATCGGACAGGCTGGCGGCTGGCCGTAATGCGGGAACGCGCGGTCGTTGAGATTCGCGAGGATGACGATCGGGTACTCGAGTCCCTTTGCACCGTGGATTGTTTGGAGGGTCACCGCGTCCTCACCCGGGCTGGTTTCAATATCGACGGTGGTTCCTGCATCGAGGTTGGCCTCGATGTACTGGATCGCCTCTCCCCGCGTGAGCGTGCTATTCTCGTAGAGACTCGTGAGGTGATCGACGAGCGCATCAGCGTATGCGCTCGTACGGCCGTAGCGGTCGAAGACGCGTCGAAGGAAGCCCCCAAGTGTGTCGATCGCAGCGAGTTCCTCGCGGAACTGCACCATTGCATCGGGATACGCTTCGGTGTCCAGAATCGTCTCCGTGTCATCGAACGAGTAGCCAGCGCGCTCGAGGACGACGGCCCAACCACGACGGGCGTTCGATTCGGCGATGCGTAGCCACGCGAGTGCGAGTTTGGCTTCTGGCGTGTCGAACAGCTCAACTCCGCCGTCGTAGGCGACCGGGACACCGTACTCGTCGGCGACGGTAAGGAACTCCCGAGCGAACGCACGTGTTCGGGTGAACACAGCGATGTCTCCGTACGAAGGCGCACCCAATCGCTCGCGCTCGGCAGCTTCCTGCTGTGCAGTGGTGGCGCCAGGGTCTGGTTGTGGTTCATCGGTGACCTCGACTGCGTAGTCGTCGTTATCGACGACCATCTGGATCCGATCGAGGAGGAGTTCGTGCTCGTTCGGCGCCTGATACGCGTCGATCTGTGCGTTGTCGACGTGGTTCGTCGCCGCGAGCGAGCGCTCGCCTGCGAGTGGATCGTCGATGTCCTCGCTGTACGTCGCCGGAATCGAGAGACTCTGCTCCGCGAATGCAAGGATCGAGGACGAGGAGCGGTAGTTCTCGTACAGCGGGATTGTAGTAACCGACTCGACGGGGTAGTCGATACGGGTTCGGTCGGCATTCAACTCGCGGGTGAACCGCTCGAGTCGGTCGTCGAAGGCGGTAATGTTCTCGACACTGGTGTGCTGGAAGCCGTAGATCGACTGCTTCCAGTCGCCGACGACACAGAGATTGTTCGTGTCCGCAAGCAGCAACGCGATTTTGAACTGGAGTTCGTTCGTGTCCTGGAACTCATCGACCATCACGTACTCGTGGGCGACCTGTTCGCGAACCTCCGGCCGGTCAGACAGCATGACGAACGCCAGCGCCAGCATCAGCCCCTGTGTGAGGTAGTTGTTCCGGAGCGCGTAGGCGAGATACTCGTAGTAGACATCGTGGACGAACGCCAGCAGCGCCGTCCGATCCTCGTCGTAGGCGCGTTCGATGACGCCACGATCGACCTGGGGGTCGTCGTGGATCTCGGCTTTAGAGGGAGCATCCGGTGCGTACTCACTCGCGTCCCAACCACTGACGGATCCTCTCGCGTCGCTGTTGGTCTGGCCAGAGGCACCCTCACCGGGAGTGTTCACCTCGGCAACCGTCTCGAAGAACGCCTTGCGGTCGCCTTCGAGTGGAGCGTCACTCGATCGGAACCATCCGTCGCGAGTGGGGATGGCGCCTTTCGCAGCGAGTTCACCGATGAGCGTGTGGAGCGTAGCGGTGTCCCGGAAGATACGGAGCATGGCCGCGTGTTCGGGATGCTCGTCAGCGAAGGTCGACATGAACCGCTGGAACAACTGCTTCTCGCGGACCGACTCTTCGATGAGGTCGATCGAGTCGGGGATCTGGTCGTCGATGTCCAGCGTTTCCGGGACGGTGTGACCGTAGCGGCGTAACAGTCGGAAACAGTAGGCGTGGAAGGTGCTGATGGGCGCACCTTGGAGTTCTCGCAGGTCGTAGTCGGTTTGCTGGACGATACGCTCGCGCATCTCGCGAGCGGCGTTGCGAGTGAACGTGACCAACAGGATATCTTCCGGTGTCGCGTCAGTCGACTCCAAGATGTGAGCGTATCGCCGGGTGATCGCGAACGTCTTGCCCGTCCCGGCGCCGGCATCGACGCGGTAGATCCCGTCGGTGGACTCGATGAGCCGTTGTTGGTTCTCATTCGGTGTCGGCTCAGACATCGTCGATCACCACGTCCTGTGCGTCGACCCGATCCCAATTGGGGCCGTCTTCGCGAGTCCGGACGGGGAATCCCTCCTCACGGTAAGCGGCAAGGCGCTCACGTTGGGTGGCGACGAACGCTTCGAAGGCGTCCAAATCCTCCGTGAGATAGCGTTCACCCACGAGGCCATCGATGTCCTCGACCGCGGAGCGGCAACCGCGTTCGACGTATTTCGTGTCCTTGACGCGGTTTTTGGTATACTCGATGAACGACTGGATGATCGCCTCCCGCCGCTCAGTGTTTATTCCCTTACGTGGGAGGTCGTGTGACTCGAAGAACTCGCGGTATGCTTCGTAACCAAGCGAGTCGAGCGCTTTCACCCGATCGTTGGAGTCGGCGTAGTCGGTGACGGCGTCAAACGTTTCGCGGCGTGCGGCGAACTCACCGAAGGTGCAGGGGAGATACTCGACTGTGGTGACAAGCTCCTCAAGCGGGACGGTGTCGCCACGGGCGAGTTGAGTGTCATGTTCGAGGAGATGAACGAACCGGATCTCCAATGGCTGATTCGGGTTTTCACGGCGATGTTGGGCGAGATACGCCGCCGCTTGGAAATTCGGCTCGTCGTGAAGTGGGTCAAGGGACGCCTGCTGGCGAAGCTTTCCAGCGGTCGATTGAGAGCCGGTCTTGTAGTCGACGAGTGCCGTCTCCGTGTGAAGCAAATCGACGAACCCGTGCAGTCCGATGTCGGGGGCTTGGAACCACCGCTCGGTGAGTGTGGAGTCGACAGTGAGTCCGAGGCGCTCGGCGAGGTTATTGGATTGCGAGCGGTCGGTGTACGTTTCATACGGTGTGTCGGTCGGCGGGTGCGCGTCGAGATACTGCTGGATCGTCTCAAGTGCAAGTACACATTTTGTTCGTTCGACCCGTTCACGGGGCGTCGTTGCGTACGCACGGATCTGGTCGACCATCGCGTCGACGACATCCTCCTGTCGCTCTCGAACCGTCTCTGGATGTGTGGCACATACCTCCGCAGCCTCATGGATCACGGTGCCGCGGGCCATCGGAATCGTCGTTGGTGACTCGACGAGTCGGTGGAAGAACTCCTCACGGGGGCAGTTGGCGAGGCGTTGTAATGTGGACTGACTGATTGTCTCCGGTGGCTCTTGTTCGCCGTCCGGGGTCTCGGGAGCGACGAAGGGCGTCCCGACGCTGTCACGAGTCGCGTCGCCGCCGTGTGTCGTGTGCGGGAGATCGCTGAACGACTCGACGGGTTGGTCAACAATGTCTTGGAAATATACACACGGGGAACTGTCTGCATCAGCCTGGGAAGCTTGGACAAGGAAATGCCGTTCCTGGCCATTCTGCAGGAGGACCTCAAACCGGTTGAGGTCCTGTTGGACGTGTTCAACCGGGTCAACCCAGGGGCGGTCGGGAGGTTGCTGGGCCCAGCCGTCTCCCAACCCAAGATAGAACACGACCGGGCGATCGATGTAGCTGGTCGCCGCGCCGTCCGTGAGCAATATGCCCTCGTTCGGCTGGTCGACCGGGATATCGAACGACTCGATATAGTACTGGAGTTGGGTGAGTCGCTGCGGAGTGAACGCTGTTGAGAGGAGACCGAGCTTGTCGCTCTCCTCGCGAAGTTGAGAGAGTGAGCTCTCGGCGGCGCGTTCGTACGCCGAGATCGCATCGTCGACGGTGCCTGTGTGGAGCGCGTCGGCGAACTGCTCGTAGGCAGGGCCGACATCGACACTGTCGACACGCCGGTGATCCGCGGTCCTGTCAAGGTCGATGCCGAGTCGTTCGACGAGCGGGCGAAGGTCGGCGACACGCAGATCACTGCCGGTGAAGACCGCCTCAGCAAGCCGAAGGAAGGTCCGAACGTCGGGGTCGTCGATGAATCCTGGCCCACCTTGATACGGAATGCAGGCAGTCTCGAGTGCGGACTCGACGAGTGGACTGAGGAGACTCGACTCGTCGAGGACGATGCCGACGGCCTCGGCGGTGTGCGTATCGAGTTGTGTGATGAGCGCGTCGACAATCGCGGTGGTAGAGGGGAAGACGTGAAACTGTGGGAGGGAGGTCGTGTCGCCTGTGAAGGGGTCGACCTGCTGGTAAGAATCGGGGAGGAGCGTTCGATCGAGTGGACTCAGTCCTGGCTCATTGATTACCGCCACATCGGTGCTGTCGGAGAGTGTCGTGTCTTCGAGGTCGTGGTAACTCGAGTCGGTCTCGTGGAGGATGTCGCGGGTGGAATGGAACTGTGGCGTATCGAACTCTGGATAGTCGGTGATCGTGTCGAGTGCGCCGGTCTTGTCCCAACACTGGAGGCAGCGATCGAGTGCTCGGTGGGCCTGCTTCCACGTGAGGTCCGTCTGGGTGATGAGCTCGGTGAACAGGCGGCGCCGGTCGCTTGGGACGAACTCGTTTGCGGCGTAACTTCGCGGCGTTGCGCTGGCGCGACCAAGGCGTGGAGTACTGGTGTGTCGGTCTAGCGCGAGCGTGAGTGGTGGGTCCGCAGAGAGTGTGAGATCGGCCTCACGCGTTTCGGCGGCGAGGGTGTCGATGGATTTTGCCTCCCGAAGTGGCACGCGTTGGTGTCACGGAGGCGCTGTTTCAATGTGTCGTCGTGGTGAACACGTCAGGTCCACACAAGCTGCCTGTGTCTGTGCGGCGTTGCGTTGGCTTCAGAACGAGTTCTCCGTCGGCTTGAAGACGCAGTCAGGTTACTCGGTACTGGTCGTCTCGATGAACTGGACGGGCTGGTCGAACTCCTTCTCGATCTTATCGGTGACGCCATTTTCGTAGGGGACATCGACAGTAATGGTGTACCGTGTCGACGATTGGAAGTCCACTTGTTTGCTCCCGATGTTGAAGCCGAGACTGAATTCTGTGGTCGTATTCCCGTCCATGGAGATCGTCCGGAACGTTTCGGCGAGCAATGTGTCGCCCTCGTACACATGACACTCCATATCTGCGAGCTCAAACCCGGCGTCGCGAGTATTCTGGAGCGTCGCGAAAAGCTCCGGACCAGCATCGGGATACTCAAAGTGGTGACGAACGAGCGAGACTCCGCCACCGCTGGGTCCTACCTCGATGGGGGTAGGTGTCTCCTCGTCGCCACCGTCCAAACCGGAGCCGACACATCCGGCGAGGCCGGCGAGCAGGATAGATCCGATGGTCTCTCGACGTGTCAGCGACATTGTCGCCACCATGTTCTTTAACAGACAAGAAACTGCTGGTAGCGGGTGGTGAAGCAGTCAGTCTGGATCTGTTGAACTGTTACCGCTGATTCTCCCTGACGTGTCAGAGGAACCCAACTAAGCAAGTGAGGTTGTAACTTGTCAATCTGAAATTATCTGCCACCACGGATAGTCCAAGCCCCGGACCCACTGCCTTCTTGCCGGTTCAGTTACGGCTAGCGAGTAACAAATGAGCCAGGCCACGCTCGGGGCAACGCCCTACCACAATTCGGACCTCTTCTCGGGGTACTATCTCGACGAGCGCGTCGACGATCTCGACGCCTGGGACTGCGACGAGGAAGCGCAAGCCGCCTTCGAGGAACTTCACCACCTGTGGGAACTGGAAGGCGAGCTCGTCGCCTCCTACAAAGAGGACGAGCTGCTCGACTCGTGGATCGACGAAGTGCTGGACGTCCTCGGCTTCGGCACCCTCTCGGAGACCACCCTCCCGGACAGCGAGGGGTACAACGACCGCCTCCTGTTCGAATCCGACGAGAAACGCCGAGACGCCAGCATCCGTAAGCGCGACGGTGATCGCGATGCGATGTATTCGCTCGCCTCGGCAGTCCTCGAGGCCAAGCAGTGGGACGCCGACTTCACCAAACGCTTCGCCGAAACGCGCTCGTATCGCGACGCCTCCCACCAGATCAAGTACTACCTCGAACACACGCCCGAGCGCCTGGAGTGGGGTATCCTCACCGACGGCAAGACCTGGCGCCTCTACGGGACGAAGGACTACGCGACCGAGACCTACTACGAGGTCAACCTGCCCGAACTCCTCGAATCTGGCGACCTTGAGCAGTTCAAGTACTTCTACGCGTTCTTCCGGCCGGCTGCGTTCCGCGAGACAGCTGGCACGACGTTCCTCGAGACAGTCTGGAACGAATCGGAGACGGCCGCCCAGGAGCTCGGCGAAGATCTCCAGGACAACGTCTTCACCGCGCTGCGCATCCTCGGCGAGGGCTTCGTCGAGACGAATGATCTCGATATCGACCCCGACGACGAGGACGCTCGCGAGGAGCTGAAAGAGCAGTCGCTCGTCCTCCTGTATCGGTTGATGTTCGTGCTGTATGCCGAATCGCGGCACCTCATCAGCCCGGACGAGCCCGCTCGCGAAGCCGAGTTCAACGAGAACTTCAGCCTCGACGAGCTGCGCCAGGAGATTCACGAGGACATCGACGCGGGCGAGTCCTTCGACGAGTACAGCGAGTACTCCACGTCAATGTGGGGCCGCCTCCAGGATTTGTTCGGACTCATCGACTCCGGCGAGGAGTCACTGGGGATCCCGCCGTACAACGGCGGCCTCTTCGACGAGGAGGAGCACGCGTTTCTCGCCGAGAATGAGGTGGCCGATCGGTACATCGCCGAGGTTGTCTATCGGCTTGGGACGACGACGGCCGACGACGGCGACGGCTACGTGCTCGCCGACTACGCCGACCTCGATACCCGGCACTTGGGGACGATTTACGAGGGCCTGCTCGAACACGAGTTCCGTATCGCCCCCGAGCAGTACGCCGCCGTGTCGGAGGACGGCGGGCAAGTGTGGAAGCCTGCGACGGAGGTGAGCGTCGCTGACGCCGTCGAGACGGTCGAGGAAGGTGAGTTGTATGTCGTGAACGACGACGGTGAGCGCAAGGCCACTGGGGCCTACTACACGCCAGACTATGTCGTCGCGTACATCGTCGAGGAGACGATCGACCCGCTCGTCGAGGAGATCAAAGCGGACATTCGCGAGGAAGAGGGGTTAGAGCCCGGCGACAAGGGATACATCGCGCCGTTCTTAGAGCAGATTCGCGAGCTGACCGTGCTCGACCCGGCGATGGGCTCGGGGCACTTCCTCACGAAAGCGACCGGGTATCTGACTGAGCAGGTGATGGAAGTCATCCGCCAGCAGGAGATCCAGAGTTACGACGAGCAGGACATCCGGCGGATCATCGCCCGCGAGTGCATCTATGGCGTGGACATCAACGGAATGGCCGTCGAGCTCGCGAAGCTGTCGATGTGGTTGGAGACGCTCGCGACCGATCAGCCGCTCGCGTTCCTCGACCACCACCTGAAGGATGGGAACTCGTTGGTGGGATCGGACATCACCGAGGTGCTGTCTGATGATAGCGCCCAGGAAGGCGGACAGTTGACGCTCACGCAGGTGTTCGCAAAGGCTCGCCGGGACACGCTCGAGCACGTGATGGAGCTTATGTCGGAGTTGCTGGCCATCGACAACGAGACGCTCGCGGACATCAAGTCGATGGAGGAGACCTACGACGAGATTCGCTCGGACCCACTGTACGGGCGCCTATTCGAGTTGGCGAACGTCCACACCGCCGAGCAGTTCGGGTTGGATGTGCCTGAGGGCGTGTACGAGCAAATGGCAGGTGCGATTGAGAGCGAGGATGAGTGGGCTGAGGTGCGAGAGGAGGATTGGTTCCGGAGTGCGCAGGCGATGGCTAAGGAGGAGGACTTCTTCCACTGGGAACTGGAGTACCCCGAGGTCTTCTTCGGGACTGATGGGGAGAAGCGCGACGATGGGGGGTTCGATGCGGTTGTTGGGAATCCGCCGTATATCAGTGTGACAAACATCCCGGGGCCCATGCGAGATTATTTGGGGAACTCTCAGGACTATCAAACTACTGTCGGCCGATACGACGCGTACATTGTATTCCTAGAACGGTCGATCGGGCTCATACGTGCTTATGGGTACATGAGCATGATTGTCCCAATCAAGTGGGCAATATACGGCAATGGTAGCGCATTACGGGATTTGTTCTTAGATCAGATCCGTCTCGAGCAATTTGTGAATATGTCCCAATCAGATGTATTCAAAGGAATAAGCACGTATCCTTGCATCCCAACGATCCAAAATCTACCTCCCCAACCGGATCAAGACGTGAGCGTCGTAAATATCCCCGAAGATAACCCAGAATCGCTTGTCTCTGGGGATCTAAGTGAGTTTACTCACCAAACACCAGTTCGGAGATTCGCTGAACTACCACGCAATGTTTTCTGTCCGTTCATGACGAATTCAAACTGGTCTATACATCAGAAGCTAACATCGGACTCGTTCGAATTGGGAACTAAATTTGAACTAGAGCAAGCAATTCGGATGGGTGGTAAATCGGCACGAGAGACTCTACTCACAGACAGTCCTCCGACTGAGGAGGACTCTGACTATCATCCAGTTGTTGATGGTCAACACATCCACAGGCACCACATCCAGTGGGATGGAAGATATCTCCACTACCTTCCGGAAGAACTGTACAACGCGAAGACCCGTGAACTCCTCCACCAGCCGAAGATATTGATGAAGCGGATTGCTGATAGACTCACAGCAGCTTATGACGGGGGTGTTGGCGATGACGACTTCTACTACCCGCTCAACACAGTCTACACAATCACCGGTGCTGAGAGTCGACTCACCAATATGGAAATTGCACCTCAATACTACACTGGCTTGTTGAATTCCACTCTCTTAGATTGGGAATACAAGCTCCTATTTGCTGCAATTGGAATCAGGGGAGGGTACATTGAGTTCAGGGAGTATCTGGAACATCTCCCACTGAAAAACATCCAATTCGAACTGTCAGCAGAAGAACGGGAACAAACGGCGACTGAAGTGCTGAAATCGTTACGAGAGTACATCCGCGGAGGAGATCGTGTAGACAGCGTTATCGAAGCGTTAGCTGAAGAAGTCTATCACGACGTGATGGCAGAGCTGGTCTCCGACATAGCCCAACAAAAAAGCCAGATCGCCAGTCTAAATCTGGATTTGAAAAATTATCTCGGAAATTACGCAACTGGTCAGGCTATCTCAGAAGCTGGCTTCACGCAACCCCCTGAAGATGCTGCAGACTCCATCCTCCAAGAAACAACCGAACAGAAGCCGAACCTCCGCGTCGGCCACGCAGAGGTCATCCGTGAGGCCGACACGACGGTTGAGATTTGCCTCACCGCTCGCTACAAGCCCGACGACGAGGACGCACACGAAACGGACCAGTGGGGGTACACAGAGACTGACCCACTCCCGGCGCTGCGAATCACGGACCTCACTGAAACGGAGGCGGATCTCATCGAGGCGTTCGTCCCGGTCGCCGTCGACGAGGCAGGCGGGTTCGCCGGCTTCCGCGAGACCGCGACGAAGACGAACTCGCTGGTGGACCGACTCCGTGGGTTGACCCTGCCTGCCGTCGACGATGTTCGTGATGGGCTGGAGAGCTATCTAGAGACGAAGGCTCGCGCTGAAGAGTTGGAAGAGCAAATAGAGCGGACTGATGAGTTGATCGACGAAATCGTCTACGAGCTGTATGGGCTATCCGACGAGGAAATCGAGATCGTGGAGGAGGCTGTCGAGGAGTAGCTTCGCCGGAATTACAGCTACGTCCTATATGGGGAGCTGTGGTACCGTTGTGATCCGGTTTTATACGGGTTTCATTATTAAGTCACGTTCAAATGATTGATTCAGATGCCCTTTCTGCCTATTCGGCTCGGTCGGCGTCACTGATTGAGGAGACGCCACAGATGGATGAACAGAACACGAAACGAAAGATCATCGAGCCGCTATTGGAACTGCTGGGTTGGGATATCCTCTCATCAGACATCGAACTTGAGTACTCAGTGCGAATGGGTACCGGGACGAAGAAAGTCGATTACGCACTGAAGCTTAGCGATACGCCGGTTGTCTTCGTTGAGGCAAAAGGGTGTGACACCACGCTCAACGGAGATCACGAAGAACAGCTGAGCAGTTACATGCGTCAGGTCGGTGTTGACTGGGGGTTGTTAACCAATGGTAGCAAGTTTGAGCTCTACCGGCGCGACCGCGACAGCGATCGCCCTAACGAGATCTCGCTTGCGCAGTTCTCTATCGAGACGATCGACGACCACCAGCACGCGCTACGTGCCATCGCGAAAGAGTCGATCGCAACCGGCGAGTCACAACACATAGCTGAAACAATGCAGGCCGTCCAACACGCCATTCGGCAGTTGCGAACCGGGAAGGAAACCGTCGCAGAGGAGGTTACCGCCGTCGTGACCACAACCGCTGGCGAGGCAGTCTCCCAACACGTCGAGGACGAGGCGAAAGCGTTCGTCGACGCTCTGATCGACAGACTGGAGTCACAGGCCAGTACGACCGATAGAGGAGCGGGCTCATCGCGTACGGAGCCGAGCTCGTCTGAGTCGAAGGCAGCGGGGGCATCCCATGGCGCGTACGTGATTGAGGTGACAGACGATAGTCAGTGCATTGAGGTCGTGAGTGGAGACACTCAAGCCGAGGCGATCGCCGCACTGGTCGAATATCTCATTGACGCACATGACCTGTTGGATGCTATCGAGCTGCCGTACGTGCCCGGTACCGGACGCGGTTCGCGAGCACTGCTGAATGACGAGCCGGTCCATATCGATGAGGCGGAGATGTTACAGTATCAGGCGCTGGACGGTGGAGTCTATCTGTTCACATCACTGAGCGCCGCGGACAAGCAGCGGTACGTATCGGAGTTACCGCAAATAGTTGGGCTGGACTGTACGTTTACCAAGGGTTGGTAGATTATCTAACAATTTGTCATATTTCTGGTGGAATAAGTTCTAGACTCC
Source organism: Halobaculum roseum (assembly GCF_019880245.1). NCBI lineage: Archaea > Methanobacteriati > Methanobacteriota > Halobacteria > Halobacteriales > Haloferacaceae > Halobaculum > Halobaculum roseum. The sequence goes on from NZ_CP082287.1 coordinate 166,151, forward strand.
GCTTTCGATGAATCGTGTCTCTAGTTAACAACTTGCGTAGCATGGGGGTCAAAATCGACGTTCGATCTAACGTGGCCTCGATGGCTGAATCGTCGCGAAAGTTTCGCCGAATCAATTGAGAGGTACTCGGTAGTTATTGCTTCAGACGAGTTCGAATCTCCTTTAGATCCTCTCGGAATTGAGCTGTTTGTTCCTCATCACCACCCTCGTAGACCGCGTGTACGCAAGGGCCCCTGATCCCCGTCTCTGTGATCCCATTCGCGGCTGCGACACAGGTAAACGCCCTCACGAGAGCGCTTTTGTCAGGGTCCTCGAGAGGGTTTTCGTTTTGTTTCTGCGAGTTTTCGGAGAGTTCGATGAACTCCCGTGCTACGGCTACCCGGTACTCGGGCGCTTGTTCGCCTTGGTTGAACTGCGGAATGATATCTGCCGCAGCATCGACGAGCTCGGAATCGAACTGCTCGGTGAGTCGGCTGCGAAGACTGTGCTGGACCTCAATGTCTGGAACATCGTCTGTCATGATGACTCCACCTCAACAATGCAAGGGGAGGGTATTGGCGACTTTGGCGAGTTAGAGGCTCTTCAAGAATTTCCAGTCATTGTGTTTCCTCTCGAGCACAGCCTGTCATTGAGTAGTTGTTGTATATGAGGTAGACGGATCTACCGACTTCCCCGAGACTGCGACGGAGACGGAACTCGCTGGTGGACCGGCTTCGTGGGTTGACCCTTCCTGCCGTCGACGACGTTCGTAACGGGCTGGAGAGCTATCTGGAGACAACAGCCCGCGCTGCGGAGTTGGAAAATCAAATCGAGTGGACCGACGAGATCGTCGACGAACTGTACGAGCTGACCGACGAGGAACTTGAAATTGTGGAGGGAGCTGTCGAGGAGTAGCGGCCTCAAATCGATTAGTCAAACAGTCGCAGTCAACAATTGGTAGAGACGCATCTCACTGTGTACCGGGCAAAGGTGAGGGGAAGTACGTTCTTTGGGAGGACCCAATGTACGCGATGAGCGCTAGGATGACCGGAAGCGCTACGCCGGCGTTTTCGAAGACGACTCCTGATAGTCCAGTTGATATTATTCCTAACATGGTCTGGTGAACTAGGTTTCGAGCGCTACTCTTTAGCCCGGCTAGACCACTTCCCCCCGAGGATTCGAACCCCGAAAGTACCGATATTCGCGCCTGCTTGCTAGCTCACCGAGTCGTCTGCGGTCTACCGATATATGCGGATCCTAATATTTGAAAGTTATCACACTCGGAGAAATCAGGTCTACTCGCTGTCCACCTCGATTGATTCCACAGCGATCGCGTCCATCATCGGATTCCCATCTACAGCCGCGAACACGACTTCCTCAACGGTATGACCAGCTCCCCATGAGAGTCGCATCTCCCCATCGTCGCCGGCGAGATCGAGGACGCGAATCTCCTCGCCCGGGCCGGGATGCTCGGTTTCGACGCTCGTGACCTCGTAGGGCTCCCCGTTGATCTCCAGCGTCAACCCGGGCTCGATATCGTCGAACGCGGGTAGGCGATCACGGAGGTCAGCGACGGTGACGGACATGGATTGGTGTGACATTGGTGGTGACTTGAATCGGGCGTTTGGCTAGCTATTCGACCTGCGTGGTGACGACCAACTTCGGGGGCTCTCCTCGTGGCGTTGCGTCGACGATCGACCCACAGTAGCGCTCCAGTGTCCGGAACACGGCGGGCGATGCGCGCGCTCCCCGCAGCGTCGCCTCGAGCGTCCACCCTGTACGCGTCCAGATATCGGCTGGAGATGTCGACGCCGAGCATCAGCATCCAATCGCCAGCAGTAATTGGGCTTCTGCTAATCCGCTAGCACGAAGTATTTATACTTGCTATTTAGAAAACATGTATGGGACTATTTGAGACCTTGTTTAATTCGTCCACCAGCGATCACGTCCCCCAGTCAGAGCAGCCGGATCAACACGAGAGATTACCCGACGAGAAGTACAACGTCGCTTACCCCGTAGCCGCTCGCCGTGAAGAACTCACAGCGTTGGAACAGCTTCTTGAATCCGAACAAGACTCACCAACAGCCTTCGAGGCTGATCCGTTTCTCGGAGATATTATCGAGGACATGGAGCAGGAGGAAGGATACCCACTTCGCCTTCGTACATCCAGTGAAAGGCTCGTTGACGATGTCCGGGAGTACCTAGAATATTGGAATGAACAGGTTGATGGTCAGATCGGTACGATCTGGTGGCCCATTGGGGCGGATACGACGTTCCGCTTGTATCTCCATTACTTAGAGGTCCGAGCCGATGCAGAGGACGATCAGTTTTCGTTCCCGGAGTCCGCTGGACAGGTTCACACCCTCGTCCAACGCGGTCTCACCACGATGGAGGATGACGACAATTCGAAGCTTGCTCTAGTACACAAGCGAGATATTCCACTAGAAGAGTTCACAGAAGATCAGTGACGCATACCATGATGAAGGAGAGGATCGAGCGGACAGGTTGCGTTATTGATGTGAGTGTTTGCGAATTCTCTGAGGTTACCCACAAGGAAAGCAGGATGCTACCAGGGCCAGTCGAGAAATGAGCGAAGATGCATCTCTTCCGCCGGCACTTCAACCGGACTTCCACATCGCGGAACGCGTCCGAAACCGGATGGAGACCTTCCCTCGAAAGTTCCGCGAGTTGGGTGAAGGAAACCGTCTGGCGAATCTCCTCCGCAAGACGCAGACACTCGAAGGCGCACCGCTGGAGCAGGCTCCGGAAGTATTCACCAAGCAGTATCTCATCGAGCCGGTACTGGATGGATTAGGATACCTGAATCCCGTCTCTGAAGCGTACGCAGGCGATGGGCCTCACTTTATCAGAGAACCGAGCACCTATGATGGAGTGGAACCGAGGCGGCCAGACTACCTATTGAAGAATATTGACTCCTCGGCTACTTGTATTGTGGAAGCAAAGGCGGCCAACAGAGAGCGGATGGATGGCGCGAAGCGGTGGGCCACCAAAGGTATCGACAAGTACCTCAAGGAAGATACATTCTGTAAATACCTGCGAACAGTCGACCTACAGTACTTGATCGGCATCGGAACTGATGGGCTCCGCTGGACTCTGTGGGTGAAGGATCTCGAAACAGACCAGACAGTCGAAGCCTGCCCGAAGGTGGATATCTCACCGGCGATAGATCGAATTGCCCGCCGTTTGGATGTTACCGATGGCGATCTGCCCGACAATGGAGGCACGGAGGTTGAACGTGAGTTGCTATACGACGAGTTTGTACCAGCGTTCGCAGCTGCGAACCTGCTTGATCACTCGAAATCCGTTCTTGATACATGAGTGAGCACAGGGGATATATCCGTACTGCGGTGGATAATCTGAGAGAGAACTGGGTAGCAAAGTATATCCAATAGTTCTCTCAATGGCCTGTCAATGGGTATTGAGGATGAAGACGAGTTCTCATACGATGGCCAGCTCGTTTTCAATGGGCTTCACACCACCACCGTTCTTGATGCAGATTTCGATTTCGAGGAAGTCGTTGATACTGAGTTGATTAATTTCAGCCCGGGAACGATGAGCCAGCCTGGGCGGGGCTACACCACCATTCCGTTTCTCGAACTGCTGGAAGAAGAACCGCGTGTGAGCGACAGTCTTCAAGCATCTCTTGGAGAGATCAAAACACTCCGGTATATCGAAGAGCAGTGGGAAGAGCTTGAGGTTGAGATCGATGGAGTAGTCGAGGAGAAACCGACAAAGGCTGGACAATCCACATTTGACGCGTATTGGGCACGGCCGGACTTCCTCTTCGTTCGTGGAGACAAGACCAACGCACGGCTCGCAAAGCAGCTACTTGAATCGACGCTCAACGATTACATCGAACTCGATCCAGTCACGTTTTCTCCGGATTTCCTACTGTGGCTGTTTTCCCAGGAGAAGAACCAGCAGTCCCTCCCGGGACAACTCTCGGTCAACATGCTCACTGATGCGAAGTTCGAAGGCGACGAGCCAGATTTATTCGGGAAGCAGGGACGAGTTTCTGATTCCACAGACGTCACTAAATCTATCCCTGTCCTCATGGGCGTTCTGCGGCAGATGGGAATCGTCGAACTTGAGGGCGTATTCAACTTAGCAGGGATGTTCGTCCGTGCCCGGATTTCCTCTGAGGGCCGGGTACACATCCTCGCCGATCACGCAATCGAAGGCTCTCCCGACATCGAACGAATGGCGATATCGATCGCGTTCTTGCAACAGTTCACAGAGCTCTACGGAGAATGGAAACAGATGGACGGTGAACAGCGCTATCCGCCTGAGCAATTCTTTATCGATATCTACGAAGAGTGCGACCGCCAAGGTGTTGACATCCAGTTCTCGATCGACCAAGTGATAGAAGAGTACCGCCAGAAGGGAGGCCCCGAAGAATACCAGCAGTACCAAGCGGGACTTACGGAATACACTGATTGAGAGATGCTGGAACCATGGGGTCTATCTAGTGTCGGACACAATATTAGGCTACTATGAGTGTAACCAACCTCCGCCGTGCTGGGGAAATTGACCCCCAAGTAATCGGCTCGCTCGGTGGAGTTGGTCACACGAACCTCACGATTGAGTCCGTCCAGCAGATCGACTGGGAACCTCTTGTTGAGAATCATCCCTATCCCGAGCAAGTGGTCTTCACCGGTGAGGCAACATACGACGAGCCCTCGAACTATACCAACGGCCGTGAGATCCACTTAGACTTTGAGTTGCGTACTGGTTCCCGTCTATTCCTGCTAGAATTTCAGACAGACATTGATTCCGTCGAGTCTGTTACGACGCTCTTCTCACAAGCGGCCGACGAGAGCGTCACCATCTATCGGAATCTCCACGCACCAGAGGATGCTCTCTGGAGTTTCCTTGAACAGGCCGATCGAGTAATCAACATCACAGTTCTTGACGAGGGAGAAGAGGTGTCGTACCGAGAAGTCGAGGATGTAGCCGCTGCAGATGTGATAGGCTCGTATGCGATCGAGTCCGCAGAGGTCGGGTTCAATTACAATGACGCCTCTGTATACGTGAGATACCGAGACGGCAGTCTTCAGGTCGAATCTGACGCTGATGACGGAGAAGAATACGTAATCCAACTCTTCGAGCGTGAAGTTCTGGGGCCTGCGTAGTAATTCATGGCCAGCGGCGATCTCACGTATGGCCAATCAGTCTTTCTCGTCCTCCGCGAGCTCTTTTCGGAGTATAATCAAACAGACCTCGGTCCGGGAGTCATTACCCTCTCAACAATCATCTACTGGGGGTCCTCTACGTTGAGTGCAGGTTTGCTCAAGACAAGTGTTCGTCTCGCGATCGTCGGTCTTGCGCTTGGCTCATTCGGATACGTCTATGTTTCAGAACGGCCATTCGGAGTGGACATCTCTTGGACTCCGACGCACATCGTCGACGGAACACGGTCTCCTGACAAAATGTCCGAGACGCGCGGAAACGCCTTGATTCAACAGAGTTCTACGCTCATCCACGGTGAAATTCAGTTTTCGAAGTTCACCAATGGGTTCGATTTTCAAGTTGAGACATCGTCTGAGTTGTCAGCAGAATTCGAGTCAATCCCGCGCCGTGAACACGATTACGATCCGGAGTCAAATCGGCTCAAGTGTCAAAATATGTCTGAGCGTTCGTTCCCAATCAAATTAGAAGTCTATCCGCGTTCGACCGCTCGTGAAGTTGGACGCTACCACTCGCTCCAGTTGGTCGACGTTGAAACGGAATCTGTGCTAATGGATGTCGACGTTATCGACGTACGTGGGTGACATTGAACATTGAATCGTGTATCTTGGGCAAGGTTTATTTAGTATTAATCATACGCCAATTTGTGAATTTAGATTACACATTCGAAGGAGAATCATACGAATTAGAGATTCCACTTGAAGATAAAAGTCGCTTGACCCACATCGCACAGTTCCCACTTAAGAACGGGCCAGAGACTTTCAAATTTGTCCACATATTTGGGATCAAAGCCTCAAGTACCGGTAAGAAGATCGTTGTCTTCTGGAAAGCTGAGAAGAGTGGTTACCGGTTAGAGGCCGTTGAGGAAACACAATTTGAATGCCAACCGGATGAGGTCGAAAAACTGATCTCTCTTCTTGATGAGATTGAGGAACTAACCGATCTTGACCGCGGGACCCACGTTATTCTCAAAAAGGATTCCCCATCAACGGAGGCCATCATCGGTGCGATAGAGAGCATTACCACCGCAGATTCAGAAGTCGGTAGAGAGTTTGTTATTGAACTTATCCGGAGTGTGAGTGAGATCAGCGCTGAATTTGATGATGTCTGGGAGTTCGACGACGAGATCCCCGATGAGGTGGTTGACCTAGAATATCTTATCACCCGTGTTCGTGCCCAAAGGGCGTTAGAGGAGTTCCGAGGTTTGATACAGAGAAATGAAGAAGAGAAAGAATACCAAGATTTCCTTGAGAATAATCCATGGATATTCGGTGGAAGGTACGTAGATAATCGTGAAGAGAGACACCTCACTAGAGATGAGGAGGTTGACTTTTGTTTAGAAACAGTAGACGGGTACTTTGATATCTTTGAAATAAAACGGCCTGGACATACTGTGATGATAGAGGATAGGTCTCATGACAATTTCGCCCCCAGCTCCAAAGTTTCAAAAGCAGTTACCCAGGTGCAGTCTTATATCGCAGAAATTGAGGCAAGCCGAGATGAAATACTCCGTAGGGATAAAATGGATATTCTCAAGCCCCGTGGGACAGTTGTAATCGGGAGTGATATATCAGAAGATGAGCGAGAGGGTTTGCGCCTCTATAATAGCTTCCTAAATCAGGTTGATGTGGTGACATATAGTGAAGTTGCCCGAAAGGGTGAGAGACTAATTGAGCATTACGAAGTTACAACATAAGTCAAATTTTGGACGTGAAGTAAACCAAAACCACAGTTCCAGCTCTCTCCAAACTCTCGCGGTAGCACGCAAACAAGCGACTACCACCGTCCGGAACCCTTCGGAACCCTCCACGCCGGATACATCCTGACCACACTCCCACCATCAGGTGTGCCATCGCCCCAACTCCCACTCAAAAACTACGACTGCGACCGACTCAGATCGTCGCGGTCACGATCATATTCGCCGGCCCCTGCGGACTCGCATCGACGACGATCGCGCCGCCAGCTGCCAGCGTCTGCAACACCTCAGTCGGAATCGACGCACGATCCAACGTCGTCTCGACGACCCAGCCATCGTGAGCGCCGACACCAGGAGCGAACACGTCGACGGCGACGACTGACTGGTTCAACGCGAGGGTGTCAACGAGCCGGTCAGCTTGGCGGCGCTGCTCGACGCGGCAGTTGCTCATCGGTCTGCAGGAACTGCGTGCTCGGTCTCGCACCGCGAGCAGATGCGAGCGTCGCCCTCACCGCGAAGCATCGAGGAGCCGCAGCCCGCGCAGGTGACGCCGTAGACGCGGGCGCTCACGCCGACCACCTCGGTGGCCTTGGAATGTGGTTGTCGTCGGTATCCTTATTCGTCGAGTCGCCGTTTGCAGGCGACGGGCTTGCTTGGTTCATAGCAGACGCAGGCACAGCCCGGCTCCGGTGTTCCAACCACCGGGGCGATTCTGAGACAGATTCACCCGAAGAGGCCCGTCTGTGCCTGCCAGATCAATGTACTACTAGTCACATAATATTTTTGCCTATGGGCAACTGTTTGGAGATACAGGTAGATGCCCGCTGGGAAAATGAAGATCACCGATTCAGAGATTCTCGAGTATTTTCAGAGTTCACAAGATCCCTGTTTCAGTGCGGGAGAGTGCTCGGAAGACTGGGGGATGTCCTCCGAAGGAGCTCGGAAACGGTTGAACGAACTAGTAGATCGTGGGGAGTTGGAATCGAAGAAACCTGGCCACAGAACCCGAATTTACTGGTTGTCCGAGGCCGACGTGGAGGCATAGTATTCTCTCCCCTCACGCGTTATCCAGTATACACGCGTCCGCCTACCGGGCTTTTTGCTGTCAAGATAGCCGTCTTCAACAAGTTCGTTCATCCTGCCACGAGCCCATTCATCACTCTTGTCGAAGTATTCGGATACCTCAGAGACGAACAGGACCGGGTCAGGCGTCTCTATGAACTGCCTGAGAATATCGACTTTTGTGTGAGATGGATCCGGCCCTCTGGTCACAGAATACGATTATTTGTTCGGGATATGAATCTGATTACCGAAATCTGTTGGCTATGGGCAATAGTTAAGTGCAGTACAGCATATGAGCAGACAAGCGACGCTACGCGGCGAACCCGCCCACGCATAACGGCGGCCGGTGTTCCAGCACCGAACCGCCGCGTGGGGTCGCAAGCAGCACGGAGCGGTCAATTCCGCTCCAGCAAGCGACATGAGCACAACACGCCCCACCCGGCTTCAACGTGCCGGACACGACGACGAACAACCCGCAAACTACCTCGTCGGCGCGCGCCGCAACTCCCGAGCTCACCACCCGGATCCCGACGACCCGGACACCCCACACTGCCGCGCCGGGCTCCAGCACACCGACACCGACTGGACGCGCGCTGACCCAGACGACTACGACGGCCCCATCTGTCAGTGGTGCGCGCCCGACCCCGACCCCCACGCGTACGACAGCCGCTACGCACACCTTCGCCACGCCAGCCCTGACGCACTGAACACGGAGGCAACCCGATGAACCGCCTCACCACCCACTGCCCCGAGTGCCTCCACTGCGGCGGGCACGTCTCCGAGCGGTTCGCGCGTGTCTTCGGCGACGACGCCGATCGCGTCCACCGCTGTCAGGCCTGTGACTCGATGCCCCGCCTCTCGCGAGGCAACGCCGCCGGCAAGCCCGTCCCCAACCGCATCGACCCCGAAGACGACCAAGACCGTCAACACGGTACTCGTACTCGCGCCACTGGAGGTGTCGCCCAGTGAGCGTCCACGCTACCCCACCGATCACAGACGGTGGCACCATCACCCACCCCACGTGGACGGAACTCACCGCCTTCGAAGGCAACGTCCTCTACGCAATCGCTCGACTCGAACGCGACGATCCACTCACGTACGGCTTGGCTATACGCGATGTCCTCGAGGAGTACTACACCAAGCCGATCAACCACGGTCGACTCTACCCGACGCTCGACGATCTCGCTGATCAGGGCCTCATCACGAAGACGAGCGTCGACGATCGTACGAACAAGTACAAACTGACCGACGCAGGCTACGAGCTTCTCAGCCGTCGCCGCGACGAACTCACAGCCGTGCTCACGGAGGAGGACCAATGAACAACCCTCACGACGACGACACCGAGGACATCGCCTGGACAGACCTTCCTGCGATCGAGCGAACGACATTGTATCTCATCGCACGGCTCGAACGCGACCGGCGCGAGATAACCGAGGAATCGTTCACGCGGGGGATCAGACACGTCATCCCCGAGGAGGACCCTGACCTCGATCCCTACAATGAGGCTCTCAAGGACCTCACTGAGAAGGGACTGCTCGCCAACTTCGATGGGAAGTACGTCGTCAGCGATGCTGGCCAACACCTTCTCCAAATCGAGTACGCTCGCATCGGGAGTGTCCTCGATCCAGCGATCCACGACGTCGGTGAGTCGTTCCCGAGTTGCCCCAACTGCGGTGATCCAGTCACGTCGCTGTCGGTCGCCGGCCCGGGCACCGTTCGGGCAGGCCCGTGTGGCTGTCAACTCCCTGGGCCACTCGATGCGGATCCACTGACGGATCGCCTCGGGAAGGCGCTCCAACTGACCGAAGACGACGACGCACGGTATCACATCCGCCAAGCGATGCAACTCGCGTTCGCGCGTAGCCACGGCTACACCGAATGACCACGCCCACTGCACCCTATGCGATCGTTCCACTCACCGTCGAGGATCTGTGTGAGGGGTACATCCTCACGTGGGACGGCCGTGACGATCCAGTCACCGTCGTCGAATGCCATGAGAGTATGGCGATCGTCGAGACGCCAACCTGCGACCGCATCCAACTCACCAACAGCCCTGATGGCCTCCTGCTCCCCGACGAGGACACCCCACTCGAATCAATGACGATCATCGGAACCCGCCGCTGGCAAGAGGCAGATGAGCTCTGGGAGTATCTCACAGATACCTATGAGTTCCCAACTGAATTCTCGGCGGTCACCTGTGCGGCCGACCTCGATATGACCGTCGAGGAGGTGAACCACCGTCTCAGCGATCTGCTCGCTGAGCCTCGGTCGTCGCTGCTGTTGGTCCGCGAAAGCTATGATCGCTGGCGCGCCTATCAGGTTGGCTTTGGAATAAGCTCTCCCCAAGAGCTCGTGAAAGTCCTGGAATCCCAGACACCGGTCGACAATGCAGACGCCGAGAACGGCACGATTGTCTGTACGCTGCCTGCAGAGACAACAGCGGTTCCGAAGGCCCTCGTCGACATTGCGTATGAATCTCACTGGACGATCGCACGCTTCGACCCCGAAGACAGTGAGGACCCTGCGGAGTGCACACTGACGCCACAGCGGGGTGACGAAAGGTAGGCGCGCCACACCACCGCGTCCGCCGTTCGACCGCCAACTACCCACGGTACACCGACACCATGAGTGACGACACTGACACGCTCGACGCCGACGCACAGCCCACGACTGACGACCTCGCAACGCTCGTCCGCGAGCAACGAAAGCCAACCGAGGAACATCAACTACTACTCACAGAGCTCGAAGAGCGGCTCAGTGAAGCCGGAAAATTCCGTGCGCGCTTCGATCATCTCACTTCGTCGGCAACCGGGGGCGGTAGATGACCGCCCGCGCCAGTAAGCGCGGCGTGGATTCCGAGGTGTCACCAGCCGTCCGTCGTGCTCGTCGACATCACCGGATCCCCATTCAGCAGAACACACTGGGTCGAATCCAACCTAGTTCACTGGTACCCTATAAAAAAATTTCCCGGATCCCAGTTGTCGCCCATGGTGACTCACCCTGAGCGTCCTGAGCGACGGCCAACCGCGCTCGTCACCAAATCGTCAGACGGCGCGATGGCTGAGATCCAAAACAGCCCAAGAATTAATATAGGTGGTTGGGTCCGACTTAATCGGAAACGAAGGACAACACCACGGCTCACCGGTGTTCTACAGAACAGCGGAGGAAGGGTTCGCCCTTCCTCACAACGGCTGGACACCCTGTTCTGTAGAGCCCGGGATAATAGAGTTTGCCCCCGGTCGAGGAGTGGAATCGCTACCACTCACGCTCGACAGCATTCCCCGAGCAGCTGCAGCGCTGTCCAGCAGCTGCTCGGGCACCGAAACCGCACCATGCACGACACACCACACATCGCGCCGTCCGCCCCACGGCGACTGGCTAGTGTCCCGGTGCCACCCCGATCTCATCGGCACCCCAGTAGTGGCGCGTTCGTCATGCGTGCGTCAGACAAATCGGCCGATGACTCGGACCCCACCGGCGCGATCGGCGGTAGTGATATTACTGGTGAACGGAACCGGTTCGAACAGACACCAAGACAGGCGCTACCTGAATGCAGTTCGACCAGGGAGAAAGGGAGGTCGGGTCCTCCCTACCCTAGGCCAACGACCTCCTCCTTGATCGGACCACATGAAATAGTTTGCCCCCGACCAGCGACGGTGCTGTGCAGCGCGGTTGCGTGCCCAGTCACGCGTAATCGTCGGTCTCGGTGCCCAATCCGCCTAGTCACGAGTATCGCTGTCTCTCCGTCGCGCTCTACATAGCTCGCTCGATGCTCTGCACGCCTCACCCCACGGTGTTCGCCCACTTGTTACCAGATGGACTCCCCCTTGCGACCACTCGTTGGCAGTCACTCAGGGGTGTGGGGCAGTGACGGCGTACGCGCTCATCGAGTGTCCGCAGTGTCACGAGTTGTTCATCGTCGAGGACTCGGACAAAGTTACGATCACATGCCGCCAGTGCCAGCACACTCGCCTCCACCGGAACATCCGGTACACCAAGACAGGATCAGTGGCCGAACTCCGCGAGATTCGCTCTCGACTCAACGCGGATCGAGCTGGGGAGGCGCACCCCGACCAGACTGTCGCCGAGCAGGGTAACCAGATCTACTGGGCGCCGTCGATCAGCGACGGCTGGTCACCCGAGTACGAGGACGCCTTCCAAACGCAGGCAGAGCAGTTGGCGGAGCGCCAGCGGACGACACAGCGTGAGGCGTTCGCTGACCAGGTTGAATTCGGCGTCGACGCACCCGCGCCGATCCGCCCGGATGAAGACCTTCCAGCCCGCTCGCCCGTCAACGAGGCGAACGCGATCGAGGTCGAGGACGTCTCCGACTTGCCGGCAGTCACCGACGAAACTGTCCTCGAATTCGAGACTACAGGCCAGACATTCGTCGACGGCGGCCAACAGCCGCTTGTAGCAGAGGTCACGGGGCTCGAACCCACGGTGACTGAGGCCGACCGACTGCTCGTAGCGTTGCTGCCGGCGACGATCCGCGGCATCGCCTATTTCGCTCACCGTCGCAAGTTCACCGCACGCACAGCTCACCAGCTGGCACACGTCCTCATTCACGAACGCGGGATCGTGGCTGGCAACGGCGCGTGGGCGCACGCTGCCGCGAAATACGCGTTGATCTACCAGGATGGCCCTGCAGTCGAGGGTGTTGGCGAAACGTGGTCGGACCGTATTGACGCGGTCCGCCGACGCGCTGGACTCTCCTTGACTGCAGACGGCTCCATCTCGAAAGCCGATGCCGAACGGCAGGTAACACGGGCTATGCTGCTTCGAACGCTCACCGCATTCGCGAGCGGACAAGATGCTGCCCGAGAGGGCTTTGGTCGCGAGGATCTCATCAGGTCCGTCGTGCCGGCGCTTGCGCTTCGCAAGCGGCCGGCCCGCCTCAGGGTGACGTTGGACCGCCGCGAGTGGCTGGATGCGCTCTCCGGCGACGACACGCGCCGTATCGAGCGTCTCCTCGGCGTGCTCGAGGTGCTCTCGATCGTCGTCGACGTCTGCATCAGTGTCCCTGGTGGGCTTGATGGGAAGCTGTTCGGCGAACTTGAGGAGGCGCTCCCTGTGTGGACCGACGAACGTCTTACTGAAACCCGCGACCGGTTCCACTCCCGCAGCGTGGACGGCCACGATCGACTGGCTCCCCTCGAAGCGTATCGAGCGGCTCGCAAGTACGCCGGCCGTGGGTCCACGAAGAAGTACAGTGTCCTTGCAGCACTCTCTCAGGACGATCTCCAGCGTGCGAGTGCTGTCGTCGACACTGGTGTGTGTCTCGCTGCAGTCGGCTCTGTGTACGGCTTCCTGGCCGAGCTCGCTGACGCTGGATTGGCTGAACAGGTCGGACAAAAGTGGCGCTTGACGCCACTGGGCGCTGCTGCAGCGGAGTTGCTGAACGACGCCCTCGTGTTGGTCCATCCTGAGCAGCAGGCAAACTGGACCGGTCTTGCTACCCCCTGCAATAGCACCAACAAGTGTAGTGCTCAGCGCCAGCCGTCCCACGGGGAGGGGGAGACCGCCGGGGAGACCGACACCGCCGACCGCAACGACCGCCTGCCGCCGACCGCCCGGTCGCTCGACCGCGACATCGCCCGCGTCAAGCCGCCACAAGGCGCAACGCACCTGCAGTACTTCGGCGAGTACGATACCGACCACCGCCGCTACAGCTCGGAGTTCCAGCACCGGGTCCTCCGCTCGTTGGCCCAAGACGCTGTTGTGACCTGTGTCGATACTCCTACCGAGGAGCTGTATCCTGCTCCCGAATCCGTCGACGGTGACCTCGAGGACGGTGACGATCTCGGCGCGGGGAAGGTGACACAGGCGAACTTCGACGCAAAGACGGCGACACTCGTTGCACCGCTGCAGTGGGGCGGCTCTGACTCCATGCTCACGCGGCTGGGCCGGATGCTGTTCGACCCGCATCTCTGGGAACAGATGTCGATGGACGAGCGGATCGGCGACGACCTGGGGAAGATCCCGCTTGATGGGCTCGACGTCGACGACGATGTCGAGGGCTACCTATACGGCCACCAGTTCGGCTGGCTCGCGACCGACGACGATCACCCGGCTGTCGACCCGGATAAAACGGTGCGTTCGAACTGGGTTGACCGAGTTCGCGGCCGGTGCGCACACCTGCTCAAGCTGCTGGCCGACGACGAGACGTACCAGAACGCCGAGCAGGGGAAGGAGCTGAAAGAACTCGGCCAGGGCATCCTCACGATGGGCACGAAGCTGCTGCACGCAGTCGGGATCGAGGTGGTGTTCCCGATACGCGTCCCGAACGTCGGCAACCTGCTCCGGAATCCGAGCGCGCTGGCGGACTTCAGCGACTTCTTCCGCTACACCGTACCCAAGCATTTTGCCTTCGGGCACCACGCGGCCCACCGACACACAGTCGAGACGGACGGCGAGCGGCTGAAACACCGCCTGTCGCTGGAGATGGATGAGACTGACCGCCACGCTGAGCCGACAGCGCGGTGGGTCATCCAGGGCGGCTCTGCGGACCCAACCGCGGCCAGCGCCGACGACCTCCGGCCGTTCGTCGAGGACGCACTCGGCGCGGTCAAGCCCCGCGAGGCGGTCGCAGAGGGCGCTGAGGACGCCCCAGTCATCGACATCAGTGTCACCTCAGCGTCGACGTACCGCTGGACGCGAGACTACCTCGAGCGCGAGCTCGCTGAGAAGGGCTGGGAAGACCTACGCGGCGATCGCTCTCAGTGGGTGAACCCCGACTCAGACGATATCGAGCGCCTTGCGAGAGTGCTGGTCGCGATGACTGCCCGAGGGGAGGCCTGGCGGACATCGGGCCTCGCGATCGCCGAAGCGGTCCACTCACTGCCCGCTCGCGAAGGGACCGAACAGCTGACCACTCGCGATATCGAATTCGCGCTCTCGCAGATCTCTCCCGAGCACGTCCTCCCGACGCTTCCACCGTCGGCGGGCAAGTGTCTTCAGAAGCTGCTCGCTGCGGACGAGCCACTGCGAGCACGCGAACTGTACGAGGAGCGTGTGGGCATCTCTGAATCGATGTGGCGAACCATTCGCGAGGACCTCGAAGGTCTGCAGTTCGTGACTCGCGAAGATGACGGGCTCTTGGTCGCGACCGTGTCTCCCTGGTGGAGTAGCCGTGATGGCGGCGTTCGAACGCTCGACGCAGAAGAAGAGCTGTGGATGGCGGCGATGCACGAGGATGGACACGTCAACTGGGGTGCGATGGTGCTCCTCGACGACGCCGATCTACTCCACGATCCCGACGGGGTGTGCGGTGCCGACGACTGGCAGCGCCCACCGAAAGACATCGACATCGACGATCTCCGATCGCTCGACCGCCGCCTGGGAGCATGGGCGCCGGTCATCGCGACGCTCGTCGACGAGGCTCCCGACCAGGAGACCACGACGGTCGCGAGAGTCGGACGGCTACCCGCTGGACTCGAAAACCGCCAGACTGCATTCGTTAGAGGGTCGAGTAACATCGCTTCAGATGGCAGTTGGGGGGTTGAGTAACACTCGATTGCTGTTCTTCTGTGAACGTCTCACCATTAGTGAGATGATCTGACATCTATTTCCACTCTGATGGGGGGTGGGTCACTCTCCCCACTTGATCCACTCTGCCGGGGGGTTGTTGATATTGCCAGAGTTGGTTCTCTTTCGACATCCTCGAACGGCAGCGGCTTGAGATCGTGGCCATCGACCGAACCAGTCCTCTGAACTTGTCCGAAGGCCCCCCCTGTGGGTCACTTGTCCGAACTCTCCGAACAGGGGGTAGTTCGGTGACAGACGTGGCTGCTTGTCTGATCCCAATGTGGGAGTGAAAGTGGAAGTGGCTACGCACCCCCCGTGGGAGTGACAGGAGTGACACCCCCCTCGTGGGAGTGAAAGTCGAACCCCCGTGCAGAGTGAAGGGGGGAGATCAGAGTGAAAATCCGTAACCCACACACCGCTACCGAAATGTTCTGAAGAGCAGCCCCACTCAACATTCTGAGCGTCCCAGACAGAAGACACACACCGCCTTCCCGAATGTAATCTGGAGCTTCAGAGCTTGAAACTGTCAAATAATGAGTTCACGATTGTGTAAGCGCCACCTCGGAACCGATTAGAGGCATCTTCTTGAGAAGCAGTCTGGAGGTCCTCGACGGCCACAGGTCAGACATGCTGGAACACGACGCGGAGAGCCAGCTGAACAATCTCTGAGCGATCGTACTCCTCGTCGACGTCGCGAGTATCCCGCGAGCGAATTTTTCGCGATTCTGGAGAAACCTCCGGAAACAGTCTGATCGCCGCAGCCAACCGATACGAGGCCTGCCGATGCAACGGCCGCTCACAGTTAGTAGAGGACTGCAGCGGGATGGCCCACTGTCAGAACCTCCGAACCAGCCAACAGTAATGGGAGTATCTCAGTTGCGATCGCCTCGGCCGACCTGAATTCCAAAGAGAAACGACCCGCCTGCTAGCAAAATCGCAATTGACACGGGAGCTAAACGGTCTGCGGAAGAGACCCCTACAATGACGAGAAGGAGAAGAGCGGCCTGAGAAAGAAAGATCCCCACCTGAGCTGTGGTGCTCGCAGCAGTGGCATTCAGCATATGTTCGCTATCACACGTATTAAAAAAAAATAGTTGCCGGTAGGGTCGGATTCGACAAGTTCGATAACTTCGTCTGCGACAGTTATGGACTCGTCGTCGCCGCGCTCGCTGCACTCACTGGGTTTCGCGTGGAAGTGCGCCATCTCGAAGGCCCATCACAGGTCCGTTCGCGGTGTAGTCCTAGTGGGGCGAGAATGCACTTGATCTGTGACTTCAACGCGTACAATGTCTCCGGCTGACGCGCCGAGCGGTCGTGAACACGAGTGGAACGGTTCCACGGCGTAGATCAGCAGTTGCTCGTAGGTGCCCCATCCCGCGTTCTCAGTAATGCTGTATTGTGTGGCTCTCCTGTCGCTCCGCTATCTTCAACAGACGACCGCTCCTCAGGTTGACTATGGACTGTCCCGCGTGCGGCTGCCCTGTCACCCTCGAGGTCGGACCGGAACGGCCGCTTTCGATGTCACTTTCCGACGCAGTCCTTGCAGCGGAGGAGGACGAGCGCATCGAGGTTACCCGAGATTGTTGGGGCTGTGGGTGGCACGAGACGCGACAGATCCTCGTTGAATCCATCGACACAATCGCGGGCGACGAGGCAACCGTTGAGCGAGCCGCACTCATCGACGAGATCACCGATGAACTCGCGGGGATCGATCAGGTAGCGACACTCGAGGAACTCCTCGTAGAGACCCGGCGGCAACGGCGAACTGAGGCAACAACGGCTGATACGGATGGCGACAGTACAGAGTAACTCGCTATGCCGGATGCTGAGCCCCTCTATGACGTTCGTGAGGAAACCGGGAATCCCGAGCACGCATCGGTCGACGATGTGGTCGAACGGGCGCAAAACCCGCGAGCCGATCACGAAGACGCACAGTCCGATACGGCGATGGCTGCTATCATCGATACTTACGAAATTGAGTCGGTCCGTACAGTCGTCCAGCGCATCCTCATCGACGACGAACCGTTCCGGACCGCCACAAATGGCCTTGAGATGCGTAACGTCGACGCTGTTCGGATCGTGACGGCCGCCATTGGTTCATCAATGAGGTAGACATCGACGGCGACGCGATGACGGTCGACACCACTGACGGAGATACCCGATGACTGGGGCACTCCACGCTATCGATATCGTGGTCTGATCCCGACGGTAGAGAAACGATTAACGGGTGACGTGTGAACGTCGGAAACGTGACCGACGATCTCGCGTATCCTTCTGCCGAACTCATTCTAAATCTCCACGAACAAATCGTGGCAGAAGGCGACACTACTGAGCCAGGCGTTCGGTCAGAAGACGCGATTGCATCCGCGCTGCAGTACATCTCGGAGGGGTACTTCGGCGAAGTACCCGAGACAATTCACCACAAAGGAGTCCATCTGATGCGGCTTCTCGTGGCGGAGCATCCATTCGTCGACGGGAACAAGCGAACAGCGCTCCGAACAGTCGTCGTCTTCTATATGATGAACGGGTACACATTTGACTACGGTGATGAAATTCGTGCGCTCTTGCACCGGTTTGCGACCGACGAAGCTGCGGTCGACACGGACACTGCGGTCATTTACTTCCGCGCATGCGCTCGTCGCAACTGATAAAGGGTCACACTGAGTATCTTCAACAGAGCAATGGCGTCCAGCACCGATTCCTCGGCGGCGGTCGACGACGAGGTCCGCCAGCTGTACGAGCGGTATCAGGCGGCCGAGAGCGACGCCGAACGTCACGCGATCGCTCTCGAGATGGGGAAGCTCGATGGACGCCGTCACGCGGAGATCTACGCAGCACTCGAAGACGAGTAACTATCTTTCCGTCCTCTCATATGCGGCATCCTCGGTGACTGGCGATCAGTGATCGGCAACTAACTCATTCGTCATGCAGGCGCGCTCTTGCTCGCGCCCAGTAGTACGCTCGCGAAGCCGCGAGCGAGAGCGAGTCGCAAGGTCGTTACGGTCGATGAACAGGCATTCGAGAAAGCTGGCGAGCAGACGGTCGATACAGACGGCTTCCCGTTCGTCGATGAGACGCCGGAGTTCGATGCCGCAGTCGAGCAGGAGACGCAGACGAAAGTGGATGCGAACCACCCGGACGGGATCGCGGACACGAGCAAGGATCGGATTCACGGCGTCACCCTCGAACAGGAAGAGCGCATTCGGGCGCGGGAAGCCGAACTGGAGCGCATCGGTGCCCAGGCTGAGCTAGGGACCCAGGAAGGTCGTGAGCAGCGCACGCGAAAGGTCGTCAGCGAGCAGTGTGTTCGTCACTTTCGAGGTCGCCGTCGGCGAGCGACTGTTCGAGCTCTTCCCACGTCTCGACGTCGTAGGTCGCCTGCCACTCCTCGATCTCCTCGGTGATCGCGGCCAGTTCGTTCCGTAGCTCCTCGCGCGTGTTCTTCTCGATGAGCGTCCGGATTTTCTCGAAGAGCAGACGGGTGTGGTCCGGCTGGTAGCGCGTGGTCTCGCCGGCCTCGACGCGGCGCAGCTGGCCCTGGTCGACGAGATCCTGGAGTTCCCCGTTGGTCGTACTCCAAGCCCCATCAGCTTGCTCGCTGATCCAGTTGACTGACCGTGGTTCGCGAAGTGACTCGGCGACCGCCCGAATGCGGTCGCGGGCGCTCATCGACTCAGTCCACGACTGAACGCCGTCCTGCGGGGTTCGGACATACTTGGCACCTCTAGCTCTGATTGCGATACGGAAGCGTTGTCACGTCGAACGCATCGTAGTGCCGGTCGTACGTAAGGATGTGATCGACCCCTAAGGCGTCCATATGGGCTGCAACAGTGAAATCGGTGAGTGACGCATCCAGATCCGTCCACTCGACGAACGTTGCTTTGGCGTCATCGAAAACGTCCTCGGAGACGGATTCGAACTGATAGAGCGTGCTCTCGTCGAGCGTCGTCAGGAACGAGGCTGCGTTCCGCATCGACGCTTGCTTTTTCAGCCGTGTCGCAGCCTCGTCGACGATGTGATCGTTGACGATGAGGCGACGATAGGGGAGGTCACCGTCGCGGACAAAGGTCATGAACGCCCGCGAGACTGCGTGCATCTGATCTTGTGGGTTGAATAATGCGTACAGGAACTTCGGCCCGACGACGACCTGATGGCGGACGTGCCCCGGGCGAAAATGCTCGGGCGTGATCGTCCCAATCGGGGTTTCGACTGGTTCAGCCATCCAAATTCAGGATTGCGCAGACGGGTCATCGGCGAGCGTGAACGATTCGTCGCTGCCGTCCCACTCCTCGACGAGATCGTCTTCCTCGCGGGCATCCGTCGCCGCCGACGCTGGGAGCGATTCGTCCTCGAGGTCGTCGAGGACTGTGAACGCCGGGTCGTTCGGGTCGGCCTGCTGCTGGCGTTCGATCCACTCGATAAGCGCCTCGTGGCCGGCTTCCTTGAGCGAGAGCCCGTGCTCTCGAGCGAACTCCCGGAAGCGTTCGTATTCGTCCTCGTTCAGTTCAGTTTGCACGTGCTTGGTGTCGTTGCTGCTCATAGGGACCCCAGTTGCTACTCCCATCTACTTGCTCATAAAGTATAACATGTTCGCATGGGATAGTTCATGGCCCATGCTTAAACGGGAGACAGGGCGGACTACTGGTCCTGACTCTGAAATACGAATCCGGGACAAACCACACCAACCGATGCGTGATCGCTATCTGGATTTCGAGGAACTGCGGCCGACCGGCGAGGCGTCCCACATTCCGGACACGAGACTGGACGGCGGGTGTGATGGTAACCCCCGACGGCAACGCGTCGCGACGAACACTGGTGGCTACCCTGATGTGCCGACGGCCGCCGACGGCGAGTGCCAGTCCTGTGGGGCGTCAGTACCAGAGGGCCAGACGAAATGCCGGTTCAGTCTCACCAATCATCTCGGGAATGACGCCACTAGCACGAACGAGACAGCGTCGACGACGTTCCTCGGCATTGTCCACCTGGTCATCAAGTCGACCACGTTCTACGGCGCCGTCGCGAAGGGCGGCGCCGCGGCGAACCTCCTCTCTGCCAACGAGGCGGAGCCGGCCGTCGACGACGCGCAGGCCAGCGAAGAGTTCTAGGAGTGGCTCGACGTCCAGAGTCGCTTCCACGACTACTCCTACCGGAACACGCTCCTCATCAAGCGGCAGTGTCCCGAGGCGACCCGGGTTGCGGGCTACCGTACGTGGCAGGAGGAGTTCGACCGCCACGTCAAGGAGGGTGAGTCGGCCATCTGAATCTGGGCGCCGATCATCACCAAGCAGTGTCCGGAGTGCGAAAACTCGCCGAGCTACCACGAGAACAGTGACTGTGAGTACGACGAGACGCCGTCCGAGGAGTGGTCCGAGGGCCTGGTCGGGTTCAAGCCCGCGCCGGTGTTCGATGTCTCCCAGACCGAGGGCGAGCCGCTTCCCGACCTGGATACGGAAGCGACCGGGGACGCCGGCGACCTCGTCGAACAGTTGACTGCCGCCGCTGACAAACTTGGCGTGACGGTGCGAATCGTTCCCGACGAAGACTGGACCCACGGCGAGGCGAAGGGCATCTGCGAGCAGCTGAGCCTCGTCGACGTCCAACCGCTCGTCGAGGTGCGTGATCGGGCGAACGAGGCCGACCTCGCGCGGACCCTGATTCACGAGTACGCGCACGCCCTGCTCCACTTCGACATCGACGACGACACCGAGCAGGCGAAACGCGAAGTCGAGGCCGAAGACGTCGCGTACGTCGTCGGGCGCTACTGCGGGCTCGACACGAGCGGATCGGCGTTCTACCTCGCTGCGTGGGAGTCGGACGATCCCGAGGTCGTTCGCGGGCGCCTTGGCCGGATTAGTCGAACGGCAGAAGAACTCATCGACGTTCTCGAGAGCGAATCCTCGTCCCAACCCAGTTAACCAACAGAGTAATGGGTTCCTTCCGCTCTGTTGGTTAAGTTTTCTGCGCCCGCCGAGGGGCGGAGGCGCGTTCTAACCTCCGTCGAATGATGACTGAACCCTATCTCACGACAGTCCTCGAGGAAACCGAGCACGTTGCCGAGCAGCACGACCAGGTCGCTCGAACGACAGACAACCAAGCCCACGAGTACCTCCGATACGCTGTCCTCCGGGTGCTCGAAGGCGAGTCGGACCACCTCCCAGCAGACTGGACGCCGATCGATGGCGTGACTGTCGGCTACGGGAGCGCCGAGGCGATGTACGACAGCTGGGGCTCCAGCGAAGACTGGTGGGAGACCGTCCCGCCGCAGGAGGCGTGTACCCGCTTTCGGGTGTTCTTCCCGGCCGACCACCAGACGGTTCCCCGCGACATCGTCGACGTGATGGCCGCGCTCGGGGCCTGGCGCGTCTGGACTGGGAGCGCAGCCGCGTGCGGCTCCTACGACCATCGCGAGCGCCGCGAGGTCCACTATCTCTGGCCGGAAGGCCATCCGGTGGAGGTAGTGCTCCACGAGCGGCTCAGTGGCCTTGCGGAACCCGTCGCTCCCGACGGTGGCCGAACGGGCGACGTTCGTGACCGACTGGTCGTCGACGAGAACGCAGAGTCACAGGACGATCTCGAGCCCCGCACGAAGCGTGCCATCGACGAAGCGATGGACGTCTCACTCCTCTCGAAAGGTGGCCGCTACGAGGTGCAGTCCGCCTCCGGGAACCGGTACGAAGTCGACGTCATCGACGAATCGTGTACCTGTCCCGACTGGCAGCAGCGCTCACCCGAAGGCGGCTGCAAACACCTGCGTCGCGTCGATCACAGGATCAAACGAGGCCGTGTTCCACGTCCGGATGGCCGACTCCCAGCTGAGCTAGCGAAGTAACTACCCCAAACCAGTGGTTACAACACGGGACAGTTGTAGGCGGGCGTTCCCGCGTTATAGACTGAACCGCTCGCCGTCTTCGGGGACGTGTACATCCTCTGTCTCTGCCCGCAGTTCTTCGCGCGACAGTAAGCAATGGTTGATCGCCTCCATATGGACGACCACTATCTCGGCGTCAGTGGCCTCGCGGACAGCGTTGATGTTCTCGACGCCCATCGTGATGGGTTCGCCCTGATCGAACTGCGCTTCGCCGCCGTTGAGAACCACCAGATCCGGGTCGTACTGGTCAAGTGTCTCTTCGACCGGCTCGTACCAGATCGTGTCCCCGGCGACATACACTGTCTCGTCGGCCTCGAAGACGAAGCCCGAAACCGGGCCCATTCCCTCGGCGAGCTCGCCGTGTCCGTGCTGGCCCGGTGTCCGATGGATAGTGATGCTTTCAAAGGAGGTTTCGTCGTCGACGGGCCGAACGTCAGTGAAGCCCTCGTCAGTGAAGGCGTCGGCCTCCTCGGGCTGACAGAACAGCGGAACGCCAGCATCGAGTTCCTCTCTGGCCGCCTCGTCCCAGTGATCGGGGTGACGGTGCGTGACTACCACAGCGTCGTAGGTGAGATCAACGTCAGGCAGCGGAACAAGCGGATTCCGGTCCTGATTCGCCGTGGTGAGGAACTCTGGAACTGCTGGGTTGTCTGTCACCGTCGGCATCTCGCCTTGCGGCGTGAACATCGGATCCACGAGGAACGTCGTGTCACCGACGTCCAGGAGGATAGTCGCGTTGCGAATCAGCTGAACACTAGCACTAGTCGTTGCCATACCCGTGCCTACGATAGACATCAGGGTGGGATTTACTTCGACATATTCCAACCGTCGAGGAGTTCGACGTGCGGTCTACTAGATGAACTCGATGTCCTCGGGATCGAGATCCACGTCGAGGTCGACGTCGAGCGAATCGGCGGCGAACTGTTGTGCTAGCCACGCCTCCGCTCGGTTGAGACGGTACTGGAACGTCGACCGTGACACACCAACGTCTTCGGCGATTTCCGCTACCGATTGCTGCCGTGGCTCTTCGTAGTACCCACGTTTGATTGCAGCCTCGAGTGCTGCCTTCTGTTCGGGCGTGAGCGTTTGCTGGACGCGACCGTCTTCGAGCAAGCACGGCGGCGTGCCGAGGCGTTCAACAGTAAGCGACAGCCCCTCTCGGAGGTTCGCTCGGACGTCCTCGTGAATCTCTGATACTGTCCCGTCGATAAGCATCCGCCATCGGTATTGGTCGCCACGCCGTTCCGTGCGCATTATCAATCCCTCGCCGATGTGCTTCGTCGCGACCAAGGGAATCGACCGTGGACCCTCACCTTCCCGGCGAAGCCAGTGAATCTTCCGTGATTCCGCATTCGACGAGAGGATCGTGTACTCATATTCAGTCACGGGCGCCCCACACATCCCGGTTGTGCCCGGAGTATCAGCGACGCGTTCCAGCGCGTCGTCGAACTCGTCAAGAACAGCAGCGGGGCCGACGACCTTCTCAATACCCCACACTGCCTCGCGGGTCGCATTGATCTCCATCGAGCGAGCGTACAAGTCCGGATTGTCGATGAAGAGATCCATCACCTCGTCAACATCCTTGTCGTACTCGATGGTAAAGACAAATTCGCGCATGTACTACACATTCTCGCTTGTCGCGTTTAATCTTGGTAGAGAGAATGGTCCCGCGCGTTAATCATCAAGCAAGGCAGGTACGATATTCGGGAAATACTAAATCAGAATCGCGGTGAGGTGTTTAGCGAAGGCGACCGAGTAGCTTGTAGTCATGATCGGGCGTGTACCGGCGGAACAGCAGGCTGTTCGATAGCACCGACACACTCGAGAACGCCATTGCGCCGGCGGCGAGCACGGGTTGGAGTAACCCGAGTGAGGCCAGCGGAATCATCGCCGTGTTGTACCCCAGCGCCCACACGAGGTTCTGCTTAATTTTCTCGAGCGTTGCGTCCGAGATACGGATTGCCTTCACCACGTCCAGGGGGTCGTCGCGCATCAACGTGACATCCGCCGCCTCGATCGCCACGTCTGTTCCGGAGCCGATGGCCGTCCCGACGTACGCAACCGCGAGTGCGGGTGCGTCGTTGACACCGTCACCGACCGTCATCGCCTTCCGGCCGTCGGTTTGGATGGACTCAACCGCGTCCGACTTGTCCTCGGGCAGCACTTCCGCGCGGACGTTTGTGGGGTCGATACCGACCCGTTCAGCGACGGCGCGTGCAGTCCGCTCGTTGTCGCCGGTGATCATCATCACGTCGACGCCGCGCTCCTGCAACTGGCGCACGGCGTCCTTCGCACTCTCCTTGACCGTGTCGGCATCGGCGACGACGCCCGCGAGTTCACCTTCGTAAGCGACTAGCATCGCCGTCTTCCCCTCATTCTCGAGGCGCTCCATCGTCTCCTGAGCGGGCGATGGGTCGATCCCGTTGTCACGCAGGAGCTTCCGATTGCCGACCAGCACCTCGCTTCCGTTCACGTTCGCTTTAATGCCGTGACCGGGGACGTTCTCGAAGTCGTCGGGATCGGCCACGTCGATACCACGAGCTTTCGCTCCATCGACAATCGCCCGGGCAAGCGGGTGTTCGCTCCCGCTCTCCGCAATCGCTGCGAGCCGAAGTACGTCGTCCTCACTAAGCCGCTCAGCAGCAGTGAGTTGCCCGCCATCAGTAGCAAGACTCCCACTGTCGGCGAGAGGCTGGCCGTCGCCGTCGAAGACAACGACGTCGGTCAGCTCCATTTCGCCTTTCGTGAGTGTCCCGGTCTTGTCGAAGACGACGGTGTCGACGTCCTTCGCGCGCTCGAGGACGTCGCCGCCCTTGAACAGGACTCCGTTCTGTGCACCGAGGGTCGTTCCGACCATCGTCGCCGCGGGCGTCGCCAGACCCAACGCACAAGGACAAGCGATCAGCACAGACGAGGCGAACACGATGATCGCGAACTCGAAGACCGAGACGCCGCCTGCGGCGACGGGGCCACCTGCGACGAGTCTCCACAGCGGGAGGGCGTCGACGAAGCCCGCGAGTACCTCGGGGAACAAGTACCAGATGACGCCCCAAATGACGGCGTTCGCGATGACTGCAGGGACGAAGTACGCCGAGATGCGGTCGGCGACGTTCTGGATGTCCGGCTGACGAGATTGTGCCTCCTTTACCGTCTGGACGATCTGCTGGAGCGCGGTGTCCTTCCCGACTTTCGTCGCCTCAACGATGAGGACACCGTTCTCGTTGATGGTCGAGCCGACGACGTCGTCTCCCTCAGACTTCTCGACGGGGACGGACTCACCTGTGACCATCGACTCGTCGACTGCCGACTGGCCGTCGACGACGACACCGTCAGTCGGAATCTGCTCGCCGGGGCGGACCTTCATTCGGTCGCCGACGTCGACATCTTCGAGCGGAATTTCTTCCTCGTTCCCGTTTTCATCGACGATGGTGGCGGTGTCGGCCTCCATCTCAAGGAGTTTCCGGAGTGCCTCGCCGGCCTGCCCTTTCGAGCGAGCCTCAAGGTAGTTACCGAGCGTGATGAACACGAGGATGAATGCCGCCGTGTCGAAGTACAGCCCACCAGCGATTAGCTCGAGCAAAACCGCCACAGAGTAGACGAATGCGGTGGTCGATCCCAGCGCAATCAGGACGTCCATGTTGGCCCGGCCGTTCCTGACGAGCGCCTTGTAGGAGTTCTTGTAGAACGGCCGACCAAGCACCAGTTGGACGGGTGTCGCCAGAGCGAAGGCGACCCACCCAGATGGAATGCCGAGTAGTTCGTCGCCGACGAGGCCGAACCCCAGCAGGTGGTCAGCCATGAACACCAACAGGGGGAGGGACAGTGCGGCCCCGAACAACGTCAATCGCAGTTGGCGCTGGATTTCGCCTTGTCGGGCGGCCTCTCGTGCTTCGCCTTCTCCTCCGTCGTCGGTATCGGTGTCCTCCCGGATAGGTGAGTAGCCGGCGTCTTCAATGGCTTCGTAGAACTCCTGTAGGGTTACATCGGCCGGGTTGTACGTGACCTGTGCCTCGTCAGTTGCGAAGTTTACGTTGGCGTTGACGACGCCTGGCGTCCCTTCGAGTGCGTCTTCTATCGTCTCCGAGCAGTTCGCACACGACATGTCGGTGACCGCAATCGTGACCGAGTCGGTGACTGGCGTGTAACCCGCGTTCTCAATCGCGTCGTAAATCTCACCGAGTGAGACAACCTCCGGGTCATACGCGACCGATCCCTCGTCAGTGGCGAAATTGAAATTCGCCTCTAAGACACCGTCAAGTGAACCAACGGCGTCGGAGATCGTTTGCGAACAGTTCGCGCAACTCATCCCCTGAATATCGATGTGGCTTTTTCGCTGACTCATCACCTATACATACGGGCCCCTTATTCAGTGGAGTTTCCCTTTCAAAGACTAGGTATTCAGGGATAGCAACCTTCGGTTGAAAGGTGAATGTGGAATCGCTCCTCCTAATCAATCTACGAATGGTGCAAGTCGGCTATCTCTCCAAACCAAGTCTCGTACAATTGAGACGGGGTTTGATTCGGGATCAGCACCCTCAGGCAGTATTGATTCACATCACTCAGGCATTAGCACTGAACTGATCGTACCGCGATTCGAACTGCTCCAGACAGGAGGGACAACAGAGGTAGTACAGACTACCATCAAGTCGGAGTGTTTCACCGTCCTGGTCCACGTCGTTTCCACACTGGGCACAGGTGACTGCAAGGTCGGTACCACTGACTTGGGGCGTCCAGTCAGCACTCGTGAGAACGACAACCTCGTAATCAGTAATCGCTTCCCACTCCGCTTTATCGAACGTGTCCACCAAGAATGTCCGAACATCTGCGTTCGGGAGACGGGACTGGAAGAATACGCGAGGATCGGAGGCCGTGAACACGTGCTCAACGCCATCTGCCAGTGCAAGGGTGTCCCGGATATCTTCGACCATGTCGGGTTGGACTGCGAGTTCCGCGAGAACGGGAACGCCGCCACGGAGTTTTGAGCGGTCGAGATCGAGCGTGAACCGGCGGATTATTCCCATGTCTTGTAGACGACTAACGCGGTCAGACACCGACGGTGAACTGAGATCAACGGCATCAGCGATTTCACGGTAGGGCCGGCGTGCATCTTCGGTTAGGAGCCGAAGGATTTCGAAGTCCGTGTCGTCTAAGGTGCGCATGCGATAATTAGATCGCGCATCCAAATACCTGTTTTCCTTAATTCGGGAACTCCAGAGGGGTGTTTTCCTATATCTACTAGGCAAAGACGCCATATAAATGGGTCCCGTATAGGTGAATGAGTGAGAGAATCCGAACCGCTGGCCAAGTCACAGATGAAACTGCGCCACTAAACGGAGACACCAAATGACAAATCACGATGACCACAATCATGACGACAATAGGGGCGAGATGCCCTCAGGTTCGGATCAGGACCAATCTGATGGACGTTCAGCTCGGCAGAATATAGATCACGAGGAATCACACGTTGAGCAGGAGATGTTGGAAGAGGAGGCACAGGTATCAGAGACTGGCCATGATGGCCATAGCGATCACAGTGGAGACAACGGCCATGGCGGCCACGGTGGGATGCACGAGGGCCACGAGCAGATGTTCCGGCGGCGGTTCTTCGTCTCGACACTGCTCTCGATTCCAGTTCTCCTGTACAGCGAGATGCTCCAGGAGTGGCTCGGATTCTCGGTTCCAACGTTCCCCGGCAGCGAGTGGATCAATCCTGTCTTCGCGGTGAGCGTGTTTGCCTACGGTGGGATTCCCTTCCTGCAGATGGCCGTACCCGAGTTGCGAGACCGTTCGCCCGGGATGATGACGCTCATTTCTATGGCGATCACCGTCGCCTTCGTCTACAGTCTTGCAAGCGTCGTGTTCCCGACCCAGTCAGCGTTCTTCTGGGAACTCGTGACGCTGATCGACATCATGCTGCTGGGCCACTGGATCGAGATGCGGTCAGTCCGGCGAGCCTCCAGCGCTCTCGACGAACTGGCGAAGCTGATGCCCGATACGGCCGAGCGAATCACTGACTCTGGTGACACCGAGAAAGTCCCCGTTAACCAACTCAAAGAAGATGATCTCGTGCTCGTCCGTCCAGGGGCGAGCGTCCCAGCCGACGGCATCGTCGAAGAGGGCGACTCCGATGTGAATGAGGCGATGATCTCAGGCGAATCCAAGCCCGTGTCGAAGGAACCGGGCGACGAGGTCATCGGTGGGACCGTGAACGGCGACGGCAGTCTCCGCGTCCGGATCGACGCGACCGGCGACGAGACGACGTTGGCAGGCATTATGCGGCTCGTCGAGGACGCCCAGCAGAGTAAGTCGAAGACGCAGATGCTCGCTGACCGGGCAGCGGGGTGGCTGTTCTACGTCGCTCTAGGTGCGGCCGTCGTGACCGCTGTCGCCTGGACAGTCGCCGTCTCGTTCAATGCCGAAGTGATCGAGCGCGTCGTTACGGTGCTGGTCATCGCCTGTCCACACGCGCTTGGGCTGGCGATCCCGCTAGTCGTGGCTATAAACACGTCGCTGGCCGCGCGCAACGGGATGCTCATCCGGGACCGCATCGCCATGGAACAAGCACGAGAGCTCGATACGATCATCTTCGACAAAACGGGAACGCTCACCGAGGGCGAACAGGGCGTCGTCGACATCGAGACCGTCGAGGGTGTGACCGAAGAAGAGGCGCTGGGGTTAGCGGCCGCCGTTGAGGCCGACTCCGAGCACATGATCGCCGAGGCCATCCGTGAGGCGGCCAACGAACGCGACGTCGCCAGTCCCCGGGCAGCCGACTTCGAAGCGATCAAAGGACGGGGAGTTTGGGCACGCGTCGATGGGCAGAGCGTCCACGTCGGTGGGCCGAACCTCCTTTCGACCTTGGAGAGCGAGGTTCCCGATCAACTTCGAACATTTGCCGAGCGTTCCGGCGAGAATGCACGCACCGTGGTATACCTCATACGCGACGGCGAGCTCGTCGCGGCGTTCGCCTTGGCGGACGTGATACGGGAGGAGAGCTATCACGTCGTCGATGCGCTTCACGAACTCGGCATCGAGGTTGCGATGCTAACCGGTGACTCCGAGGACGTCGCTCATGCGGTCGCCGATGAACTCGGCATCGACACGGTATTCGCCGAGGTCCTCCCCGAAGACAAGGACGAGAAGGTCCAAGAGCTGCAAGAGCGGGGGGATTTCGTAGCGATGGTCGGTGACGGCGTGAACGACGCGCCGGCGCTCACCCGGGCCGACATCGGCATCGCTATCGGTTCCGGGACGGACGTCGCGGTGCAATCAGCGGATATCATCCTCGTCCAGAACAATCCGACGGACGTAGTCCGCCTCGTAAAACTGAGCAAGGCGAGCTATCGGAAGATGCGGGAGAATCTCGTTTGGGCAGCCGGGTACAACGTCTTCGCCATCCCACTCGCCGCTGGCGTGCTGGCCCCAATCGGAATCCTGCTCTCGCCGGCAGTGGGTGCGCTGTTGATGTCACTCTCGACGGTGATTGTGGCAATCAACGCCCAGTTCCTCCGGCGGGTAGATTTAGAGCTGCCCTCGCTTCCGAGCGTGTCCGCATCAGAACGTGCTCAACCCGCCGACTAAATTCGAGCACCGCTTGCCCATTATCGGCCCCGTGTTAGTAAGAGCGCCGTCAATGGATTTCAACAAAGCCTCCGACTCTACTCTGTCGGACTGACGGTCTCGCCATCTTGGCTAACCCGATCGAATTCCGTGAGGTACGCGATCCGGTCGCGAACTTCGTCGGTATCCAGCTCCAGTTCGGCGGCCAGTTCGTCGACGGTCATCGGCTCGTCGAGTACCTGGAGGACTTCGAGCCCCCGGTAGTACCTATTCGTGAGTTCCTGGACGCGGGCCTCGATCGGCGTGGTCACTGCGTACCGCTCCTCGAGTTCGACCAGGGTCTCGTTCGCGAACGTGGCGAACTGATCGTCCCCCAGGCGTTCGATCTGGGCTTCGAGTTCAGCCCGGACGACGTCGTAGGTCGACCGCCATTCCTCGGTCTCCTGGGTGATCGCGGCCAATTCGTTGCGCAGCTCCTCGCGTGTGTTCTCCTCGATAAGCGTCCGGATCTCCTCGAAGAGCAGTCGCGTGTAGTCCGGCTGGTAGCGCGTCGTCTCGCCGGCATCGACGCGGCGCAGTTGACCCTGGTCGACAAGATCCTGAAGCTCCTCGTTAGTCGTACTCCAGGCTGCGTCGGCCTGCTCGCTGATCCAGTTGACCGACCGCAGTTCGCGAAGCGTCTCGGCGACCGCCCGAATACGATCGCGGGCGCTCATCGACTCGGTCCACGACTGGACCCCATCTCGCGGAGATTCGGACATGCTTGGGGCCTCTTGCGACAATGTTAGCACTGAACTCGCAGATATTTGTACTCTCTTGTATAATCAAGAGTTCCTTGCGAGCGAAGGCGTCCGGACGTTGAAATTCGATACCCGCAGAACCTACGAGCCAACCGATCCACAACCGATATTCTGACTTCGAGGAACTGCGACCGACCGGCGAGGCGTCCCACATTCCGGACACGAGGCTGGACGACGGGTGTGAAGGTGACCCCAGACGGCAACGTGTCGCGACAACCACTGGTGGCTACCCTGATGCGCCGACGGTAATCGACGGCGAGTGCCGGTCCAGTGGGCCGTCAGTCACAGACGGCCCGACGAAATACCAGTTCTGTTTCACCAATCGTCTCGGTAGTGACGCCATTAGCATGAACGAGTCAGCATCGAGGAGCAGAGGAGGTATCATATTTCTTATCGATCCTGCTGAATACGGGGCACGGATCCGACGCAGAATTGTCGCTCAGGGGCACCGCACCCACACATCTACAGATGAGCAAGGCGAGTGCCTCGGGGCTTGACCCCGAGGCAGTTCACTTTACGTTAGGTGCATTCGGGTTTGCATATGTATGAGTGGAACAGGTGATAGGGTCCATGTCCTCCATGTCGATGATGAGCCTAGCCTCAGCGACATGGTTGCGACCTTCCTAGAACGGGAGAATGACCGAATCACGGTTCGAACAGCGACAACCGCCGACGAGGGTCAACAAATCCTTTCCACCGATAGTATCGACTGTATCGTCTCTGACTACGATATGCCCGGTCAGAACGGCATCGAGTTCCTCGAGACCGTACGAGAGGAGTATCCAGACCTCCCATTTATTCTCTATACGGGCAAGGGATCAGAGGAAGTCGCCAGTGATGCCATTTCTGCGGGGGTAACTGATTATCTCCAGAAGGAGAGCGGCACGGATCAGTACACGATCTTGGCGAACCGCATCACAAATGCCGTTGCCCAAATCCGTGCCGTAGAGGAAGTCTCGCGAACGCGAGCGTACTTCGGGACAATCCTCGAACGCGCATCCGATTACGTAATAGTAGTTGACGAACACGCGCAGGTGGACTATATCTCGCCAGCTGTCGAGCGAGTATTGGGCTACCAGCCCAAGGAGTTAGAGGGCACCGATGCGTTCGAACACGTCCATCCAGCGGATCTGTCGACAGCCTCGGATGCGTTTGCCGACTTGCTAGAACACCCAGATCAGGACCATACAGTCGAGTATCGCGTGCGCCACGCTGACGGATCGTGGCGGTGGGTCGAGGTACGAGGCCGGAATCGCCTCGAAGACACGGTCATCGGGGGGATCATCGTAAGCGTTCGTGACATCACTCAGCGAAAAGCTCGCCAACAGGAACTTCGCGAGAAAGAGCGCCGGTATCAGGCGGTTTTCAATGATCCGAATATTCTCGTAGGGATGCTCGATACCGATGGAACTGTCCTCGACATCAACGAGACCGCTATGAGGTACATCGAAGCAGACGTAGAAGAGATCACGGGCAAGCCGTTCTGGAAAACACCGTGGTTTTCCGGTGACGAATCGGTCCAACAGGAAATCCGAGAATGGATCGACAAGGCGGCTGCTGGCGAGTACGTCGAGTTTGAAATTGATCTCTCCACATCGGTTGACGAGCCACTCGTCGTCAGCGGTGTGTTCCGGCCTGTGAGAAACGACGACGGCGAGGTCGTCTCTCTGCTTATCTCCGACCGTGACATCACCGAGCAGAAAGATCACGAGCAGAAACGCCAACAGATCATCGACCGCACGAACGATGCCGTCATCGAAGTCGATGCAGAGTGGCGGATCACCCTGGTGAACGGACGAACAGAGGACCTTGCAGGGCTGGACGAATCAGACCTTCTCGACCGGCACTTCTGGGACGTGTTCGCAGATGCCCGAGGCACACAGTTCGAGGACGAATACCGGCGGGCGAAGGAGACACACGAGCCGGTCTCGTTCACGAAGTACTACACCGGTCTCGAGGAGTGGTTCGATGTCAACGTATACCCCAATCGTGATGGCGGAGTCTCGATTTACTTCCGCCAGGTTACTGAGTACAAGGAGCGCGAGAGACGGCTAGAGCAGTACGAGAAAATTGTTGAAACCATTGACGATGTCGCGTTCGTCGTCAATGATGAGTGGATTGTCGAGTTCGTAAACGAGTCGGTTATAGAGTACATCGATGCCCCGCTCGATACCCTCGAAGGGCAGGCGGTGATGCGCCTCGCTGAGGAGTACATTGTCGAAGCGGATGATCCTAGCCGATTCGAACAGGCACTCGAACGCACGTTCGAACGCGAGGGGCCCGCTGGCTCCCCCGAACGGTTGGAATTGACGCTCAATTTTGATGGCGAACAGGTGACGTTCGAATATCAATTCTCGCCACTCGTTGCAGATGGAGAAACGGGCGCCGCGGTCATTATGATGCGGGATATTACCGATCGCAAACGGCAGGAGGAGCGGTTTCAGGCGTTTATCGAACACTCGACGGACATCATCTCCGTTCTCGATCCGGACGGAACCTACCAGTACCAAAGTCCATCGGGCGAGCGCATCACCGGATACGAGGCCGAGGAGTTGCTTGGTGAGATCGCGTTCGAATACGTCCATCCAGATGACCGCAACGATGTGATGAAATCGTTCAGTGAATCGATCGCCGATCCTGAGATTTCACGGACTGTCGAATACCGATTCAAGCACCAGGATGGGTCGTGGCGCTGGTTCGAATCCGCCGGCAACAATCAGTTGGCCAACCCTGCCATCGAGGGGTTCGTCGTCAACAGCCGCGACATCACCGAGCGAAAGCAGCAAATGCAAGAAATCGAGGCGCTCAAAGAACGTCTCGAATTTGCAGTCGAAGGAGCGAACCTCGGCGTGTGGGATTGGGACATGACGACCGACGAAGTAGAGTTCAACGAACAGTGGGCCGAGATGCTCGGCTACTCCCTCGACGAACTCGACCAACACCTCCGGACGTGGGAGACACGCGTTCATCCAGATGATATCGACGATGTCGAAGCTGCACTTGACGCGCATATCGACCAGCAAACGGATTTCTACGACACCGAACACCGAATGCAAACTGCTGAAGGTGAGTGGAAGTGGATACGGGATCTCGGCAAGATTGTCGAGCGAGATGATGGCGGGGACCCGATCCGTGCTGTCGGGATCCACCTCGATGTTAATGAGGCCAAGCAGTACCAACGGGAACTTGAGCAGAAAACTGAGGAGCTAAAAGAGCTGACAACCCGGCTTGAAGAGCAGTATCAGACGCTATTTGAGGAAGCTCCCGTGATGGCGGTCGTCACCCGAACGGAGAACGGTCGACCAGTTATCGCGGACTGCAACAACCAGTTTGCAGACACGCTCGGATACGAACCGGCGGCAGTCATTGGAACGGAACTCCCGGAGTTCTACACGCCAGACTCTCGGGAAGCGCTGATTGACGGTGA
Source organism: Halobaculum roseum (assembly GCF_019880245.1). Taxonomy (NCBI): domain Archaea; kingdom Methanobacteriati; phylum Methanobacteriota; class Halobacteria; order Halobacteriales; family Haloferacaceae; genus Halobaculum; species Halobaculum roseum. The sequence goes on from NZ_CP082287.1 coordinate 200,278, forward strand.
GGGATACGAACGGTCCTTGAAGGGTGAATTCACCAGAGAGCCCTGTGAGTTGGTGACTGCTGAGGGGGAAGTCGTGGAGACAGTGTTGCGGTCAGTCCCGCGAAAAGACGAATCCGGTGATGTCGTCGGTACGATGGCGATGTACATGGACATCACGGAGCGGGAAGAGGTAAAGCGGGCTAACGAGCGTCTGGAGGAGTTCACTAGTATCGTATCCCACGATCTCCGGAATCCGTTGAACGTCGCTTCGGGGCATCTGGAACTAGCGCGTGAGGACTGTGAGAGCCCACATCTAGAGACTATTGAGCGAGCGCACGGCCGGATGGAAACTCTCATCGTGGATCTCCTCACGCTGGCCCGTGAAGGAGAGGACGTTACTGAAAGGGAACCAGTGAATATCGCAGCCGTAGTTGCAGAGTGTTGGGAAAATGTTGAAACGGCCGAGGCCTCGCTTACCCTCGAAAGTGAACGGACGATAGTGGCTGATGAGCCTCGACTCAAACAACTATTTGAGAATCTCATTCGAAACGCGGTCGAACACGGTGGCAGTGCTGTGGCCGTAACAGTCGGCGAACTGACGGACGGCTTCTACATCGAGGATACTGGACCAGGAATTTCAGAAGATGACGTTGAGACCGTGTTTGAGGTGGGGTATTCAACAAATGTTGAGGGTTCCGGGTTCGGACTGAGTATTGTGCAACAGGTCGTTAAGGCTCATAATTGGAGCATTGGCGTTACTAGAAGCTCGGACGGGGGTACGCGCTTTGAGATTACGGGCGTTGAGTTCACTGCCGAATGATTGCCCTGTTATCGGAGACGACCTTAGGCTCAGAGAGATGAGGTCTATCGGGTTGTGCCACTATCGACGGCGTCGAGATCGGGCTCGTCGAACTCGAGGGGTTCCGCGACAGCTTCGGGAAGCTCCGGACGGGGCGCCGATTCGTGGCGCTCGATTTTCTCGGTCTTCCGCGTGTTTTCGTAGAAGGCCCGTGCAACCGGAAGGCCACGGAGATACTTGTAGTCGTGGAGGACCTCGACGCCTCGCTCTGTGAATCCGTAGAACTGGGAGGGGAGATCACGTGTTCCCTCGCTTGGTTCGTATGTGTAGCGTGTAAGGAGCCCTGCATCGATCAACGTCTCCAGCTGATCTTTGATGGCCGCCTGGCTCTTCCCGGTCATATACTCGAGTTCGGCGAGCGACATCAGATGGGTGGGGTGGCCCAGCAGCTCCTGGATGATGAGATGGCGCGTATCCTGGGACAGCAGCTTGAACAGCCGCTGCTGTTCCGCGAACGGCCCTGCATCGGCCGCGCCAGTGTCGGTTTCGCTCATACGTGATGGTACGATGTATGGCGCTATAACAGTTAGGTTCATCCAAGTTGGTGAAATTAGAAAAAACCAAAGTGGTCCAGAAGCGATAAGGTGGTGTAGTTTGAATCAGCAGCAAATGACCGACCCAAGCCCTCCGCCGGACGCTGGGGAGATTATGACCGTTATTCACGAGGCCGTCGGGGGCATCGAACTTGAACCAGCTGAGAAACGGGAGATCTGGCGATTTACACAGCGCGAATTGCCGTATCTCTGGAGTCAGCGGACGTCGTATTTCATCCTGGGGAGCTATCGCGACCCCTATATCCGCCGGCTTCGCGCCGTCCAAAACGAACTCACGAAGCAGCTCGGTGCCTATCCGTTCATCATGGGTGATCTCCTCGAACTCCCGACTGACCGGCTCAATACGTTTGATATCATGTTTTCGTTGCTCGCGACATACAGCGACTACATTGTCGGCGTCTTCGAGAAGGAGAGTGGTGGGGAAGCTCCTGAATTGGGCGAGATCGATGACCCGCCGTATTTCGACAAGTCGTACGTGTTCCCGCGTGATTACGCGTGGGTGACTGACGAGAACCTTGATTCGAAACAGCACGTCATTCAGGCCGCTCTCGAGATGGCGTTCGCAGACGAGTTGCCGGCGGATGAAGTCCAATCAAAAGTCGAGTCGCTCGTTGATCGCGCCAAAGAGAGCGGACTCGACATCGACGAACAGGAGGTTTGGGATGTGATCGACGACCGGGCAGATGAGGGCGAAGATCCGGCAACGTACAGTTGGGTCCATCTCAACAAGTTCCGTAAATTCGAACTCCACGATCGGTGCTTCAAGTGGACGACAGAGGACGAACTCCGAACTGTCGTTGACGAACTCCCGTCCCCCACACCACGTCCAGAGTGGGAAGAGAGCGGGGAACGGTGAACTATTCGTTCGGCTACACAGTCATCAGAATGAGTCGGCTCGGTAATTTACTCTCGGGTAACCGGAATAGCATCGAATGTGACTTTCGAGAACTATAACGCCGAACCAACCATTTCTCAAACTGTTTCAGTCACACCGACGCAAACAGCGTAGAAATTGGTTCAATCGATCGTCGTTGGATGAAACCAGATTATCTGAACACTGGCACTCTATCCATTCCTAGGAGTTAAACAACAAATGTCTATTATTCTGGGCGGTTAGATAGTTAACTAGCAATGCCCTTCCATTCCGATCCGAGCCGGCACCGGGGCTGTGGGCGGACTCGAATCAGCACCGAGAGGAAGTCTTGCTGTCGCTCGGTGTTCGAATAATGGCCTCTTCACCATCCGTTCTGGACTCATCGACGGTGTTGCTCGTCGGGACAGACGACTGGCTCTCGCAATTCGCTACGACGCTCGAGAGGCGGACTGATGCCAGCGTACAACACGTTCAAACCAAGACAGAGGCCATCGACACCATCCGAACGCGTCGCACGGACTGCCTCATTTGCGGATACACCCTCGATGAGACGGCCGGCCTCCAACTCCTCCGAGAGATACGCGAGGAAACGTCTGCGCTCCCAGTCCTCCTCGGGACTACTGCCGGGAGCGAGGCCATCGCTAGCGAGGCTATCAAAGCCGGCGTCACCGATTACATCGCGCTCACAGAGCCGCCAGCACAGATGACCGACGAACTCATCGAACGTACCGAGCGTGCAATCCGGGCCGCACAGCGGTCGGCCACGCAACGGGACCGGGCCAGACAGTTCGACGCGATCTTCAACGATTCGCGAACCGCGACGTGGGTGCTCGACCCGGATGGTACGCTTGCCCGTGTGAATGAGACAGCACGAAAGATGGTGGATGAAGCCATCGATACGCTCGTCGGCGAACCGTTCTGGACGCTCCCGTGGTGGTCACAGGCCGATACAACGAACACGGATGTCCACCAACTCGTGGAGAAAGCACTAGACGGGACGTTCGGCAACGCGGTCGTCCCACAGCCGCCAGACATCGATGACCCGCGCGTTATCGACCTCTCCGTGCGCCCCGTCGAGAACGAAGGTGGCGATCTCGTCTCGATCGTTGTCGAAGGCGTCGATATCACCGAGCGCGTCAATCTCGAACGGAATCTCAGAGAGTCCGAAGAACTCCACCGCGTTACGCTCAACAACATGACCGACACCGTCCTCATCACGGACGAGGACGGCGAGTACACCTACGTCTGTCCTAACGTCCACTTCATCTTCGGCTACACAGTCTATGAGATCCGTGATCTCGGGACGATCGACGACCTCCTCGGCGACGACCTCTTCGACCGGGAGGAACTCGCGGAAAACGGCGTGCTCAAGAACATCGAGACGACGGCGACCGATAAAGCCGGGCGCAAGCACACGCTCCTCGTCAACGTCCGCGAAGTCTCGATCCAAGACGGGACCCTTCTCTTCAGCTGTCGTGATATCACGAAACGCAAACAACGCGAGGAAGCCCTCGCCACGCTCCACGAGACGGCCCGCGATTTCCTCTACGCCGAGACCCACCAGGAAATCGCCCAGCACGTCGTCGACGACACCCCTGGTGTGCTCGATATCGATGCGAGTGCGGTCTATCTCTTCGACGGTGAGGCGAACAACCTTCGGCCTGCAGCCCACTCAGCGACGATGACCGAGCTGAACGGGCCGCTCCCGACCGTGCACGCCGACGGGGAAACGCTCCCGAGCTACAGTTTCGTCGAAGACGAGGCGCTGTTCTTCGACGACGTCCACGACGCAGATCGGCTCGAAAACCGGGCAACTGACCTCCGAAGTGCGGCCTACATCCCGCTCGGCAACCACGGCGTGTTCGTTGCGGGCTCGGACCAGGTCGGTGCATTCGATGAGGTGACGCGAGAGTTGGCCGATCTGCTCGCGGCTACGGCTGAAGCAGCCCTCGACCGCATCACACGGGAATCACGACTCCGGGAACAGGACCGAACACTCCAGGCGCAAAACGAGCAACTGACTGCCCTGAACCGCATCAACGAGACGATTCGGGAAATCGATCAAGCCCTCGTACAGGCGGAGACGCGCGAGGAAATCGATCACACGGTCTGTGAACTGCTGACCGCCGACGACCGGTTCCGGTTCGCCTGGATCGGGACGATTGACCCGACGACCGACACCTTGGAGCCTCGGGCCTGGGCCGGTACCGAACAGGGGTACTTGGATAGTCAGTCGTTCGCCGTCCAAGCGTCGGATGCAGAACCAGCCGGACAAACCGCAGCCACTGGCGATGTGACGATGGTGACGAACGTCGCTGCCGGGCTCCGTGACGAGGCGTGGCGGAAAGACGCCATCTCTCGGGACTACCTGTCCGTGTTGAGCATCCCGCTGGTGTACAACGACCTTACCCACGGTGTGTTGACGGTGTACGCACCGACCCAGGATGCGTTCGACGAGACGGCGAAGGCCGTCCTGGGAGAACTCGGCGAAACTATCGCGTCCGCTCTCAGTGCGATCGAACGGAAGAATGCGTTGCTCACGACGTCGATGACACGTGTCGAGTTCACCATCGAGGACCCGAAGTTTGTCCTCTCTCGGCTCGCAGCGGAGGCGGAGTGCACCCTCTCGTATCAGGGTGGCGTCCAGCAGTCCATGGAAGGGAGCTACGTGTTCGTGACCGTCGAAGACCGGGCGGTAACTGACGTGGCAGACGCCGCCTCGCAACTGGTCGGTATCGACGACGTGCAGCAGATCAGCGCGGACGGCGAGGGGGGCGTGCTACGGCTTCGACTCACACAGCCGTTCCTCGCCCTGGAGTTGGCTGATCACGGTGCCGTCTTCCGCGAAGCGACTGCTGATCCGACCACGACGACGCTCGTTGTCGATATCCCGGACAGCATCGACGTCCGAACAATCACGCAACTCGTCCGTGAGACGTTCGCTGGCGCTGAACTCCGGGCCAAGCAGACGCTGGATCAGACCGCAGAACACAACCTCTACTCGAAATTCCTCGATTCAGTGACGGAGCGGCAACTGGAGGTGATCCAGACGGCGTACTACAGTGGGTTCTTCGAGTCGCCCCGTGAGAGCACGGGCGAAGACGTAGCGGAGACACTCGGCATCTCCCCACCCGCGTTCTATCAACACGCCCGGACGGTCCAACGGAAACTGTTTGCTGCACTTTTCGAAGAAAACAATCACCCGGTGGCGGCCTCCACGGTGAAAGTTCAATAACAAACACCTTGATTGAAGCGTTGTTTGGTAATCAACAGCAGATTACTCCCTTATACACTTATTACACCTGTATAGGGTGCGCCACTCCACCTGGCGACACTCGTGAACTCACAATGAAAGATGTCGACTCTGGATCAGACGAAGAAACCCCCTACGAGTGCTTCGAGTGTGGCAATATCATCATCGCGGAGGATAGCCCTGGCCAGTGCCCCGACTGTAGCGGCCCGATGCGAAACCGTCGTATGCCACTCGAATGACCATGGCATCGAAACCTGATTGCACCCACGACGATTCAGACGACAAGGCAGCTGATTCGACCGAACCCGAATCGGCGTTCGAAACCGCACGCCGCCAGCTCTACCATGCTGCCAGCTATCTCGATATCGACCAGAACATCGTCGAACGGCTCAAATATCCCAAAAAGGTCCACGAGGTGACGATCCCCATCGAACGGGATGACGGCACGGTCGAAGTGTTCACAGGCTACCGCGCGCAGCACGACAGCGTCAGAGGGCCATACAAGGGCGGGTTGCGATACCACCCCGACGTGACCAGAGACGAGTGTGTCGGCCTCGGCATGTGGATGACCTGGAAGTGTGCCGTCATGGACCTCCCGTTCGGCGGAGCCAAGGGTGGTGTCGCCGTCAACCCGAAGGAGCTGAGTCCGGAAGAGAAGGAGCGGCTCACCCGTCGGTTTACACAAGAGATTCGCGGCGTTATCGGGCCCAACCAAGATATCCCCGCCCCGGATATGGGGACGGATCCGAAGACGATGGCGTGGTTGATGGACGCGTACTCGATGCAGGAAGGCGAAACGACACCGGGCGTCGTCACCGGAAAACCGCCAGTGGTCGGCGGCAGTGAAGGCCGTGAAGAAGCTCCTGGACGGAGCGTTGCGATCATCACGCAGTTGGTCTGCGAGTACTACGACTGCCAGCTCGAGGATACCACCGTGGCAATTCAGGGGTACGGGAGCGTCGGGGCGAATGCGGCCCGACTCCTCGATGAGTGGGGCGCGACCATCGTCGCGATCAGCGACGTGAATGGAGCGATGTACGAACCAGATGGAATCGATACGGCATCAGTTCCGTCCCACGACGAAGAGCCGGAAGCCGTCACCACATACGCCGACACCGTGATTTCGAACGAGGAGCTTCTCACCCTCGACGTCGACGTCCTTATTCCGGCCGCCCTGGGGAACGTGATTACCAAAGAGAACGCGGAAGCGATCGCCGCCGATCTCGTCGTCGAGGGTGCTAACGGCCCGACAACGTCCACGGCTGATTCGATGCTCGCCGACCGGGATGTCGCCGTGATCCCCGATATTCTCGCCAACGCAGGCGGTGTCACCGTGAGCTACTTCGAGTGGCTGCAGGACATCAATCGGCGAGCGTGGTCACTCGAACGGGTGAACGATGAACTCGAGGCGGAGATGCAGGCCGCTTGGGAGGCGGTTCGATCGGAGTTCGAGCAACGCGACGTTACGTGGCGTGATGCAGCCTACATCGTGGCGCTGTCCCGCATCGCTGAGGCGCATGAAGCACGTGGGTTGTGGCCGTAGTCAGATGTCCCACCCCGAACCGGATCACGTCGCGGTTGCGGGACCGTGGTCCGGCGCGTATCCTGGGACAGCAGCTTGAACAGCCGCTGCTGATCCGCGAACGGCCCTGCATCGGCCGCACCAGTGTCGGTTTCGCTCATACGTGATCGATGTCGGTGTTGAACTCATAGCGGCCGTCGACGGTCCCCACGAGCTCACGGTCGCGAAACCGCTTGAGGACGCGGTTGACCGTGTTACGGTAGTTGTCGCTCCGGTCGGCGATCTCGGAAAACAGGTCGCGGCTGGTCGAGGTAGTACAGCACCTCGAGTGCCTTGCCGGTCAGCAGCTTGGGGAAGTGGATGTCGGAGTGCTGGCGAACGAGGTCCTGGTAGCGTTCGACGGCGCGAGCATCCGACGTAACGACTCGTTTTCGCCGGCCGTCGCGTTCCGTGTAGACGAGCCCCTTCTCAACGAGGTCGGCGACGGCACGAGAGAGGCAACTCTCGCTGTGGTCGAGCTTCGTCGCGAGTACAGAGATCGTGTTGCCGCGGACGACCGTGGCGAGGACCTCGAGTTCGATGGGCCGGAGCAGGGTGTAACAAAGTACGAAATTTGTATATGAAGAAGTTTCGAGTAGTGTTACAGTCCGCGGCGCGGGAGCTGCCTCCATCGTCTTAACCAACAATACTATGGATTCGCGGGCCATGTTGGTTAACACGGAGGAGTCGATGTCCGACAAACCCCCGACCCCACCGGTGAATCTTCCGACGGAGATCGTTGACGCCCTCAACAAAGCCACACCGGAGCATCTTCGGGACGCTGCCAGCTACGCCGAGGCGTTGGCCGAACACATGGAGCGGGAAGCTCGTCTCGAGGAGGAGGAGGTGGACGTGGCGGACGTGGAGGAGCGCCGCGATGACCTCCCTGACGACGTGCCGGCGAAGGCAACGATCACGATCAAGGAAATCAACGACAACCGCTACTACTACTGGCAGTGGCGGGATGGGGATTCAGTGACGTCGAAGTACAAAGGACCGGTACACCCGGACGAGTAGCTCGATCCGAGTGGGGAGGCACCCACCCCACCGTTTCCAGTATTCTTGTCCGAAAGATCCTCCCAAGGTGAGGTCGATACTGGGGAGACACACCACTGTTCAAATGAAATCTCATCTGGAGGACCCCGAATAGCCGGTGAATCACGCCTAGAATATAAAGTAGTGTTAATATAACAACAACACTCTCTAGGAAAGACGCTAGAGCATCTGAAACGACTATTCGCTTACTACTACTTTACTGGTTCACCTAGTTATATAATATACGCGAGTCGTCACCGCTGAGTGAGTACCCGTCCTGCTCTATCGGATACTCCGTAAACCATCGAGTACCGTCCCTGACCCGACCGAAACACTACCCGCCACCCATTCGACCCATATCATTTGAACAGTGGTGTGTGTGTCCTCCCAAGACACCAGCCACAGCGGACCGTGCAATTCACCCCAACGAGCCATCTCGGGACGCTTGTCGACTGATTACATTTGAACAGTGGTGTATAATGGCCGTATCATTTGAACGTCGGTGTGGTCACATCCCCGAACCACTGAGCGACAGCATCCACTGGTTTAACGGGACTCTTCGTGGTAAGGGCAAGAGCTAAGTCGATTTCATTTGAACACCGGTCTCATGACGGACAGCGTCTCCGAGGGCGAGTTCAACACCCTCGGTGACTACGCCGACGAGCACGGCGTTGCTACGCCACAACAGCGGCCCGAACGGGATGATCCGCTATCGGTGCTCGACGAGGAGGACCCGATATTCCGTGATGAGTCGATCCTTCGGATCGAGCATATCCCCGATGCCGGGAAGATCGTCGGCCGCAACCGACAAATCGAGGCGATCGCTCAACGGATGAAGCCGGCCCAGCAGGGGAACTCCGGGAAAGGTACCATTGTCCTCGGGAAAAGCGGCTCCGGGAAAACACTCGTCACGCGCTACGTGAGTCGCGAGGTCCAGGGACGGGCAGCTGACAACGACGTCCGTGTCGGCCGCGCGGTTGTTGACTGCCGCCAGCGCCGCTCGGAGACGCAAGCCGTGATCGATATCGCGAACCAGCTCAACGATCCGCAGGCAACCGACATCTCGATCCCGCTGAAGGGGATCGCAACCGGCGATTACTATGATCGGCTGTGGCGAATCGTCGACGAGCTGTACGACGCCATTATCATTATCCTCGACGAGCTCGACCGACTTTCACCACAAGAGGAGATGGGGTCGGCCACACGCCACCAGGACGCCGATGACTCCCAACTGTTGTATGAACTTTCGCGAGCAGGCGAAATGGAAAACATCGATGCCGGATTGACGATCTTCGGAATCTCGAATGACCTCAAATACGGCGATCGGCTTGATACGCGCGTCGAGTCGTCGTTCGCCCCCGAGGAAGAGGTCTTCCCGTCCTACGACGCGAACCAACTTCGTGATATCCTCGAGAAACGACGTGATGCATTCCACGACGATGTGCTCACTGATGACGTGATCCCGCTCGCGTCTGCGTTCTCGGCTCAGGACCACGGCGACGCCCGCCGAGCGATCGACTTCCTGCGGCTAGCCGGCGAGATAGCTCGAGATACCGGTGCTGATCAAGTAACCGAGAACCACGTCCGGGCCGCCAACGATGATACGGATGTCTCTCGGATCCAGGATCTTATCGATGGCACACCGACGCAGGTCCAAATCGCGCTCACGGCGCTTGCTGCGCTGAGCGAGGTGACGAACGACAACGTGACCGAGTTCAAAGCCGGCGAGGTCCACTCTGTCTACAAACTCTTCGCGAACGATATCGATGCAGAGGCACACACACAACGATACGTCACCGACCTGTTGCGTGAGTATGACACGATGAAACTCCTCTCGATGGAACGAACTGGCGACGGCTACGCGAGTGGGAATGCACTCTGGCTCGAACTTCTTGATGATCCCTCCCTCATCCTCCGGTCGGTCGGGGCTGAATCCCGGCTTCGCGAGCTTCGATTTGATGCTGAGATGCGCCAGGCTGTTCTACAGCGGTTGTCGCGGTAGCCACGCGTCAGACACACCACTGTTCAAATGAAATCTCGTCGGTGTCGGGTCTCACAAGTAGATTGGATCCCTCCATTAAGCTATCCTAGGACCACCATGGACACCGGTGTTCAAATGAAATTCTAAAGTTGTGATTCCATTATTTCGAAGATTGAGACGACAATCTCTGGGAGTGTCGCAGGGATCAATACCCGAACGCGCGCAACGCTCGTCTCCACTTTCACGAACCACTTTCGGGTGCTAAAATCTCATATCTTTACCTTCCTTCGCTCCACCCACTCAATGTCTATTCGACAACCTTTGAGGCGATTGAACAGCGCATTGAGTCGCTTTGGTAATCGGCGACCGTCGCAACCGGTTCGGTGAATTCGTTTTGTTCGTTTCGCGTAACGAATACAACGATCTCGTTTTTCAGAATTAGGCTGCTGCTCAGTTAACCAACATCCCACGATTCTTGATGGCTGGTTGTTGGTTAAGAACGTGGACGCCGACGAGATTCTTGTGCGACCACGTTGATGTTGCTTCCCTCCGAACTCCTCGATATGTGTGGCCGAAACTCGCTCTTCATCGACCAGGCTGACCTCGAGGCTCGCTTCGATGCCCAGATTGTCGCGGACGGCGGGTATTCACCTCGATACAATATCGCGCCTGGCGACGATCTACACATCATCACGAACGAGGCTTCCGACGAGATCGATGCCTACCACTGGGGGCTGATTCCGTTCTGGGCGGATGAGCCCAAGGAGGGTATCATCAACGCCCGCTCCGAGACTGTCGACGAGAAGAGCGCGTTCAAGCGGGCGTGGGAATCTCGCCCCTGTCTGGTCCCCTCGTCGGGGTTCTACGAGTGGAAAGCGCCGAACGGCGGAACGAAACAGCCCTACAGGATTCACTGCGAAGACGACCCCGCATTTGCGATGGCTGGCCTCTGGGACGTTTGGGAGGGTGATGACGAGACGATCTCGTGCGTCACGATTCTCACGACGGAGCCGAACGACCTGATGAGCTCCATCCACGACCGGATGCCGGTCGTCCTCCCGCAGGACGCGGAATCTAACTGGCTCGCCGCAGACCGGGACACTCGCAGGGAACTGTGTCAGGCGTACCCGAAGGATGATCTTGACGCCTACGAGATTTCGCCGCGAGTCAACAACCCCGGCAACGACGATCCGCAGGTCATCGAGCCGCTGGACAACGAGCAATCGGGCCTCGGCGAGTTCAGTTCCTGATCGGTGGCGGCATCACGGTTACTGCATCGGCGACGCAGCTGTCGAATCGACGAGCGAGTACTCTCGATCCCGACTCGTCCCCTCCGCCTCGAGGAGGTTGTACTGGTCATTTTCGAGAGATGGGTTCGGACAGTACGATTCGTTCGAGGGTCATCGACCTTGTCTATGTAGCGGTCGTGAATCTCGCTGGGTCCGTGCGGCCTATGGTTGTGAACGATAACATAGACGACCCGTTAGTGAGGGGTGAGCGAATCGAGGCTCTTCTGGATGGCAATTGGGTGGCTGATTTCCTACTGCTCTTCCGAGGTGGTGTCTGAGCCGTCTAAAAGTGGCTGATCCTGTAATCGACCAGCGGGATAGTATCTCCCCTCGTCTTTGCTATAGAGGTAGGTCTGGATCGGTCTGAGTGTGTTTGATTTTCGCCCGAAGAGAAAGGCGAGCCCTATCGGGCCAGCTATGAAGAGATGAATGGTCGATGTTTTTGGCAGTTCTTTGACCGCATCTCGTACCTTGGTTCGGAAAACATCTGCAGCATGGGTTGCCTGTGCCGGGGACAGTTCCACATCAGGCCCGTCTTCCGGTGTCAATCTGAGAATACCGTTGAAATCCGGAAGGTCGTTATGCATCTGGTCTATCTCCGGTTGCACATCGGCAGCGATGTTGACGAGCACTGCCAGTTCCGATCCGTGATTCGGTTGTCGCTGGAGATCTCCTTCTAACCCGCTTTCCTCTTCGTCGATATCGAGTGTCCATTCTGTCATCCCGGCAGGGCCGGTGGGTTGCATCCACGTTGCTTGGATACGACGTGTGGTTGGAAGACAGTAACCGGCCGCGAAAGCAGCGGGAAGATGCGTTCGGCCACGAAAGCGGAGGGGGCGGCCCGATGCGTTTTGAATGAGACAGTCCGTTACCGTGGTTAACGCCGGGAGTAGACGCTGGTTCCATACTTCTTGGGATGGTGGACCATGTTCGAAAGATCTTGACCAGTCAATAGCAATCGCTGGATCGATGTCGTGAGCCGGCGATTCGTAGGTGTCCAGTGAGCATTCGAGAGGCTCACCGTCCGGTAAATACCCATCTATCCGTTCGATCCGCTCTGATATGACGGCCTGGACGATATCTGTAGCTTTGTCAGACGTGGCCGCCTCTAAGGGGAGCATTTTCCAGGCGGAAAAGTCGTGGAGGATCGGTGCCTCGTTGAGTATCGATTTGGCTTCTCCAACGCTGATATCGGGACATGGCACAACGACCACGAAAAACTCGTCATCGTTATCCCACCGACTATTGAACCCCGGCAACTCGTCGTTGAGAATGATGTCAGAGTCAGCTACGCCCTCACTAACGAGCGCAATTCCACTGGCTGTTTCCGGGTTCTCCAACTGGTCGATGATTTCATCTCTGAGTGGCTCCGGCTTCAAATCGAAGATATCCCGCCAAATCGGCACCCCGTGCCGCTCCAGTTCCGTTTGCAGGAAGTTGGCGACGTCCGTCTGTTCGTGCTTATAGCTGAGAAATACACGGCCAGTTGGATCAGTCATATATCGTCACCGACGTTGAGAGTTGAAGCAGCATCTGGGCTGTCAATCCGTTCTAACTGCTCGTATTCCTTACTATCGTGGAATAGATAGGCGTTAATCGAGAACTGGTCCTCTTCGTCCTGACCAACGATGAAGAGTAGCGGATGCGGACAGTCGTAGCCGTCGTCGTTGGCGATTTCATTCATCGCAGTTCGATCGTCCCGACTGATATCGGGTGAAGCGCCGGGATGGTAGTGCCATTCACCGAGATAGTCGATACCGATGCTCTCCCTGGCATCTTTGAGCCACTCCTCGACTTTGTCGGTTCCTCGGAGGAATCGAGTTGGTTCTTGAATGGAGTCCCGCGGTGGGTCTCGGGCATTAACCACCAGTGCTGGTCCATCGAGACGGTCGGTACCAGCCAGAATACCGCCCGTTTCACATGGATGTTCCTTTCGGCAGCGATCATACATCGCTTCAAGACACGTGGCCGGAATCTGTACGGTGATTGGCGATTCCGGCGCTCGCCATATTGTTCCGTCCTGGAAGGGAGGTGTGGCCTGTGAAATAGTCGGCAGCTCGCCGTCACTCCCGGTCTCGAGTACGGTGAAGTGATTCTCGCGCAGACTCAATGCCGTCGCCTGATCAAGAAGCCGTGTCACTGTCCCAGCCCACGTCATCACCCGGTCCGTTCGGATAACTGATGCTGGGTGCCAGCAGCCCACTCGTTCGGGGATGGCATCCTCGTCTTCGTCCCATTCGATCTGTTCTTGCAACCGCCAAGGATCAAACGCTTCGTTGTAATCGCTGTACGGAAAGGTATGTGAGTAAGCTCTGAAGCAGAACAACCGGTTCGCTCGCCGACCCATCGCAGCGGAGCAAAACACGACCGGGTGATTCCATCTAATCGCATCCAGGGCGCGACGAACTCCCCGTGACGCGGTACAGTCAATTACTACCTCCGCTTCTCTAATTGGCTCCGGCAACTCACCGCTCGGTGGAAAGGCGCTATCCACATCAAGGACCTGGGCGTACGGTGCAATGGATTCGAGCCGGTCCGCGATTGCTGTCGCCTTGTTTCGTCCCACCTCATCGATTGTTAGTGTGTGGCGAGCCATGTTGCCGATCTCATACGTGTCGTTGTCGACGATGGTAAGTTGCTGACAGCCGGCTCGAACAAGGTTCTCGGCAACCATACTGCCGAGCGCTCCCGCTCCGATGAGCACGATGTTGCGATCCAGAAACCACTCTGTCATATGCCCGCGTCTGGTGAGCTGCTCATGCGACCAGTTGTCCGAGTCCAGCCACCGAATCTGTTCCTCTCCGGCTTCCCGCCGTTCGGCTATCTCAGGCCCCTTTCCAGTATCTCGAAATCCGCCGGAGAGGTCATTCGGATCTTTGAACTCCTTTATCTCGATTGGTTGCCAATAGATGATCTCGGGGTCGCCGTCAACCGTTGCTGGGATGGGGAATCCAATTAGAAGGACCTTGACCGGCTCATCGTCCAAGACGGGCTTGATATTCGCCCTTAGTTCGTACGGGTCGGTCTCGGTACCCTCGAAAAATACGTCTAACTGTTCCCACGTCTCCGGGGCCTCCCACGGGGGTTCAATCGGCATCTCTTCTAACAGTGCCCACGCTCCGGAAACAGAGTCATCAGGATTCGAATCGATGTATTCGCCCCATTGTGGCTGATAGACGACTTCATCGTCGCTATTTTTGAACGTACCAGTCGCGTAAGTCTCTTCAGCAGTTGGCAACGAGCGGAGATTGACTGTCCCCCACTGTCCATACTCCGTCCTCCAGTCTGAGAACGACTCCTGCGTCTCGTTGAATGCGATGGTCGTGGCCGAAGCCGAGTTCGTATCAAAGGCCGGGATTTCAAACGGTTCGTCTGATTCCCGGAGTTCCCCTTTCGCAGCATTACTTAACCACCGCAATGCTCGGTCCATATGCCAACAGAGTCGATCACGGCTTGTGCTGGGTTCGCCGGTGGCTCCCGTTTGACTGAGGGTGTGCCCATACCGAGCAACACAGACATCGCCTCTTCGCCACGGAGTATCGTCGCTCCCAGCAACGTTCAGCTTCTGGTGGGGAAATGTGGCGGTAATGGTGTTCTCTTCTTGATCCGCAGGGTAGATCCCAATTGAACCGGCAGGGTACGTATCCCGTAGATGGAGATACCAGTCTGTCTCGCGTGGCACGTCCGGATGGGGTTCTAAGTCGTCTGGAGAAAGCCTGATCTTGACAATCCACCGTCCGTTGCTATCGTCTCGATATGGGTCTTTGAGGACGGTGACTCCATCCCGTTCGGCAATGGCTGCGACGGCTTCTGTAATTTCGTGGGGTGGCATTTATTACGTCAGCTGTCCGCCTCGGCGAACTGGTGGTCCGATGGATCCTCTACCTGTGAGGACGACCCTACTGACATGGCTTTCTCCCCTCCATCGTCAGAATCGTCGTCACTTCCGAATGGAGGGAATTTCTCGCCGAAGAGCTGGTACCAGTAATCCCTCGATGTTTCTTTGTCCTCCTCATCCAGTGCTGTCCGCGCGAGCTCTGCGGCATCCTCTGCCTCATCGTAGAACGCCGCGAAATCTTTCCCGTCGATTTGTTTTAGGACGTCATTCTCGGAGGTTCTCGGGAGACCGTGAGCAGGCAGGGTAGGGGTTTCCTCAGTCATTGCTTCGGTCTTGAACTTCCGTGTAAGTTCTTCGAGCGTCCTTGTCACGCCCTCGGCGACGCTGTTGATATCATCAGGACAGCACTGGCCAACGATGTGCTCGAGGGGATAGCTCGTCGGGCCCTCAACGTCGGAAGTCTTCGTTCGCCGCCACCATTTGATGGCCTTGACGACGTTCACGTAGTGACCATCCGTGATATCGTTCTTATTTACAGTGAAGACGATAGTCGCGAGGGGATGGGTATTCTCCCACTCATTCTCATCTCGATGTGGGATCTTGAGCGGTTCGTCCTTCCACTCGTCGTCGCCATCTGCCGAGATATTGAGGGCCTCTGCCACCGTCGAAAGGTCGTCCGGAGTCAGGGCTGTTCCCACGTCCAGTGAACCCAGTGATTTGACGGCTTCACGTGTTGCCTCGCTGGGTGCCGCTGTCAAGACGAGATCGATTTCTACCTTCTCTTCCTCGATCTTGTAGGAGTGGGCATTCGGTTCCCACTGCCCCTCATAGTGTTCTTTCAGGAACGGTTCGCATTTCTCCAGCGCTACGTCGGTATCAAGGTCACTGCTGAGATCAGAGACAAAGACGACGTCAACGTCGGATTTCTCGTCTTCTTGCGGTCTGAGTGCCGTCCACCGACGGTAGCTCCCCTGTAGAAAGTCTGCAACGTAGAACTCGTCGATATCGTCGTCAGTCTGCAAGTGATCGCGGAGGGTTTCGTGACCCTCCTTGTAGGCATCATTGTGTTCGTCCTGCGGGCGGATGTCTGACAGGAAGGTTTTGAATAGTGTGGGAAGTGTGGTCATGGTGTATCGATGTTCTGGAACGTTTTAAGTGGTTGTTGCAGCAGGCGGTGACTCAATGATTGCGTATTCTCGATCCCGGCTCGTGCCCTTGGCCTCGAGGAGGTTGTACTGGGCCATCTTCGAGAGATAGGACCGGACTGTCCGTTTCGTCCGTGGGTCGTCGACGTCCTCGGAGTAGCGCTCATGAATCTCGCTCGGTCCGACCGGGCCGTGCTCGCGGACGATGTCGTAGACGACGCGCTGGTGGGGCGTGAGTGAATCGAGGCTCTTCTGCTTGATTTGGGCCCGAGCATCCTCGGCGGCGTCCAGGAGAATGTCGTCGGTGATGCGCTCGTGGTTCTCGCGATCAGCCTTACCGGCGGCCGTTCGGAGGATGCCGATTGCGAGGCGGGCGTCGCCGGCGGCCGCATCGGCGATTCGATAGAGTTGGTCGTCGGTGATGACGTCTTCGTCGAGGCCCCATTTCGCCCGCGCACTCAGAATGTCGTACAGCTGCTCGTCGTGGTACTTGTCCATCCGGACGTGCTCGCTGGAGCGCAGCCGGCTCACGAGCCGGTCGTCGACGCGGCCGAACAGCTCTTCTTCCTTATTCGCAATGCAGATGATCGCGAACTGCGGGAGGCTGTGAAGGTCGTAGATGACGCTGGGGTCTTCGAGCTGGTCGACCTCGTCGAGGATGACGACCGTACGCGGCCCGTCGTGCTGCTGGAGGCGGTCGACGAGTTCGTCGTGGGGCGTCGACTGCCGGTGAATGTCGATGGTGGCGCCGAGGTCGTCGAGGATCTGGTAGAGCGTCCGAAATCGGGTGTAGTTGCGCCAGCAGTTGACGTAGATGGCCTCGACGTCGAGGACCTCCTCACGCAGGCGTTCAGTGACAAATTTCGAGATGCAGGTTTTGCCGGTGCCGCTGGGTCCGGTGACGATGGCTGTGTCGGCTGGTTCGCCGTTTGTGATGGGCTCGAGGACGCTAGAGAGGTGGTTGACTTCGGCGTCGCGATGCTCAACTTCCCGAGGGACGAACCCGGCGCGGAGAACACGAGCATCGCGGATCATTGTGTTAGTAAGTGACTGGTTCTGCGTCAGGCCATAAATACGTGACCGGGTTGTTTCCGGAAAGCAAATTTCACCAATTGGCCATCGGTTGAATACCCGGTCTCTTTGTGGTGATTTGGAAGGATTCTGTCGTGGTGGCTTTTCGGAAGTTCACGGAAACACGAACCTTCCTGAATAGCAAATATCCCCTTGGGTTTAAATATCCAAATTGCGATGTATCGCCTGTGACACCCAACGAAAACGACCCTGTCACCAACGTGCCGACCGTCGAGGTACAAAGCCCCACCGGAAGCCTTGACGTGAATGGCCTTATCAAATCAAACGGGGAAGACGATCCGTTTGCTGGCCTGTTCGAGGATACTACTGGAGGCTCCGATACGACATCCGTTCCAACCACAAACCAACAAAACACCGATGTCGTCGATCTCGGAAAAGACCTCCTCGCCGGATATGCCGACTGGAAAGGTGGACAAGTTGATCATGATCCACACGACGATCCACTTCGTTACCTTTGGCACGACGCCCCTGAACTCATTATCGCTGCTGCTGTGGCAGGCTATTTCACATACAAGGGCGCTCAAGGACTTGGTGGCCTAGTTTCATCTGGTTCAACAACAGATGAGACCGGCACGTCGACGCAGCCGCGTCTCCCTCTGGAAGATCGGCCGTATCGGGTGTTTGTGAGTCACTCGTGGAAGTACTCCGAACAGCGTGAACGTATTGAGGAGTTCCTCGATGATGAAAATCGGCTGGACTGGCAGAACTTCAGTGTCCCAGAGGACGATCCGATGGAGTTTGAAGATAAGAATGATCTTCGTCAGCAGCTCTATCAGCAGGTTGGGCAGGCAAATGTGGTCGTCGTCGTCGCTGGGATGTACGTCTCGCACAGCGAGTGGATCGAGGAGGAGATTGAGATGGCAGACCATTTCGAGAAACCTATTATCGGTGTGCGACCGAACGGGAACGAGCGACTTCCAGCTGTGGTAAAGGAGGAAGCCGATGAGATTGTCGGTTGGCGGCAGAAGTCTATCGTGAACGCCATCGCGAAGCATGCATGATTCACCCTTGGTCGAGTATGGCCCAAGACAGAGGGATGGCAGTACACGATCTTCACCCAGAGCCAGAGCGTGATAAGACGCTCATCAATCAGTACAGGCACTACGCAGAAAGCGCAATGGCGACCGAACAGCGTTTGGATCTGAACTGTTTCTACGGCCCCCTATTCTCAGGATGGCGCAAAACATCATTCGCCGCCACCTTAGCGGAATATGTCTGAATCAACTGACGAAACCCTTGGCGAGAGCGAGCCGAATAATACAAATCTTGACAAAAATACAGAGGACAAAGACACGCCTGAAACAGAGCCGGAACACCCCGAAGAGGTTACTGGGGGGGACCCGGCCGAATCGGTCGAGCCCGATGCCGTAGAGAATGGGCCGTTAACGAATCTGAACGACGAAGAGACGGACCGCTTGATGGATCAATACATCCACTATGGGGAGGTGGCAATCGAGACTGCGAATCAGCGGGTTCAAATGAACCGATTTTTCGGCTTAATTTTGACGTCGATACTAGCCGGACTCTTCGCTCTCGCCCGAGGAAATTTGACGACTACTAGTGCTGCAATCGTTCTATTCGCCTCTGGATTTGGAAGTCTAATCTGTTACTTTTGGTATCAGAGTTTACAGTCGTATCGCCGGCTGAACAAGGCCCGATATGCTATTCTCAACCAAATCGAATCTGCCCTTCCTGTCCGAATGTATCTTGATGAATGGCGATACCTCAAACGGGAAAAGCCCGATCCGGAAATCGTTGAGCCGCGACCTGATGAAGACCCAGATCACCGCTCGCATACCATTGTCGAACAGTGGTTTGTCCGTCTCCTCGCCGCTGGATATCTTACTGTCGGAGGATACGCGGGCGGGTTCGTTCTAACTCCTTTGCTCACGAGTGCAGGCTATTCCCTGCCGTCTCCGACCATAGTCGGGCTAATAATCGGTGCAACCGTTATGGCTGGTTCGATAGGGATATTTTGGATTCGGAGCTGATGACACCTACTATGAAACGATTCGATATTGGAGACACGGTCCGAATCGATATCCCGGACGAGACAGATCCAGATCACGAGCGCCTCCATGGACGTCGAGGAACAGTCGTTGAGATCATCTCAGACGATGCGGGAGCTGTGACTGATGATCAACGAGAGGGCTATCTTTTTCGGGTTGAAATCGCTAATGGTGACACCGTTGACGTCCGCTGGCGGGATCTTCGGCCAGTTTGATTGACTATTGTCTGGTGCCACCTCTGTAGGGAGGTCACTAAACACTAAGTTCGCGTACTGAATACATCTCGGCATTACGATGCTCTCACTTCCTCCGCTTGTCGATAACGCCAACAGAACACTAGAAGACGCTTACAAACGGATTATTCCCCAGATCGAGGAAGGCCGTATCGCAACTGGCTACTTTTATCTCTCAGGATTCGACCTCTACCGAGAAGACCTTGAAAACCTGGCTGACCCTGAAGAACTCGGCCACGCTCCGCTTCGGATCTTGATGGGTCGTCAGACGAACAGGGGAACTGCTGACGAAATCGGTGAGGGACAGAATCTCAAAGAGGAACTTAAAAGAGAGGTAAGAGAAAGCATCTCGGAGCTGAATAACGCCCAGATCGGGCGACTAGACCGGCTACGAGACTTTATCGCCGAAGGCGAGGTGAGCGTCCGTGTGCGAAATCCTGAAAACGGTTACTTCCACGCAAAGGGTGCATCATTTCGAGCGCCACTCGAAGATGACGAAGATTGGGGACACGACGAGCATGAAGACACCCGCCCATGTGCTACAGTTGTCGGCTCCTCGAACTTTACTAAGAGCGGCCACCAGAACAACATCGAGCTGAACCTCACGAGTCAGGATCGACACAAGGCCGAAGCGTTCGAGGAGTGGTACGATAACCAGTGGGCCAACGCCGAGGAGTTTAGTGAGGAGATCATCCGAATCATCGAGAACAGCGAGGAGTACCAGGACTGGAAGGAACAGCAGGAGGACGAGTCCAACAAGAAGACGTCATCCGAGGAGTTGGGCACGTATCTCGAACCGTTCGAGCTCTACAAGCTGCTCGCTTACGACGAACTGAGTGGGAACGTCAACATTCGTGACAGCCCACTGTACTACTTCCAGAAGCTCGGGTACGAGAGTGCAAAGGAGAAGCTCTCCCAGTTCAACGGGTGCATCGTCTCCGACTCGGTTGGCCTGGGGAAATCATTTATTGGCGGTGAACTCCTCCACGACTATCGCCAACGAGGTGACCACTGTCTCCTCATTGTCCCGGCCAACCTGACTGACCAGTGGGAAGACCTACTCCAGAACGACATTGACGAAGACGGCAATCCGTACTTCGGGTTAGAGGTAGACGGCACGCACCTTGACGTGATGAGTATCAGCAAGTTCCAGAATCTCTCCTACGACGAGGTGCAGGACCTCAAAGACGAGTTCGACGTCCTGCTTATCGACGAGGCTCACCGGTTCCGGAACTACGGGAAATGGCGACCGAATCCGGACCACGATGACGACTACAAGGGGACGCGACGACACGCGAATCTCAGGCAACTCCGCGGAAAGACGATGATTATGCTGACCGCGACCCCGATCAATAACAGCGCTACCGACCTAAAGAACCTCATCAGCTTGTTCACCAGCCCGGAGGAACTTCGGAACAAGGCGTCACTCGACTTTGATGCGTTCGACGAATATATCGAACTCTCGGAGACGCGAAAACGCATCGCATCCGGGAAAGAGGAGGTCGGCGACGACGAACAGCAAGAAACCACCGAGCAGCTACAGCGACACTCCTCTGAGATTTCGAATATCCTGAACGAAGTGATGGTTCTCCGGACGCGCAAGCACGTCAAAGATCAGATTCAGGACAGCGAAGACTTCGAGATGAGCTTCAAGCCGCCGAAACTCAACAAGCAACAGTACTCCCTGCCGGCGGCCTACCAGCCAATATATCGGATGCTTCCCGACGTGATGGACGCCCTCCACCTTCCTCACATCACAGTCAAAAACCCGAAAGCAGGGAGCACGCTGAAAGCCCTCTACAAGCTGAACCTCCTCAAACGGCTCGAGTCCTCAACGTACGCGTTCGTCCAGTCGATCGAGACGCTACATCAGAGCGAACGCCAGCTTCTCGGCCTTCTTGGTGAACTTCCCGAGGACGAAGACATCGATATGCTCCGAACTGTTCGGGAAGGGGATGACTCTGAACTCGGTGACTTTGTCGAAGGAGCCGACGCTGCTGAAGATCTCGAACAAACACTCGAAGAATTCGGTTTCGATACCACTGCCATTCAGGCGGAGGGTGGAGCTGATACCGATGGAGATGAACTGGCAGACGCCACCATCGGCGAGGTGAAGACGTACATCAGGGAGGACCTCACCCTTCTCTCGTATTTCCTCTCGCAGTTCATCGGTGATGTCGCCCGTGATGCGGGTGATGTGAGCGATTATGCGGTCTCCACGCGCCAATGGCTCGCTGACCACGACGCTGGTGTCCTCCCAGATATCCCTGAAGAAGAAACGAATCCCATTCTCTACCCGAATAGTGACCTGAGTGAAGTCGACCCCGCCACACGCGACTTTTACGAGGCCGTCTTTTCACTCCGCGAGTTCCGCGACCCAAAGATCGACCGACTTGCAGATGTCCTTACTAATCACGATCAGAAGGTGCTCATCTTCACGCAGTATCGGGCAACTGCAGACTACGTCTATCGGACCCTCTGTGACAACGCGGACTCACCACTCACAGAGGCGAACAGTGCCGTCGTCAAGGGTGGTGACGAGAATAAGCAGGACATCATTCAACGCTTTGC
The DNA here is from genome assembly GCF_019880245.1 of Halobaculum roseum. Taxonomy (NCBI): domain Archaea; kingdom Methanobacteriati; phylum Methanobacteriota; class Halobacteria; order Halobacteriales; family Haloferacaceae; genus Halobaculum; species Halobaculum roseum. Next base: position 222,551 of record NZ_CP082287.1, read on the forward strand.
CCCCGAGGCGTCAGGCTATCAGCAAACGCTCGCCGAGTCGGGGGACTCAGAACTACAGTATGTCGTGGCCACTGACACGCTGAGTGAAGGGGTTAATCTTCAGGACGTTCATGTGGTGGTCAATTACGACTTGCCGTGGAACCCGATGCGGATTGTCCAGCGTGTCGGGCGGGTCGACCGGATCGGGAGTACCGCCGAGAAACACGTTCACAATTTCTACCCCGACGGCGACATCGAGGCGGCCATTAAGCTCCTGAAACGGCTTCAAGCAAAAATCAACGATATCGCGCTCATCGTCGGGAAAGAGAACAACATCCTCGATCCGAACGAAGACCAGATTCTGGAAAAGACAGGTGTGGACACGGAAAAGACGATCGGGGAATTACAGGTAGACGAAATCGAGGACTCCCTCCAGAAGTCCCGTGAAATTGACGACGTGAATGAACTCGACGACACGAGCAAGAATCCACTTCTCCGCAACGCTGGGAGTAATGAGCACGCTGCGTTCGAACGGTACCTTCTAAAGCGAGAACTGAACGAGGATTATGACCTGACTGCGGAAGACTTCGAGTACGCTGAGGACTTCTTCGATGACCCGCCCGAAGAACGGGAATTCCTCTACACGAATGTAACTGACCACGATGCCGGCCCCCGGCCTGGCGTGTTCGCCCTTGCTCACCTCTGGTTCGACGATGATGACCACGAATCTCCGCTTGGACGCGTCCGTCGTGCTTTCTACTACAAGCCCTTTGCCGACGAAGTCAAAGAGCGGCCCGTGAGTACGCTCAACATCGACCCGTCAGTTGACGGCGAACCGATTACCGGAAATCCAGATACGGTATTGTCGAACCGTGAGGAGATTCAAGCAGTGCTTGACGAGCGTCTTGAGGTGATTCGAGAAGGCCAGGTTGAGGGGGCTTTCAAACAGGGAGAGGCTTTCTCGAAGGAACAGGAGACGATCCTCGATTTCATCAGTCGCTACGTTCAGCCGAATTTCGGCGATGAGCCGGCTCCTGTCGAAGAGTTCGAAACGCTAGGAGAATGGGCTAACGACATCGAAGAGCGGTTGCAGGGGGTAAAACTGGCCAACACCGATGAAGACCGAATTCTACGCGAGATCTTCCGCCAGAACGAGCAGTACGACTCCTTCCCAGAGTGGCCGACCGTGGAGTTCCTCAGTCAGCTTGAGGAGTTCTTGGAAGAGAACGTCGAAACCTCCACTGAGTACCAGACAAAACTGATGGGGGAGAGTGATGTGCAAGCAAAGCTCGTATGCTGGGGGGTTGTCGGACAGTGATGCGGGAACTACGGTAGCGGCCCCTTTTGCTCCAGCAGATCATATTTCTCCAAGACCAGACCGAAGTACATCTCATCCATCAGCTTCGGATTCCCAACGCGATGGAAGTCGTCGAGAACAAACTTCACGTCACGACGTTCCAGGCCATACGCGTGGAATGCGGCCGCGTCGATTTCAGCCTGTAATTCTCTGCGCTCTTGATCTTCTACCGCTGCCTCGATTCCGCCGAGTCGCTCACGCATTTCTTTGAATTCTTCCCCGTAACAGTTCAACCGGGCAGCTCGTTCAGCGATATAATGGAACCAGTCATCTCCGTCGGTGAGGCGTGGTAGCTGGGATTCCAGTAGCTCACGCTTGATGATGTGCGTCTCGACCTTTGTCCGCATCAGGAAATCGAACGCAATGCTATTCAGGAGTCCAGTCGCCACGAAGAGTTCCCGATCCGTGAATCGCCGGATGTAGGGCGACCGAAGCGGAGACTCTGAGAGATGTCCCTCTTTGGGCCTAATATCGAACGGTTTGAACGTGTTAATCGTATGGAGGCAGATGATGTCTTTCGGGAGTACAGTGGCGATTATCGTCCGCTCATTTGTGGAGTTCGTAACGTCTCGAATTCCGACGCGATACTCGTCACAATCAAGGAGTACATCTTCTTCTTCTAATCCGTGGCCACGATGTTCCTTGAGGAGTTCGTCCACGAATTGTACTTGTGACTTGCTGGTTTCTGGCCCACCGAATGCCTCGTAGATTGCTCGTTTCAGGTGGCCTCTATTGAACTTCTTTTCCCGGACACGATATTGTGCACTATTCGGCGGATCCTGGAGTCCCTTACTCCAGTACTCAGGACCCGCTAAGTCACTATTGAGGCTATTATCGTGCTGGAATTGATGGATATTTTTACCCCCGTAAACTGGGTAGTCAGCACCTTCAGGTGTATTCTGTAATCGGTCCTTGTCAGTCGATTCTACAAATTCCTTCGTCAGCATATCTACTGTCCAGGCCCCCTCCACCCCTTCTCCCAAAGACGGTTGGTCAACCACTTTCTCTAAGACGCTTGCTTCCATCTGTGAGGTGATTGAAGGGAATATCCGCCCCTCAGGCGAGTAGCTAAGAAGCACCTCTCGTGGGATAGTAACTGCTTCCTCCTCGATTCGATATACGATGTCCATGTTATGCTGGTTGAAGATGCCGCGAAGTACTGACGTCCTCCCTCCGTATTCAAACGTCAGTACAGCAAATCGATAGCGATCGTCAATCGCCTCAAAGATGCCCTTATTTTCGAACCCAATGAGATTCTCTACGTCTGTGTGATCCAGTAGATGTGTCCGGAGGTCTTTCCCCATCACTCCACCGAAGATAGTTCCCGGGAGGAGCAGACTCACCTTCACGCCGTCTCTGGAGAGTCTGAAGACCCGCTCTAGAAAGAGAGCAGACAGTTCATTTTTTGTCGGCATCGTCCGACCGCCCACCACCGGAGATTGGAGCTTGTAGACGTCTCCCTGCGTGAAGAAGTCTGCCTGAGTTTCCATCGAGTCCTTGTAGTCCTCCCATTCCCACGCAACTTCTGGGCTTGAGAGGAGGTTTTCCATCACACCGTCTTTTTCTTCCGACGGATAGGTACGGAACTGCTCATCGTAGCGGATGAAGAAGTCGTCGCGATTCGCGTAGAGCATGTCCCAGGGTGGGTTCCCGATGAACACGTCGAATCCACCTTTCTCGAAGACGTCGGCGAACTCTAGCGGCCAGTGGAAGGGGGACCACTCCCGAATTTCCTCGATCGTTATGTCGTCAAAGCCAGCGTCTTGGAACTCTCGCCGAAGGATTCCGTCAACGCTCTTGTGTAGCACTTTGTTGATCTCACAGCGTAGCTTTGATAGCGTGTTTGAGCGCTTCTCTTCCCGGTTTCCGCAGTAGTTTTCGTCGAAGCTGGAACGCTCGGAGATACTGTGTGAGCTTATCTTTTGAGACGCCTCGATGAGGCGAGAGCCACGGTCGCAGCAACGATCCGTGGCTCTCGCAGGTATTGACGTGGACGTCTTCATTCGCGTATTCGCCGTCGCCGTGGACGACGTATTCGCGGTCGAATGCGTCGTCCTCGTCGAGTGGGTCGTAGGTACGAAATCCGTCAGTGTAGACGGTCAGTGGCTCCTTCTCGCGGTTTGCGAGAAGGAGCCGAACCGTCGATTCATCGGCGGATTTCGCGGGGATCACATACCGATTGCCGGTGCCGCGATCGACGATCGTGAACACCGGCGGTTTGTCCTGCTCGTACGATCCTCGTCCACGCGTGGACAGGCCACGCGAGCGCGACCGACCGTCGCGCTCGCGGCCTTTCAGCCCTGCAGAAACGTAGACTTCGTCGATTTCGACGGGACCGACGAGGTCGAGCGAAGGCGCGTCGAGCGCCTTCGTGAAGCGCTCGACGCGCTGGTAGATCGTTTTGTACTGAACGTCGATTTCGAGCTGAAGTTGGCGAAGACTCGTGTTAAACCGGAGAAACGCGTAAATCGAGAACAGCCACTTCCTGAGCGCGACTTTCGAATGGGCGAAAATCGTGCCGGTCTTGTCGTTGAATGTGCGGTCGCAATTCTTACAGAGATAGCGCTGAAAGTGCCCATAGCTGCCGTTCTTGACCGTTCGGTCAGAACGGCAGCGAGGGCAAGTAACACCGTTACGCCAGCGAACCTGCTGCAACAGGTCCGCTGCGACCGATTCCGACCCAAACACATCTAGCGGAATCATGCCTAACGGACACCGCTGACGCGGTGTCCTTGCTCTCTTCGATTCTACGGCGACAGCTAAGCGCCATCAACAATCTCCTACAGAAGAGCGTTCCGTCAAATTTGTCCCGGTTTTCCTCTATTCTGTCTTCTGCCTCCTTCCGCCATTCTTGAGCTTCAACACTGGTCTCCGCTTTCTTGTGCTTCTTGATGGCCTCTTTCACGTCCTCAAAACGGGTTTTCACCTCCCAAGAATCGAGATCGCTGTCCCCGTCTTCGTTACTCTCGATGTCCGTATCGAGTTGACCAATTAGGCTGTTGCCCTGTCGTACGTTGAAATCGATGTTGGGGAGCGGCTCCACCTCGCTCGGTTCATCCTCGATATCAGCGACCATCGACAACCAGAGTCTGAGCTTGCAAATCTCAACGGCACCTTCGTCGAGATCGACTCCGTACAAATTGTTGAGGATGGCCGTCCGCTTTGCGTACAGTGATGAGGAGCCTTTTCCAGACTCGATTTCTTCTATCTCCTCTCGGGTTCTAGATTCCAGCTCCCAGCCTTGCCCTTCAGCTTCGAGCCGCTGAAAATACTCAATGCATTGCATCAACTGAGCGTCTCGCTATTGGCTGTTTTCGACTTGATTTACGAATGCTCGTGAAATGCGAGCTGCTTCTTACATACTACGCAACGGGTGGATTGACCAGTTCAGTCGAAAGTCACCCTCATATCCATCATTTTCATATGAGTAAAGCAACTTTCAGGTGGTATGACTCTCCAGCAGATCACCGCATCCGATATCGCGGGCTGGGACTCTTTACAGGATATAGCGAACTCCTTTGAAAAACGCGGGCTCAAACCACGCCCGAAATTAGGGGGCGATAACGAACTCGTAGTCCAGCTTGATGATGACGAATTCATCGTTATCGTCAATGCTGGCCCCGGTGAGACTGCCACGGACTTCAAACCGGAAAATCGCTCACGGCATACCAACCTCGTTGCCACCAACGATTTCGAGACCTTTACTTTCATTACGCGAGTCCGAAGCTGGGAGGGGCAGCAGCACGGTCGAATTAAGCATCAAAAGATCTCGTTCTCAAAGGAGCAGTTCACGCGGGACAGCGGAGAGAAGAACACTATTCTCCAGAAGCTGAACTCGATCGAGTACGGTTCCTCTGCTGCGATATACGATACGCTCTACGACACGCAACAGGTCGTCAAAGAGTTCTATGAACAGTTCGAGGAACTCCGGACGGATCTCATTCAAGAGGTCACGGGCATTCCCGACGACCGTGGTGACGCGAAGCAACGATATGTGCAGGTCATTCTTGATCGGATGATATTCCTATACTTCATCCAAGAAAAGCGCCTCCTTGATCGGAACCCGAACTACCTTCACGAACAGCCGAATGAAGTCGTTGACGAGGGCGGTGACCACTACGAAGAGTTCTACGAACCGCTCTTCTTCGAATACCTCGCAGAAGACAAGCAGAACCCTGACTTCGGTAGTCTTCCGTACCTGAACGGTGGCTTATTCGCAAGGAACCCTGTCGAAGAGGAGTTCCAGAACGTGAAGTTAGGCGGTTCTGCCGAGGAAACAAACGAGCTCTTCGACGATATCCTCGACTTCCTCTCCGATTGGAACTGGAACGTCGACGAACGACTCGATATCGTCGATCCCAAGAACCTCTCCCCAGCGATTCTGGGCCACATCTTCGAGCAAACAGTCAACCAGAAGGAGATGGGAGCGTACTACACACCCGAAGAGATCACGGGGTTCATGGCCCGGCGGACAATCCATCCGTATCTTCTCGATCAGCTCAACGAGGCTGTGGGCGCGGACTACGACGAGATCGACAACGTGTTCGGCTTCCCCGTGCCCGAGGCAGATAGTAGCGCAGAAGCTGTTGCCGATGGCGGAACCATAACTCAGCAAGTTCCAACGGAAAACGTCCAGACAAGCCATGTGGAGACCCTCTACCACGACATTCTGAAGGAAGCACACATTCTCGATCCCGCCGTCGGAAGTGGCGCTTTCCTGCTCGCCGCACAGGAGGTGCTGATGGACCTATACATGCAATGCATTGAGTATTTTCAGCGGCTCGAAGCTGAAGGGCAAGGCTGGGAGCTGGAGAGTCGTAGTCGCGAGGAATTAGAGAGTATTGAAGGAGGGCATGGAGGGATATCACTTTTCGCAAAGCGGTCTATCATCCTCAACAATCTCTACGGGGTCGATATCGAGGACGGAGCAGTCGAAATCTGTAAACTACGCCTGTGGCTGTCGATGGTCGCTGATATTGAGGACGAACCGAACGAGGTCGAACCCCTCCCAAATATTGATTTTAACATCCGTCATGGTAACTCGCTGATCGGGTTCACTGAGCTCCAAGAAGTCGCACGGGAAGATGCGGGCGACGCGTCACTCTCGAATTGGGGTGTCGGAACTGCAGTCAAAGATCTCTATGAGGATGTCATCCGGGAACAGGACCGCCATCGAGCTGCGGATTCTGCCCGTGAAGCGCAGAATGCTCGTAAAATGGCTGAACGAAAAATCGACACCCACAGCGAGGAGCTTAATGAGAAGATCCGCGATCAGTTCAACGAACTTGTCGACGAGGATATTTCTCTTGAGGAATTAGAGGAGTTCTCACCGTTTCATTGGGTGCTCGAGTTCGCGACAGTCTATCGGGAAGGCGGCTTTGATGTCATCATTGGGAACCCACCGTGGGATGAGCTGAAGCCATACCGGACGGACTTCTTCCCAAAGTACGATACTGAGTTTCGTAGCCGCCCACCAGGTGAAAAGGACAAGAAGGTTGAGGAGCTCTTAGAGAACCCTGAAATCGCTGCCGAATGGGAGAAGTTCCAGCGTGACAAGGAACGGCAAGCGACCTATATCAACCAGAGTGGAGAATACGAGTACCAGACACCAAGCGTAGAAGGACAACAGGTTGCACGGACGAACGACCTGTCCCTACTGTTCTTTGAGCGAGTCTATGATATCGTCAGAGACGGTGGTTATGTTTCACAGCTGCTTCCTGGTCCGTTCTTCAATGCCGCTGCTGGAAAGGATTTGCGAGTACATGCATTGGAAGAGTCTGAGATTCAGAGTATCATCGGATTTGAAAATCACGGCATTTTCTCCGATATAGACACTAGGTATAACTTCGGTATCGTTACGCTCCGAACAGAGGGAAGCACTGATACTGTCCACGGAATCTTTCATCAGACTTCCGTTGATGTTCTTCGGTCAATTGACGATGTAGCTCTAGAGATTCCAGCGCGAATCCTCAAAGAGTATTCTCCTGGAGCTCGAATTTTCCCCAACATCGAGGACCAGCAGGAGGTCTCAGTGCTGGATAAAATTCTCCAGACACCACCATTGGCGACTGAAATTGAAGGTGCTTGGCGAACGGTCTTGTACAAGGAACTGGATCGAGGACGAGATCGGGATAGATTCATCGAAGACGAATCCAAAGGGGATTATCCGGTCTATCAGGGAAAGAATATTCACCAATTCTGTTATGAGTCGACCTACGTCGACGACCTCAAACCCATCTCTTTGTGGAGTGTCGATGAGGATAACGAAGAGCTGAGCGCGAAGCGTCGCGTTCGAGAGAAGAACTTCCGTGCCCGGGACGATGCGATCAGCCTGAAGAAGGCTATCTACAACAAGTTCGCTGATGACCCTGAGTTCCGCCATCTCCCGGCAAGTTCGCAGAAGCGGTTCGTCAATCGGTTGCTAACAGAGGAATTCGACCGCCCCGAACTTTCTTTGGAGGACATCCGTCTCCATAGTTCTGAGTACCGGCTTGTGCTCCGTGAAGTCGCTCGTGCAACCGACGAACGGACGCTCATTGCGGCTGTAATCCCACCGGGTGGAGTCGTCGTCCATACGCTGTACACGGTTCGACCATTCGAGGCAAATCCTAGCAAGGATGATCTTTCGGAATTCCCGATGCACAGCGCTTACGACCGTGTTTTCACTGATAAGGAGCTTTTCGTCGCGCTTGGGCTGATCAATAGTATTCCGTTCGATTTCTTGATGCGGACAAAGGTTGATTCTCACGCCTCGAAGTACAAGTTTGAGGAGTCACAGGTCCCCCGACTCACTGATGGCGACGACTGGTTCCACTACATCGCTGATCGAGCGGCGAAGCTCAACTGCTACGGTGAGGAGTTTGCTGAGATGCGTGAGCGACTCGGTGGGATTGAGCCGGCGACGGATATGGAGACCCGGCGTGAACTACAAGCCGAAGTCGACGCGGCCGTGTTCCACGCATATGGGTTGGATGAGGAGGAAATGCAGTTCGTCCTTGATGACTTCCATCGGGTGTCGAATCCTCGAATTATGACGGAAGCGTACTTCGAGAAGGTCGCTGAGAAATACACTTATCTTGGAGATGTAGGCCCGATGGAGTAATCACTGAAATAGCGCTACGCCTGCTTCCTGAATATCAGTGAGTTCAGATTTACTGATGAATACTGTCCAGCGCTCGTCGGGTCATAGCTCCATCGACATTTAGATATTGACGTGCGGTCGTGATGTCCTCCCACCCGAACATTGCTCGGAGTGCGGGAAGATCCAAGCCTCTTCCTGCATGGTACGACGCTGCTGTGGCACGTAATCCATGTAATGAGGTTGCGTCGTTAGACAATTCTGGGGACAATTTCAGGGCCGTTTCTAGACGTCGCTGTAAGGTCGAGAACGAATACGGCCAGCCACTATGTTCGTCGAGTAACAATTCAACCGCGACTCGAACCCGATACGAAAAGTGGTAGGGAACTGTTCGAGATGCGGCTTCTGTTTTCGGGAGCCAATAACGCTCAGCAAAGCTCTGAAAATCCGTATTGGGATTATGATCTAGCCGTTGTTTCACCGCCTGCCGGCAGTATCCACAGATGCCACCATCCCGTCCCTTCGTACAGTTTTCCTGTGTGGGAATCTGGATCATCTGCCGCTCTAGGTCAACCCACGATTTCGACAAGTGCGTTGTTTCTCCTGGTCTAAGTCCAAGACGGCCTCCAAGGAGAATGGCCGCTCGTGTTTCGAGTCTCTGTTGTGTATCATCTATTCGCCCAGCACCTTCTAACAGTAGTTCGAACTCGCGTTCGCTAAGGGCCCTCTCTCGTGTTGCTACCATATCCATCGCTGTCTGTCGATACAAAGATAATCCGCTTCTTCTTCGAGTGGCAAGGTGAATCGGTTCACAGCCGGGTAGAATTGCCGTCTGATATGACAGGAAGTACTTATGGGTGCCGTCCGGACGAAGCGTATGGGACTCTTTGAGACCTTATTTAGCTCATCCACCGGGGATACTGTCCCTCAGGCACAGCAACCGAGTCAGCACGAAATCTTCCCCGAGGACAAGTACAATGTCGCATACGCTGTAGCCGCTCGGCGTGAAGAAATTCGGGCGTTAGAACACCTTCTAGAAGCGGATCAGACCTCACCTACCGCCTTGGAGGCTGAGCCTTTCCTTCAGGATATAATCGAAGATATGGAGCAGGATCGGGAATACTCCCTCCGCCTTCGCACCTCTGGGGAGGAACTCGTCGACGATATCCGTGAACTCATAGAGCATTGGGACAATCAGGTAAATGAGCAGATAGGGACGATTTGGTGGCCTATCGGAGCAGATACGACGTTTAGGCTGTACCTCCATTATCTGGAACTCCGTGCTGACGCGGAGGATGACCAATTTTCGTTCCCGGAGTCTGCTGGACAGGTTCATACTCTCGTCCAGCGGGGTCTTAGTGCAATGGCTGATGATGACGACTCGAAGCTCGCTGTAGTCCATAAGCGAGACATTCCTTGGGAAGAACCAGCTGAGGACAGCTGATCCAGTTCGCTCCTTCTCAAAGAGACCGATTAATTGTATCCAGTGTCAAACCCAGTTATGGTAAAAATCTCAGACTCCCTGTGTTCGCTTTTCACTGCGAAAATTAAGGAGGAGGATGGCACTTTCGTCATCGAGATTCCTCCGAGTGAGATCAAGCACGGGGCGCTGACCGGTGATGAAACGTACCGCATCGCTCTCCTTGATTCCTCCTCCGAAGCTGAATCAACATCTCCACAGGCCCCACGGCATCCCGCCTCTCAGGGGAGCACGAGCCATGATTCATCTGGTCCTCCTGTTGATGAGGGAGAAGTGCGCGACGTGACAATCGAAACCGTCGGTGATCAAGGAGACGGTATTGCGAAAGTCGAACGGGGGTACGTCGTGATCGTTCCCGGCGCTCAGCCCGGCGACGAGCCAACAGTCGAAATCGAACAAGTTCAGGAGAACGTCGCGTTTGCGAGCATTGTCGATAGCGATCCGCGAGCACTCTAACCTGTTGTCCCCTCTGTGGATCGGTCTTCTTCTCGGTAAACCATCGGTGTGAGAAGGCTCCGTTCGCGTTTGTCTGATGGAGGTGGTTCTGAAAGTCACGTCACGTTTTCTTCACGCGCTCGCGATGGCACAACCTTCCAAAGCCGAAATACAATCTATGACAAAGGAACCGATTGAGGTACTCGACGACCTGGCCAACCAGGTCGCCGATGAGTTTGAGGCGTATAGGCAGCCGGACAAATTCAAGGATGTCTCGCTCGTGATTGAGAACAGCGACGCGGAGCATCCGACGTTGATAGTTCACGTCGATCGAGAGGACGCGGATTCCCTTGCTGATCGAATCGATGAGTTCCTCCGCGAGCACGGTGCCCGTACTGAACGGGAACGACGTTCAAACTCGCGGTCCCGCGCGAGGACGTGGAAGTCGTCGGCGGCGAGGTCGTCGAGCAGGTCGACCGTGAGCTGGTACGGCGAGAGGTGATTCACGTGAAAGGTGTACTCGACGCCGAGGTCGGTGAGGCGGCCCTCGCGGAAGTAGCCGCCCGCGTTGTTCACCAGGATGTCGAGCGAGCCGCCGTCGTCGGCGTCGTCGTCCCGGACGGCATCGCGGGTCGCGTCCGCGAGCGCGGCCACCGCCTCGGGGTCGGCGAAGTCGGCGGCGACGAACTCCGCCGTCCCCTCGTTGACCCCGTCCTCGACTGCGTCGACGACCTCGGCGCCGGCCTCCGCGTCGCGGCCGTGAACGATCACGTGGGCGCCGAGTCGCCCCAGCGACAGGGCGACCTCCCTGCCGATGCCGCTCGTCGACCCGGTCACCAGCGCCGTCCGCCCGACGAGGCGTTCGTCGCCGACGCCGGCGACGTCCTCGGGATGCTCGCGCATGGCCGACCCGACGGGCCGGGGCACATTAGGGTCGTTGGCGGCGGCGAGCGCCACGGCCGGGGCGGACGCCGGGCATCCGGGACGCGTCGCCGGTCCGCCTCGGCGTCCCCGCGTGTTCTGTGGGCGGCTCGGCCCTTCAGACCTCGCCGTTCACGAGAGCTTTGCTCTCGTGAGCTCACGAGACGCGCAGCGTCTCGTGAACGCCGTCGGCCGAGGGCTCGCTTCGCTCGCCCTCGCATGCGAAGCGAACCGCCCTTACCGCCGCGCGCCGACGGACGGGTATGACAGCGGAAGTCGTCGTCCTCCGGTACGGCCACCGCCCCGGCCGGGACGACCGAATGACGACCCACGTCGGCCTCACGGCGCGGGCGCTCGGCGCCGACCGCGTGGTCCTCCCCGACAACGCCGGCCAGTCCGCCGAGACGGTCCGGGACATCACCGACCGCTTCGGCGGCCCCTTCGAGGTCGAACTGCGCGACGACCAGCGGTCGTTCACCCGAGGCTGGGACGGGACCGTGGTCCACCTCACGATGTACGGCGAGCGCGTCCAGGACGTGGAGGCGGACGTGCGCGCCGACTCCGTCGCGAGCGACACGCCGCTGCTCGTCGTCGTCGGCGGCGAGAAGGTGCCGTTCGACTTCTACGAGGCGGCCGACTACAACGTCGGCGTGACGAACCAGCCCCACTCGGAGGTGGCGGGCCTCGCGGTCTTCCTCGACCGCCTGTTCGAGGGCGCGGAGTTGGAGCGCGAGTGGGACGACGCCGACCGCGTGGTGCTCCCGCAGGAGACGGGAAAGCGGGTCGTCGACCCCGCGGAGGCCGTCGCCGAACGCGACGGCGCCGTCGAGGGGACCGACGACGACTCCGACGGCGGGTAGATGGTCGGCTCGCGAACGCTCACGGCGCTGGTCGGGATCGCGGTGTCCGTCGCGATCAGCGTCGCCGCGTGGTACTACTTCGACACCCTGCTGGTGTTCCTCGTGCTCCCGTTCGTCCCGCTGCTGTTCCGCGGGCTGTCCCGCGCGGACGACGGTCGAGCGCCCGCGAGGGAGTGCCCGACGTGCGGCTTCACGACCCGATCGTCGGAGGTGCGCTACTGCCCCCGCGACGGGAGCGAACTGCGGGAGTCGTAGGCGACGCCCGCGGCGACGGGCGTCAGTGGTCGTCCTCGCGCCACTTGTAGCCGCACTCGGTGCAGGTGAAGAAGCGCGTCTCGGACTCGTCGGCCGACCGGATCTGCTTCATCTCGTAGCGGACGGTCCGCGTCTCGTCGCACTCGGGGCACTTCTGCTCGACCGTCGGGCCGACCTGGGACTCGTCCACGTCGGACATGTCGACGACCGTGTTCCCCTCCTGCCCCTGCGTCGTCGTCATCGCCGCCTCGGCCGTCTCGTCGCGAAGCTCCTCGTGACCGCAGCCGTCACACACCCACTTGCTGTCGTCCGCCTTCATCATCGAACCGCACTCGTCGCAGAAGTTCATACCCCCTCGATCGGCCGTCCCCGTACTTAAACGGCGGGATCGACGGGAACCGGGACCCGCGGACGCGACGCGGCGGGAGGACGCGGGAACGGTGCGGAGGTAATGGGGGAACGGTGCGGACCCGACGCGGGGATACCGGCGGGGATGTCGGCCGTCGCCGGCTCAGGCGTCGCCCTCGGACTGCCCCGGTTCCCCGACGGCCTCGACCGGGAGTTCGTTCTGGATGTCGGTGTACAGTTCCCCGGAGTTGTGGAACTCCTCGCTCGAACACGCCGCGACGTACTCGCCGAGGTTCCCCTCCCCGTCCGCGAACCGGACGGTCACGTCGGAGAACTCCGCGGCCGCCTCCTCCCTGCTGATGGGGTAGTCCAGCTCCGCGAACAGCGACTCGACGCGCGACAGGTTTACGGATGACATGGTACGCTCCCACGTACGCGCCCCGGGCGTATCAGTGTAGTGTCGGGTCAGCTTCGGACGGCGATCGAACGGGTTGGCGTCTGGGGACGGTCGGGGCTGGCTCCCTCGCGCATCGCCGTCCTGTCGGGCGGATCGCCCACAGGCTCGCCGCCGGCTATCGATGCGTTCGGTCCCTCCGCTCCCGCACGCCTCGCCCTACTCGCGGGTCGCTGCGCTCACGGTTCCCTACGGTCACCGTTCGCTGTCGCGGTCTCGCGTCGCTCGACCGCGCCCGCTCCCCGCTCGCTTCGAGGTGCTCGCTTCGCCCCCTCGACGACGCCCCGTTCCTTGGGCGGAGCGGCACGAGGACCGCTCCGCCGATCACCCGTCGTCTCGGTCGTTCACTTCGTTCACTCCCTCGACGACGCCCTACTCGAAGTCGGGGTCGCGCTTGTTCACGAAGGCGTCCATGCCCTCCCGCTGGTCGGGCGTGCCGAACAGCCCCGAGAACACGCGCTTCTCGTAGGTCAGCCCGTCCGAGAGGCTCATCCCGTAGGAGGCGTTGATCGCCTCCTTCGCGGCCGCGAGCGCGAACTTCGGCTGGGCGGCCAGGTCGTCGGTCAGCTCATCGACGTGCGAGTCGAGCTGGTCGCCGGCGACGACCTCCCCGACGAGACCGTACTCCTCGGCGTCGAGGGCGTCGATTCGCTCGCCGAAGAGGATCAGTCGACGGGCCACCTCGTCGTTGACGAGTTTCGGGAGGCGCTGGGTCCCGCCCCAGCCGGGGACGATCCCCAGGTCGATCTCCGTCTGGCCGAAGACGGCGTTCTCGGCGGCGACGCGGAGGTCACACGCCAGCGCCAGTTCGCAGCCGCCGCCGAAGGCGTAGCCGTTTATCGCGGCGACGGTCGGCGCGGGGAACGTCTCCAGCGACCGGGCGATGTCGTGGCCCAACTCGGCGTACGCCTGCGCCTCGGTCGTGTCGAGGTCCTTCATGTAGCCGATGTCGGCCCCGGCGATGAACGCGTCCTCGCCCGCGCCCGTGAGGACGAGCGCGCGCACGTCGGCGTCCTCCGCCTCGGCGATCCCCTCCCGCAGGGCCTCGAGCGTCTCGACGTTCATCGAGTTCAGCTTCTCCGGCCGGTCGACGGTCAGCGTCGCCACCTCGTCTTCGATCTCGAGCGTGACGGTGTCTGATTCGGGCACGCGCGATTCGTCACCGTGACACACCGTAACCCTTCCCCATCCGACAGGCGACGCCGGTACTCCCCGGGGGGACTGTGGTCGGCCCTACACCTCCTCGGCGAGTAGCTCCCGAACCGTCTCGTCGATGAACTCCTTGTCCGCGGGGTCGAATCCGAACATCCCGAAGTGGCCCCACGGCGTCTCGATCGGGCGAAGCTCGCTGTCGGGGATCATCGCCTCCTCCTCGCGGCAGTCCTCCAGGGTGAACACGTAGTCCTCCGCGAACGGCATCACGTAGGTCCGCGCCTCGATCCGGTTCAGCGCCGCCTCGAGGTCGCCGTCGGTGTTCCGGCTCACGTCCGCGTGCTTCCACTTCCAGGCCATCGTCAGCAGGTCGTTCGGGTCCATCGGGAGGAACCACTCCTCCCACGCGTTGTACACGAAGTCCTCGAGCGACGTGAAGCCCGCATCGCGCCACGCCTCCTCACGGAACAGCGTCGAGCTCGTCCCCATCAACAGCCACGTCCGCGCGTGCCGCTTCAGCCCCCCGCGAACGTCGTCCGGGTCGTCGTAGTAGCCGTCCTGCCAGCCCGGATCCGACCGGATGCAGGCCATCAGCGCGTCCACCAGCAGGCCGCTGAGGACGGGGTTCCTCGCGGTCCCGCCGATGGGGGCCGCGCGTTTGACCATCTCGGGGTACCGAACGGCCCACTCGTACGTCTGCTGGGCTCCCATCGACCACCCGAGCACCAACTGGAGCTCGTCGATGCCGAACTCCTCCTCCAGCAGGCGACGCTGCGCGCGGACGTCGTCGCCGATGCGGACGTTCGGGAAGTCCGCCTGCCCGTTCGGCGGCGGCGTGTTGTGCGGCGACGTGGAGAGGCCGTTTCCGATCTGGTTCGGCAGGATCACGAAGTACTCCGTCGGGTCGATGGCGGAGCCCTCGCCGACGTACATCTCCATGTCCTTGCTCGTTCCCGAGTACATGTGCGGGAACAGGACGGCGTTGTCCCTCGCCTCGTTCAGTTCGCCGAAGGTGGTGTACGCGATCCGGCAGTTCCGGAGCGTCCGGCCGCTCTCCAGCTCGAACGCGTCCATCTCGAAGTGCTCGTACGGGCCGTGGACCGCCTGGGTGTAGTAGTCGTTCTGGATGCCGGTTCCTACCTGACTCGCGCCCGGCGACGGTGCCTCCGCCGGAATGTGGTCGTCGTCGCTCATTGGGTCCTCCGCTCCGGATGCGAGCGGATACGATCCAGTATCGTTCACGAACGATAGTTGTTTTGGTCGTGCGCCAGTTCCGTCCGACCCGCCCGGCGCCGCCGCCGCGACCGGTCCCCGCTCCCTCCCCCGCCGATCCCTGGACCCGTCGCCCGAACCGGGAGGCCCAAATACTCCCGACCGGAACCCTCCGGCGATGAGCGACCTCACCGACGAGGAGCTGGAGCGGCTGGGCGACGTGGTTCGGCTCCAGCCGACGAAGAACAGCGAGCTCGGCGATCGGTGGGGGATGGACAGCGGGAGCGACGTCCACAGCTACCTCGAGAACCACCTGTCGGACTACTACTACCGCGACGACAACAGCCTCATCCGCGCGACGAGCGAGGCCGCCGAACTCACCGGCGTCGAACCCGGCGTCGTCGACGACGAGGGCGACCCGAACGCGGTCCCCGAGCGGATCACCGTTCCCGAACTCCACGCGCGGGTGTTCCGCGTCGTCGCCGACCACGACGAGCGCTCGGAGTCGGTCGTCTCCGTGCTGAACAAGCTCCGCGAGGAGTTCGACGCCGACCCGGAGGCCGGCGACGTGCGCCGCGCGCTCCAGAGCCTCCGCCGGAAGAACGTCGTCGAGGTCGTCTACCGCACGGTGCCGACATTCAGCAACGGATGTCCGCGTGTTAGCGACGATCGACTAACACCGTCCCCCTCGAAATTTTTTGACCGGTTGCAAACACCTCTGAAGGCGTTCGTATCTTTGCTTCCGGTCACCGAGTGCCTACCCGCTATCCGCTCAGGTGGTCAATCTGGGAAGACAGATACTCTTGAAGCGCGGTGACCGTCTCTTCTGAGACAGCTGAGGCCCCGAAATCACTCCGAAAGCCGTGCTTGAGTTCGTCGCTCTCTAATATCTCTAGTCCACGCTCAAGCTGTTCCCGCAGCGCATCGTCGTCCCCTCGCCGCAGGTGGGGCGTAACAGCGTCGAGGTCGATCTCTTCTGCAACCGCCAAGACATCCCGAATATCGGTTTCACGCCCACTGTGGAGCTTTGCAGCCACGAGGACTGCCCCATCGATGACTCTGGCCGTCGTCGTTACTGTGCCCCCGCTCACCTCCTGCTGGTGGCTGTGGTCGTACAGATAGTCGAACGACCACTGTGCCTCCGTCTGGCGACACCCAAGTCCGTTCACGAGGAGATCGAAGCCGATCGGCTGTTGCGGCGTGAGCCGCTTCTCGTACTCGATGACTTCGGTGTCGTAGAACCACTCCTTGGCGTGGCTGTCCGTTTCCTCGAAGTCCCGCTGTTCGAGGAACTCGACGAAGTCAGCCTTGGAGTCCGGCGCGACGACAATATCGAGGTCCGTGGAGAAGCGTGCGTTGGACGCTGAGACTGCGTAGCCGCCGACGAGAACGTACTCGTGGCCCTCTTGGGTGAGCTCCTTGAGTAGTTCGATGAGTGCGTCACTTCGGTTGTTGAAGCTCATGTCTGTGCCCGTTCGGTCTCTCGATACGTGACGCCGAGGTCGAGATCCTCGTACATCCGGTCCAGCATCGCGAGCGCCGACTGGAACTGAGCGTAGTTTTCGCGCATGTACTCGATCGTCTCTGCTCTCGGGATCACCGGGTACCCTTCGACGTGCTCGATGTCGAGTGACGCGCGTGGCTCGAGGACGATCTGCAGTGGTCCGTCCAGCTCGTCTCGGGGCTGTCGCTCGAATGCGGTGGGGAGGTCGAAGGACTCGAAGAATGTCTCCCAGGCGTCGACGTCCTGCTCACGAACAGCGAGGAACAGTGGATAGTCGTCGGGCTCGCGACCGACCTGGTAGCCGCCCTGAGTCCACACGTAGACGGCGTCGATCCGCGTGAACGCGAACGGCCAGTCACTGAACTGCGGGATGACGTAGGCTTCCTCGATAGAGGGTGGACTGACGCCGGCGCTGGCAGCCACGAGCTCGCGTGCGGCGGCCCTCACGCGCTCGTCGACGACAGTGAGGCCGTCATCATAGGCAACGTAGCCTGCGTCTTCGAGACGATTGACAGCCTGTCTCACCGTCTCGTACGGCGTGTGGAGGTGTTGGGCGACACGACGGATGGAGTCACCACTCTCGATAGCGAGGATGACCTGCGCCGCGGTGTCGTCGAGCACCTCGTACATCTGGTGGTTACCAATAATCCGGTAACAGTTAAAAGTCTTACTCGAATGACCATGAAGCCACTATCTCTCTCCATACTCTCGAAGGTAGTCCTGATTCCCGCTGAAAACACGTGGAACGATTATAACGAATTCAACGAACAAAACGAACTGAACGAGAAAAACGAATGTAGTGAACGCATTCTGAGGAACGACCTGGCACCCTCT
>NZ_CP082289.1 GCF_019880245.1 Halobaculum roseum
CTGTCTGACACAGAATTAAGGTGGACGAGCTTCATTGACCGCGTATGACCAGTGCAAAACGTACATTATCGACAAAACTCGCGCAACCTTCAACATCTACCCAATGTACATTACCTACAAAATGTACAAAATCCACTTCTTACGGGGGTGCTGAGCTATGAGTGCTGACGAGTTTGAAGGGCTCCCCGGAGCAGCTGTCTCGTTGCTCAAGGGAGGGGTAGGGAAATCCACGATCGCGCTCAACATCGCTGATCGACTCGCTGCTCGTGGCCATGAGACGGTACTATTGGATCTGGATAAGGACGGGCACATGACGACTCAGTTGGGATACGACGATGCGTACGACCGAGATGCGAACCTCGGTGACGCCCTTATCGATGGTGAGGACCCCGAAGACCTGCTTATCGAGACGGACTTCGGCGTTCACCTCCTCCCGTCGAGTAACGAGCTCGAGAATGTTGAGACGAGGCTGAAGGACGAACGGTTCGCAGACGTGAAGCTTCGGCGGAACGTTGTCGATCCGCTCATTCAAAACGGATACGACTACGTGATAATTGATGCCGCAGGCGGCCGTGGGAAACTCTCCGACAACGCCCTCATCGCCGTCCAGCGCGTCATAATCCCGCTAATCCCGCGTGCTGGCTCGATCAACGGCCTCAATAAGATGATTGAACGCCAGATCTCCCCAATCCGGCAGAATATCGGGTTGGATATCCTCGCAGTCACTCCGAATATGATTCGCGAAACAATGGGACAACGCAACGAGCATCGGACTCTCGTTGAAAATCTCAACCGGGAGTTCGGTTCATTCGTCCCCGAGTACGCTCGTGTGGACCCGGAGATCTTCGATGCCCTCGATGATTCGGGACGCACCATCGATAGTATTCCGAAGCCAGGGATTCGCGAACGGACCGCAATTTCCCGCGCCTTCAAGCAAGGAATGCCGGTCTCGGAGTTCGACGAAGATTGCGACCAGATCCCGAATTTCGATCACTTAGCGGACCTCGTGGAGGAACACAGCCATGCCTAATGAGGACGACCGTTTCGGGGACGTCGCTGAACAGCTCAAACAAACGGAGGAAGGAGCCGAATCGGATGACGACGAACGTACTGACGCCCAGGATGAACCGCAACCGGATGAAGAGATAACTACTGAGGACACAGAGTCGGAGACTGAGTCCATTCCTGAGCAGGATGAGGAGGATGTGGACGAATCCACCGGTGGACCGGCCTTCTCCTTTGATGAGACCGATATGCACGGCTTCTATGTCCGGGAGGACACGTGGGATGGCGTCACCCGGATGCGATCATCGGTAACTGCTGCGTGTTCTATGTTTGATGTTCCCGAGTTTGAGGGAAGAGAGTTTCAAGATGCGTGTCTCCGGGTAATTGCGGACCACGGTGATGAGGTTGCCCTCCAGATCCTCCGGGAGCGTGGTATCGAAGCCGATGAGGAACGTGTTCAGGAAGTTGTTGAGATGCTGAGCGAGCAAGCTACGAACGACTAACATTGGATTTGGCTGATTTTCCTCACCATTCAAATTTTGTGCGCATTGTACATTATGCAGATTGTGTAGCAAGCTATCTGCTTGCAGTCTTGCGATTATTCTCAGAACCGGGTCCGAACGGCGGTCGCGCAACAGTTGAGACTGGCAGTCTCAATGCATACGGTTCCGCTCGACTCTATTGGTATAGAATTGGGTAGATACTGGGCGGGATGAAACCGGTGGCGAACATCGCCCGTTTATCTGATCCAACTTATCCGTGAAGGTAGCTGCAACGACCTCTCGGCTCTATTCGATGGCGACGACGGCATCCACGGTAACTGCAGCATCGCCGAGCAGTTCACAGACGCCGATCGTCGTTCGGGCTGGATACGTCTCATCAAAGTACTGCTCATAGGCGTCATTCACACGCTCGTATGCATCCATCTCAGCGAGATACAGGGTGAGCTGCAGAACGTCACTCATTTCTTTCCCGTGCCGTTCAAGCTGGGTTTCGAGGTTTCCTAAACACAATTCGAGCTGACGCACAGGGGATGCATCGCTCGCGATCCGGTCTCCATCCTCCGGCAGTTGGCCTTCGATGAAGAGGAGGTCCGAATCTCCCGTTTTCTTGCCATAGCCGCCGATAAATTTTGTTCCGTCACGCTGCTTGCGGCTACTCTCACTGGCACGACTTAGCTGTGATTCGGTCACTGAGTTCGCCTCCATATTTTGATTTAGAGTATATTCAAGTATAATGTTTTCCGTCTGTTCTCGATTCTCGAGCACCACCGCACTGTGAGGCGCTTGAGTGAACAATACCTCGGCTATACCGCAACAATTAATTGAGAATCTACTCAAGTCGATATTGATGGCACAAACTACAGAACGACTTCGCCGCTATCTCGATGATGAACTCGGGGAGTGTCGCAACGAGGATGTTGAGCGCCGCCTCGACGAACTCAGCACCCTCGAAGCAGCACTCGGGACAGCGCAGGTGAACGCTGAACTCGATGTGCTCTCAGCACTCTCCAACGAGACACGATATACGCTCGTCCGTGTGCTCGTTGCCGCACAAGAGGAACTCTGCGTCTGTGAACTGAATGCGGTCGTCGACGTGACCGAGAGCGGGCTCAGCCACGCGCTCTCGAAACTTCTCGATGCAGGACTCGTTTCGGGCCGAAAAGATGGCCGGTGGAAGAAGTACCGTGCAACAAACCGGGCTGTCGCGCTTATCACTGTCCTCGAGGGGAGCGTGACCGATGAGTAACGTCGATGCTCACGACCATGGGCCGAACTGCGACTGTGAGAGCTGTGGCGACCCGCGGTCGATGGACTTCCTCGATAAGTACCTCACCGTCTGGATTCTCGGTGCGATGGCCGTCGGCGTGGGACTCGGATTCGTCGCCCCGTCGGTAACCCAGCCGATTCAGGACTTCCATCTCGTCGAAATCGGCCTCATCGCGATGATGTATCCGCCGCTGGCGAAGGCTGACTACTCCCAACTGCGGGCCGTGTTCAGCAACTGGCGTGTGCTCGGACTAAGCCTAATTCAAAACTGGTTGATCGGCCCGACGCTTATGTTCGGACTCGCTGTGATCTTCTTCAGTGGACTCGTGCCTGGCCTGCCTGCTCGTCCCGAGTTCTTCCTCGGCCTCGTGTTCATCGGAATGGCCCGCTGTATCGCGATGGTCCTCGTCTGGAACGAACTCGCAGAAGGCTCGACGGAGTACGTGACTGGGCTGGTCGCGTTCAACAGCCTCTTCCAGATCGTCACGTACGGTGTCTACGTCTGGTTCTTCGGGCTATTCCTCCCGCCACTGCTCGGGATGGAAACGCTCGTCGCGGGCATCGAGACGTTCAATGTGACGCCGATGCAGGTGTTCCAGGCGATCGTTATTTTCCTCGGCATCCCGTTCATCGGCGGGTTCCTCACGCGGTACATCGGCACGCGAGCCAAGAGCGAGGAGTGGTACGACGAGACGTTGGTCCCCAAGATCGACCCAGTCACGCTCGTTGCGCTCCTCTTTACGGTCATCGTGATGTTCGCCACGCAAGGCGAGAACATCGTCGCCTCGCCCGGTGACGTCCTCCTGATCGCCGTCCCGCTGACGATCTACTTCGTCGTGATGTTCCTCGTCAGCTTCGGGATGGGTAGGGGCATCGGCGCGGATTACTCGACGACGACGGCCATTGGGTTCACCGCCGCCTCGAACAACTTCGAACTCGCGATTGCGGTGGCGGTCGCGGTGTTCGGTGTCGGCTCCGGCGTCGCCTTCACCACCGTCGTCGGCCCGCTCATCGAGGTCCCGGTCCTATTAGCGTTGGTCAACGTGGCGCTGTACTTCCAGCGCAAGTTCGACTGGAGTGGTGCCACAACCGGACAGCTCAGCACCTCTTCCTCCCCACCGCCCGCTGAAGACGACTGATGGGGGAGCCACTGATGGTATCACACACAGACACCCTCGGTCCGCTTCGCCTCGGGTTCGTCTGCGTGCAGAACGCAGGCCGGAGCCAGATCGCCGCCGCGCTCGCCGAAACCCAAGTTCAGGTTCAGATGCGAAGTGACATCGAGATCGTTTCTGGTGGGACCGATCCCGCTGTCGCGATACATCCGACCGTCATAGAGGTGATGTCTGAGAAAGGCTACGACTTATCTGACCGGTCACCGACGAAGATCACCCGTGAGTCGCTCGAGGCGTGCGATTTTATCGTATTGATGGGCTGTGCACTGTCAATCGAGGACCTTCCACCCGGAGTCGTCGTTCGAGACTGGGGGTTTGTCGACCCAGTAGACTCCGATCGGGAGTCTGTCTGGGCGATCAGTACCGAAATCGAACAGCAGGTGATCGAACTTTTCGACGAGCTGCCGACACAGGCGGAGCGTCGCGCGAACTACGTAACACATGAATGAGAACACAGAATCCGAACCGCTGAGAATTGCCTTCGTCTGCGTGCAGAACGCAGGTCGCTCGCAGATGGCCTACGCGCTCGCACAGCGAGAAGTTGAACAGCGAGGACTCCAGGACGAAATCGAAATCATAACTGGTGGAACACGCCCTGCTGACCATGTCCACGACGAGGTGGTTCGGGCGATGCACGCAGTTGGCATCGATATCTCGGGACGGACACCTCGGGAGATCGCGTTCGAGGAAACACAGGGGAGCGATTACGTCATCACGATGGGTTGTTCGGCCGACGACGTCTGTCCCGCGGGATGGGCGGGCGAGAACCGTGACTGGAATCTCGACGACCCGGACGGGAAGTCGGCTGCTGAGGTCGGTCGCATCCGCGACGAAATCGAACGACGGGTAAACGACCTCTTCGATGAACTCGGATCGACGTAGCAACCCTCGTCACACCGATCGGTACCTGCGGTGTTGATCTCGTTGTTCTATCTTAGACGCAGATATGAGGCACTCTTGACCCTGTTTTGGCTCAACACTTGGTAATGTCCCAATCCCCAAAGTCTAACCGAACCGTGTTTCGTCGGATTGCACGGCAGTCACACGTTGATTATCCGGTGTATGATTCGACACCACTGTACGATAGAACCTCACTTGCAGGATTGGAATCGGATATTCGCGTTGTCTCGGCGACGTGGTTCAGACACGATAGCCACGTCTCAGTCGAGGAGTTCGTCTGTGAACTCCCGCTAGCCTACTTTCGGTTCAACACGCATGACTGCTATGGAGGGCTAACACGCTACGAGATGGACACGCTCTTTCGCGTGTTCGTCCTGAAGGAACTTCACGGATGGGACCACGAAACACCCCTGGTCGAGTATCTCGGTTCTCACCCAAAACTCAGTGAGGGAATCGGGTTGGACACGGTTCCTGATCAGTCGACGCTGTGGCGCAGCTGGAACCAACGCTTCACCACAGACCTTCGCGAAACCGTCGAGACCGCTGCTCGAACGATTCTGATTAAGGCTCAGAATGCGGGCGTCGATGTTCCCCATGAACCAGAGCGAAAGCTGCAACACCGCCTCGACGATTCTGACGAGCCGGAACCGGACGACCAGACTGTCTTGGACCAGGCGGAGAAGCTCACTGACCACGTCAGCCGCGTCGTCTTCCCAGCGTTCTCGTTGGACCGTGGTGGGGGCTGTGAGATCCACGAGAACGCGTACTGGGACTTACAAACGTATCTGGGGCTCCGAGAGAACTTAGCCGCAAATGAAGGCGCTCGCAGCTTCGTCTACGAGTCGACCCGGAAGAGAACACCACTCGGTCACACCCATCGCGAGCACATTCGAGATCTCTCGATCGAACAGATTCGGGAAATGTATCGGCAGGCTATCGGCCAATTGTTGGGTGAGGTAGCAGCGACGGAGGAGTTCTTCCGAGCAGGGGTCGTCGCCATCGACATCACCGAAGCCGATCCGTTCACGGGCGACCGAACCGGCCACGAAGACGAGATTATCGGGACGAAAGAGCAGACCGACGAGTATGCCTATCAGTGGGCAACGGTCCAGCTGGTCGGGAACGCCGTCCCAATCGTGCTGGACGCGCGCCCGGTACGGAAAGGCGAGTCACGAAAGGAGATCGTCGAGGACCTGCTGGATTCGGCTGAAGAGCTCGTCCACGTCGATAACTTGCTGATGGACCGAGAGTTCGACAGTCAGCACGTCTTGGAGAGGATCAGCCAGCGCGGGCTCTCTTACGTCGTTCCGAAGCGGATGCAGACCAGCGAGAAAGCCCAGGCCAAGCGGTTGCTCCAGCGTGACAAGGATCGGTATGAAACCGACCGGAAACTCCATCTCGGAAAGAACGAGTGGCACCAGACGACGCTGATCTATCGTCGAAAAGAGGACTCAGAGCACGACGACCATCGACAGTATTCAGTGTTCATGACGAATTGCGGGAGTGGTCACCTCACGGAGTACGGCGATCGCTGGGAGATCGAGAGCGGGTACCGGTCGATCAAGCGGTTCATGGCGGCGACGACGTCGAAAGATTTCGGGCTACGGTTCTTCTACTTCGCATTCGCGTGTCTCCTGTACTCAATCTGGCGTGCCGTTGATCTGCTTGTACAGGTCGAGTTGACTGGTGAGTACGAACACTCCCCGATGGTGACGGCTGACAACACGCTGACACTGTTGAAGAAAGAGACTGGAATCGGGTAGTGAGCAACTCTGTTCGGGTTAGCGTGCCGCTAAGTGGCTACGCTGCTGGAAGTCTCGAAAATTTGCCCATGTGATTGAGTATGTGACAGGAATAGCCGCTTGGAAAGCCATCTGGAGCAGTTTTCGCTGGCCGAATCGGTCAAATTCACGCATCACAGCCCTGCTAAACCCCCTGTAGTCTCAACTGTTCCCGGCTCAGTTTTGGTATAGCGATATATGGTTTATAGTTGGACGATTTGGCTTATTAGGGCTTGTAATTCCGGAAAACGACACTTTGGGTTGATGCCTGGTTGGTTGTGATTAGAATAGTAATCACGACCACTTTGAAGTACCCCGGCGCCGTCGGTGAAGCACGAATGCTGCAACCGCCTCACGACGACGCTTCCCCCAGGGTAGAGGACCCGAGACCGGGGCTGCAGGACGGTGGAGGGCCGGTGAATGCCTGACCGAGCGCTTTCGACGCCGCTCGACGACAGCTTCGAGCGCTACCTCCAAGACAAGGGGAAAGGCCGGGGCGGCGGCGGTGGGAACTATCGACGTAACGCTGCACGCGAGCTCGAACGGTTCGCCGAGTGGGCCGCCGGCGACCGCGGCGCCGACGACTGGACCGGGATCGCCGACGACGTCGGCCGCGAGCCGACCTTCGACGATCTCGACGAACGCGTGTTCCGGGAGTACGCCCGACATCTCGGTGGAGATCGGGGACTCAAGCAGAACACAGTACAAACCTATTACCGCTATATCTCTGCGTGGTGTGGCTGGTGCGTCAACGAGGGATATCTTGAGGCCCACTACGCGCAGCGAGCGAGTGCGATGGCGCCGCTGCCGGAGGACGACGGCCGCAAGCCCGGCGACCAGCAGGCCTGGACGTCTGAACAGCGCCACGCCCTCACCCGCCACGTCGACGAACGGGCCCGCGACGCTGTCGAGGCGTACACGACACTCCCAGAGGATACTGACCCCCTCGACAAGCAGCGAGCACGCTACGCGGCGCTGAAGGCGACTCGTGACCGGGCTCTGGTGTTCGTTCTCGCGTACACAGCTGTCCGCGTCGGCGAACTGCTCCGGGATCCGAACGACCCGCGCCGGCGCGGCGTCCGCTGGGAGGACCTCTCGCTCGACGACGGGAGCATGGACGTCTACCGGAAGAAACAGCAGTGGGACGCCGCCAGTCTTCCCGATCCGGTGATCTCGCCGCTCCGGAGCTATCGCCAGCTGATGGATCCGCCGACGGAGCGCTGGCCGGTGTTTCCGACGTTTGACCAACGGACGCTCGCAGAGCTCGTCCGGGAAGAGCTAGCCGAACGAGGGGAACGCCCAGAAGCAATCATTGAACGCCGTGCGGAGTACGCTCGCGACCTGCTGCTGGCGCTCGATGTGGACATTCGGCCGCCGTCGATCACGACGGACGGCGCACGGTCGATTCTCCAACGACTCTCGGAGGCCGCGGAGATCGACATCGACCATCCGAAACACGATTATCTTGCTCCGCACGGTGGCCGTCGTGGCATGGGCGAGGTTCTGGTCCGGGCATTCGGATATACTGTGGCGGCCCGATATCTCGATAATTCTGAGGAGATGGTTCGTGAGCGGTACTCGCATATCGAGGCTGGTGAGTTAGGTGATGTCGCTACTGAGGCCCTTGAGGAGATCGATAGTGTACCGCAGTAACTTATTTCGAGTGAGAGGGGTAGACCGTCGCGTTCACACCGCGTCGACGGTGAACAGCGAGTCGTCGCTGAGGACGACCTGTACCCGGCGGTGCCAGGCGTCAGCGAAAGCCTCTCGTTGCTGGTCAGTTGCCGATTCGTCGAGAATCCCTTGGAGGTTCCCGATTGCGGGTCCACCGTCAGGAACGTCGCTGACGTGGTAGGTCACTTCGACGGTCTCGTCCGTGTCGGTTCGCCGGAACCGGAACGTCGGGTCCGCCGTGTCCGGGTCGAACGCGTCGAAGCGCAGGAGGTCGCGGCGGCCGCCATAGCCGCCGGCGAGCCCGCTGAATCCGTCATCGCCGGTCGCGCCAGTCACGTACGAGATGATGCGGCTCATCACGCCGTACGCGGCATCGTCCTGCGGGCCGGCCGTCTGGACCTCGATTTCGCTCCGGACTGGATAGTCGTCGGGATACAGGGCGTCGAGCCCGAGCTGGACGATCCGATAGGCACCCGAGGCTGTCGGACAGGAGTGTCCGGCTTCTTTCACCGCGTCCCGGTAGGTGACGACGAACGGCTCGCCCGGTTCGAGGACGCCGAGGGCCTCCGCGACGGGGTCGCGGATTTCGATCGGGTCGGCGTCGTAGTCGACCTGCCAATTGGTTCTCGTCTGGGTCGTGTCAGTCGCAGTCGAATTCGATGTCATGAGTTGTGGTTGTGATCGTGTCTCGTGGTCAGTAGCGGAGCAGTCGCATCCCGTTGAGGATGACGAGGAGGACGCTGGCCTCGTGGACCAGCATTCCCGACGCGAGGGTGACGTAGCTGGTGAGCACGCCCGCGAGGAGGACGGTCACGGTCAGCACCGCGAGCCCGACGTTCTCGAGGACGTTCCAGCGCGTCGCCTTGCTGAGTTTGACCGCGTACGGGATGCGTTCGAGGTCGTCGGCCATCAACGCCATGTCAGCCGTTTCGATAGCGGTGTCCGTTCCCGCAGCACCCATCGCGATGCCGACATCGGCAGTGGCCAGCGATGGCGCGTCGTTGATGCCGTCGCCGACCATCGCGACGACGTGGCCGTCGGCCTGGTAGCCCTCGATGACGGACTGCTTGTCCTCGGGGAGGAGTTCGGCACGGTACTCGTCGATACCGACCTCCTCGGCAACGGCAGCGGCCGTCCGCTCGTTGTCGCCGGTGAGCATCACCGTCTCGATGCCAGCGTCTTGGAGCGCCGCGACGACCCCAGGAGCGGCCTCCCGGAGCTCGTCCCGCATCGCAATCGCGCCGATGATGTCCCCGTCCCGAACGACGTGGACGACTGTCTCGCCGCGCCCCTCACGCTCGCGGACGTAGTCGGCGACCCGATCGGGGACATCGACGTCGCGGTCGTCCAGCAGCGCGCGGTTGCCGACGACGACTTCCTGGCCATCGGCATGGGCGATGACGCCCTTGCCGGCGACCACGTCGAAGTCGTCGGGATCGGGGACCGACCTGCGCCCCACGTCCGTATCGTCCGCTTGGGCGACCGTCGCTCCACCGTCCGTCGCAGCCGTCTGGCGTTCGCGGGCCATGTCGACGATGGCGTCCGCGAGGTGGTGTTCGCTCTTCTTCTCGGCGGTCGCTGCGAGCGAGAGGACGTCGGCGGCGGCGACGCCGAACCCCTCGATACCGGAGACGGTGGTCTCGCCCTTCGTGAGCGTCCCCGTCTTGTCGAAGGCGACGAGATCGATCTTGCCGGCGCGTTCGAGGTGTTCGCCGCCCTTCATCAGCACGCCCGACCGGGCGGCGTTACCGATGGCCGAGACGATGCTGACCGGTGGCCCGATGACCAGCGCGCCCGGACAGCCGATGACCAGCAGCGTCAGCGACAGGATCGCGTTCTGCGTGACCGCGTACGCGCCGATAGCCAGGGCAATGACGGCCGGCGTGTAGTACTTCGCGAACCGGTCGATGAGACTCTCCGTGGGCGACTGAGCCTCCTGGGCCTCCTCGACGCGACGGATGATCCGTTCGAGAGTCGTATCCGATCCCGCTCCCGTCGTCCGGATTTCTAGCGCGCCCTCCTGGTTGACCGTCCCGGCGTACACCTCGTCGCTGTCGGCCTTGTGGACGGGCGCGCTCTCGCCGGTGACCGGCGCCTGGTTGACTGCGCTCTCGCCGTCGACGACGGTTCCGTCGACCGGGATCTTCCCGCCCGGCTTTACGACGACGACTTCGCCCTCTTCGACATCGCGGGCGGAGACCTTTTGGAGTGTCCCGTCGCGACGGACGGTCGCCGTGTCGGGCGTCATCTCCAGTAGCTCCTGAAGTGCCGTCCGGGTCTTCCGCATCGTCCGGCCTTCGAGGTAGCTGCCAAGGCTGAACAGGAAGACGACGGCGGCGGCTTCCCAGTACTCCCCGATGACGATAGCACCGATGGCGGCCAGCGTCACCAGCGTCTTGATGCCGAGCGTCCGGTTGGTGACCTCGTGGTAAGCGGTCTTGGCGATGTCGTAGCCACCCACGACCGTCGCGAGGACGAGGATGGCGGCGCTTGCCATCTCGAAACTCGTGAGGTAGCCGAGACTCCAGCCACCGCCGTACAGCAGGCCGCTTGTCGCCGTGACGATGGCCTTCCGGTGGTTCCGGTAGTACTGCGTGATCGATTGTTTGTTCATAGTGTTAGGCGGGCTGGGGAGTGTACCCCTGGTTTTCGATGGTCTCTGCGAAGGCGTCGGGGTCAGCGACGCTGTCGTCGTACTCGATCTCGACGCGGCCGGTCGCGTAGTGGACTTCGACGTGCTGGACGCCGTCGACGTTCGACAGGGCGCGTTCGACGGTACTCGCGCAGGTCGGGCAGTCGAAGTCGAGGACGCGGAATTGGGTTGTGTCGCTCATTACAGTTTGAGATAGTGCCCGTACCTCAATAAGTATTTTTTATATGATATGTTTGAATTCGCATACGAGTCGTTGGAACAGTCAAACGGGTCGTCTAGGGCTTTCGCTATCGCGGGTCCATCCTGTACTGGATACCTCGACAGACACCTACCCGACTCCTGCCCCGCTACCTTTTCCCGCGTGCTCGCGCTCAGTCCTCGTATGAGTGATTCCGATACCGACCACCGTCTCGACGACATCGCGGTGCGAGACACTCGGATTTCGGACGCCATCGACGAGCCGATGCGGGCGATGGTCCTCGACATTCTGTCCGAGGAAGCCCTAACTGCGACCGAGGTCCACGAACGCCTCGACGATCGCGGCATCGACCGGACGGAGAACACGGTCCGCCATCACATCAACGAGCTCCGGGATGCGGGCCTCGTCGACGTCGTTCGCTTCGAGGAGGGGCGTGGTGGGACGACGAAGTACTACCACGCGAACACGATCGTCCTCTCGTACTCACTACCAGATTCGGCCGACGCCGCCGTCGAGGAGATGATCGACGCTGCCCAGCCCCAGATCACGGACGCGCTCACTACGCTCACCGACGAGTACGACGACGCTATTGAGGAGATCGTCGAGGATATGCAGCCCTGCGAGCACTGCCAGACCCAGAAGTACGAGACGTACGTTCTTCTGACCGTCCTGCGACGTGCGTTCGTTCGCGCCCACAGAAATTCCTGAGGGGGAACCACCCCTACGCTGGCAGGGTCTTAGAAGGAGAACCGATCACGCGCGGATTGCATCGCGAGGCGAGTCAGGAGTCGCGCAGGGCCACGCTTTGGGAGGTCCCGTACAGTCTCGATGCTGGTCGGCGGTTCACTACCACCAATGTCTAACTCCCAGCCTGTCTCGTCCATGAAGCGTTCGACAGCCTGATTTACTCGCTGTCGCACGTCGTCCGAGTCCATTGTCTCGGGCACACCATTCCGGAGGACGACGTCGCCGTCAACGATCACTGTCTCGACGTCGGCCGGGACCGCGTTGTTCACGACGTGTGCGGGAACGTTGGTCAGTGGCGTGAACTTCGGTTTGTCGACGTCGAGGAGGATAATATCCGCGCGCTTTCCCGCTTCGATACTGCCGATCTCGTCGCCCATCCCCAGCGCGCGTGCGCCCTCGATAGTGAGCATTCGTATCAGTTCCATCGAGTCGAACTGCCCGGCTGAACGCTTGAGATTTGCCGCCAGCCGAGCTTGCCGCGCTTCACCGAACATGCTGTACGAGTCGTGCCAGTAGTGGTCGTCAATCCCTACTCCGACGTCGACGCCGGCGGCTCGAAGCTCGGGAACGGGCGTCCACTGCGTCTCCCCGTCCGGATTCCAGTAACAGAAGACGGACGGGCAGTGCGCAACAGCCGCGTCCGCCTCGGCGGTTCGCTGGATGTCCTCTTCGTCGCCGAGGCGGAAGTGAGCAGCGACCAGTCGGTCGTCCAGGAGTCCAACGTCGTCGAGCAATCCTACCGAGTCCTCGCCACCGTTCGCTCGTGCCATCGTGTTACTCTCCTCGAGTTCGAGCAAGTGCGTGTGGACGAGCAGGTCCGGATACTCTGCGGCGAGGGATGCGGTCCGTTCCCACAGCTGCCGGGTACACGACCAGTCGTCGTGCGGGCAGATCGTCGCCCTGATTCGGCCGTCGTACGTGTCGTGGTACGTTTCGACGAACTCGCGAGCACGGGAGAACTGCTGATCGACTGGTTGGTCCCAGAAGAGGTCCGAGATCGCCGGGCCGAAAAATCCGCGGAGCCCTGCTTCCCCGAACGCCTCTGCACCTGCGGCAGGCCGTGCGTCCATCGAGTTCACGGTCGTGACACCGCCCAAGAGGAAATTGAGCGCTGCGAGCTCGACGCCTGCCTCGACGAGGTACTCGAATTCGCCGTTCCCTAATCTGTTAAACAAGGCCGTCCCACTCCCAAGCATCTCCGTCAGCTCGAGTTCGCTAAACGCACCGATGAGCGGTGTCATCTCCAAGTGCGTGTGGGCGTTCACCAACCCCGGCATCACCAGTTTCCCGTTCCCGTCGATAACGGTGGACGCTTCTAATTCTCCGTCTCCTGCACGTGATGGTCGGACTTCTTCGATACAGCCATCGGTGATGCATACTGTGCCGCGCTCGTACAGGCGGTTCCGCTCGTCGGCTGTGAGAACGAGTGCATCATGGATTGCCAGATCGACAGCCATCGTAAATTAGGAAGTGGATGTGACAGTTACCGTACTGGACAACCGAGCAGGCCGGCGAAGGCTGTTCTTCCAGGTGGTGTTCCCCTCATTTGGGATATCATCGGTCTCTACTGGTCCCATTAGCCTCTAATACGTCGGCGTGATTTAATCAGATTCCCCTTTTGAATCTGAAGTCGGATTCCGTGGAGCTTGTGGAGGTTTGCAATGTTTTCCCCTCTTCACGATAGATCATCTATGGCCGACGGTTACGATGCCATAGTACTGATACCCTCATAGGCAGTATATTCTAATCAAAACCGCAATAGATGATCCCTACAATGATACACCTATGCAGGCGACGATAATCGACGGAGTTCTTGAATCCCTTCGTATCGGTGTCGGATTTCTCTGGACGGCGGCGTGGGCGATCATCATGGGCCTCACGATTACGAGTCTCGTCCAGGTCTACGTCTCGAAGGAGCGGATGGCACAGGTGCTGGGTGAGGGCGATCTAACTGGACTTACCAAGGCGACTGTGTTCGGAGCAGCAAGCAGTGGCTGTAGTTTCGGCGCCGTCGCCATCGGGAAGGGCCTGTTCAAGAAGGGGGCGCACGCGGTGAACTTCCTCGCGTTCATGTTCGCGTCGACGAACCTCATCGTCGAACTAGGGCTGATGATTCTCATCCTGCTTGGCTGGGAGTTCCTCGTCGCGGAACTGCTCGGCGGCCTGATTCTCATCGCCGTCATGGCCGCCATCGTCCACCTCACGCTTCCCGAAAACCTGTTTAACGAAGTCCGCGAGAAGCTCAACGAGCGCGACCGCCAGGCGGGCGTCACGGAAGATCCCACCTGCGGGATGGAGGGGAAAGACGAGTACACGCTCACGACCGACGGCGGTGAGACGCTCAAATTCTGCTCGGAGGGCTGTATGGAGACCTATCGCCAGGAGACGTCGAGTAGCGGCGGGTGGCGTGACGAGTTGCTGTCGTGGGGTGGCTGGTACAAGGTCGGGAATCAGTACCGCAAGGAGTGGTCGATGATCTGGAAAGACATCGTCGCCGGCTTCCTTATTTCTGGGTTCGTCATCGTCTTCGTCCCGCAGTGGGTGTGGAACACGCTGTTCATTCAGGGCGACGGCCTGCTCGTGACTGCCGAGAACGCCGTCATGGGCGTCATCATCGCCGTCCTCAGTTTCGTCGGCAGTATGGGCAACGTCCCGTTCGCCGTCGCGCTCTGGGGTGGTGGCGTCAGCTTCGCCGGGATCATCGCGTTCGTCTACGCCGACCTCATCACCGTGCCCGTCCTGAACGTCTACCGGAAGTACTACGGCTGGAAGGTGATGCTGTACATCCTCGGCGTCTTCTTCGTCACGATGGCGTTCACCGGCTTCCTCATGGAGCTGCTGTTCGACGCGCTGGGTATCGTTCCAGATCTGGCGGGCGGCGAGACGGCGACTGAACAGACGTACTTCGAGCTCAACTACACGTTCTACCTCAATATTATCGCCTTTGCGCTCTCCGGGTTCCTTCTGTATGTCTACCGGCGGGGACTCGGCGCACCAGGTCAGTATCGAGATCCGGTGTGCGGGATGCGAACCGACGATGAGGGCCCGAGTGCGTCCCACGATGGGACGACGTACTATTTTTGCTCAAAGAAATGCAAGCGTACGTTCGAAGAAGAACCAACGGAATTTACTAATCAAAGCCCGCAAATATCGAGCCACGATCACGATCATGACCACTGATGATCGCACTGTGGTTCATCCGCTGTGATGGGGTTCATCATCACAGTTTCAATCCGCAATTGTCACACCTACTGCGCTCAAATAGACGGTATGAATAGTCAAATCCCGCAACTCGGGGCTGTCATATGAATCGCCGTCGAGCAGATACTGTCGTCGGTGTGCTTCTCGGGTTCGTTCTCCTGGCCGGCGGGGTACTCAGTTGGCGGGCCTATCAACAGCGTCGGGCTATCGAGCAATCGATGGGGTCAATGATGGGTTCATCTATGGGAACGATGCACGGCCCAGACCCCCTCTGGTACGTGGTTGGAACCCTGCTGGTTGCTGGCGTTATCGGTGGCGTCTATTACGTGGTCCGGGGAGAACTCACCGATCCAGAAGTGGCCGACACAACGGCGCCTGTCGATCCTGCACAGACATCGGCGGCAACAGCTACGTCGATGGATGATGACGCTGCACCGGCGACGTCTATCAATCCTGAATCGGACCCCCAAGCACGCGTTCTCGATCTCTTACCGGATGATGAACGACGCGTCCTCGAACCCGTCCTGAACTCCCCCGGAATCACGCAGATTGAACTTCGGGATCGATCTGAGTTCTCGAAGAGTAAAGTAAGCCAGACCGTGAGTTCACTCGAGGAGCGAGGTCTGCTGTATCGGGAACGACAGGGTCGGACCTATCGTGTGTATCCGAGTGATGACCTTCGGCAGCAACAACCGGGAAAATAGTCGCTATCTATCGGGCGCTCTCCCTCTCGAATTCCGTAGGTATGAACGGTCTCCCTCGAGCAAAACGGTTAGAAGATGTTATAGACGTTCTCGAACGTTCTCCTGTATGGATTCACACCCATGTCGATAACTCCCGAGCAGGCCTACGAGTAACCGAGGAGAGAGACAATGACCAACTTCAAACTCGGCCGGTGGCTGCTCGTGGCGCTCGCGATTGTCGGACTCGCGTTCGCCGCACCGGCAGTCAGCGCACACGACAACGCAACGACCGCTGACGACGCGCCTACGGACAATGCCACCGCAGATGAATGGGCCACTTGGATGGAGGCACAGATGACCGAACACATGGGCCCGGGTAGCGTCGAGTGGATGGAGTCGCACATGGGTGTGACCGTCGACGAGATGGCCCAGGACATGGCTGACGGGGAATACCACGACGGGGCTGACGACGGCTACAACGGCGGGATGTACGGGCAGGGCCACTGCTGACGGCTCTGGCCGTTTCGATCGCTCCAATCGAACACCACAACTCACCAACGCAAGATAATGACGCAACTCACCACTCACATCGGACGCACTGCTCGGCGACTCGCGATCCTCGCCGTCCCGCTGCTAGTTGCGGCGACTGGACCGGCTGTTGCCCACGGTAGTGGGAGCTACGGCGGCGGCATGATGGGGGGCGGCTGGGGCCTCTTCGGTGGAGCGATGGGGCTCTGGGGGTTCCTCTGGATGGGGCTCCTCATCGCCGTTCCGCTCTACATTGTCTATGCGCTCCTCAATCGAGGCTCCGGTGGGAACGAAGAGCAGTCGCTGTCGGTTCTCCGTGAGCGCTACGCCCGCGGAGAGCTCTCGGATGACGAATTCGATCGGCGGCGAGAACAGCTCGAACGCACCGGATGACTGGAGCAGCTGCTGTTCCAGCCGATACATCATATTCCCAACGGCCGCCGTTGCGGCACCCAACCGTTAACCCCGTAGACGGGGTATGATACTTCATGGAATACACAATACAGACTTCAGTCACCGGTGAGTTCGACGACGTCGTCGACACGACGATTGCGGCGCTCAAAGACGAAGGATTCGGCGTCCTCTGTGACATCGACGTCCAAGCGACGCTCGAGGAGAAACTCGGCGAGGAGTTTCGACAGTACTGCATCCTCGGTGCGTGCAACCCGGGGCTGGCACACGAGGGCCTGAACGAAGAGATCGAACTCGGCGCACTCCTCCCGTGTAACGTCATTGTCTACGAAACCGACGGCGGCGAGGTCATGGTGAGTGCCGTCGACCCACAACAGCTCGTCGGCATCGCCGACAACGAGGCACTCGACTCGATCGCGAACGAGGTCCACGACCGGTTCGAACGCGTTCTCGCCAGCGTCGCGGACGAACTCGAATCATCGACCGAGATCTGAACCATGACATCATCAAACCAACTCGACACCACAACCATCGTCCTCCTCATCCTCGGGGCGATCATCGTCCTCCCCTTGCTCACGATGGGGATGGGATTCGGCGGGATGATGGGATACGGTGGAATGATGGGTGGATACGGGACGACCAGCGGCTGGTGGCCACTCGTCGGGATGCTCGTCCAGCTGGTCTTCCTCCTCCTCCTGCTCGGTGGCGGATATCTCGTCTTCCGTCGCGTGACGGCATCGCAGTCGTCGCGGAATCCCGCAATGGAGGAGCTGCGTATGGCATACGCCCGCGGAGATCTCACCGAGGAAGAGTTCGAGGCGCGTCGGAACAAGCTCGAACGCTCGGAGTGACGGTCCGACCACCAACCTCCGGCGTTACTCACGTCCGGCCCCTTGGAATCCGAAATCTGTGACCCTCACAGCTTTCGGATGTGAATAGAAGTGTGCTAAAAGCATAAGACCATACTAGCTACTATGACGGAAGTTATCCTGTTCACACAGGAGACTTGTGGAGCGTGCGCAACGCAGCGAGAGAAAAACGAGGGTATCGAAGATGCGTATCCGGATGTCGAGTTCCGGGAGGTCGACATCCAGACCGATCTGGAGACGGCCGAGGAGTACGGTGTCCGAAAGACGCCAACGACGCTCGTGTATGCAAACGGGGAACAGACGGCCGAGTTCATCGGCATCGTCGACCGGGACGAATTGGAGGCTGCCATCGAGAGCGCCGGCCAGCAATCGCCCGGACTCACGAACCGGCTCGCCAGCATCATCCGTGGATAACAGAAGCCAACCAGCTACAATGACAGACTACAGTAGACGCCAGTTCCTGGGAGCGCTCGGTGCTGGCACAGTCGCGAGTGCGGGATTCACCCAACCAGTCGCCGCACAGGAGACGCCCGTCGTGAAGATGGGCAACAACTACTTCGACCCGATCGGGCTCCACGTCGAACCTGGCACGACCGTCCGCTTCGAGATAGCAGCCGGAGCTCACTCGGCGACGGCCTATCCGGACCGCGTTCCCGCCGACGCCACCGCCTTCGACAGCGGGACCATCTCGCAGGGGAGCTTCGAGCACACGTTCGAGGTGCCCGGAACGTACGACTACTACTGCATCCCTCACAAGACGGTCGGCATGGTCGGTCGCATCGTCGTTGGTAGCCCTGGCGGTCCAGCTGAAGACAGCCCGATCCCGGACGGCGAGGTCCCAGACAGCGAAACGATCGTCCAGAACGGCGCCGTTGCCGTCGGCTCGGACGTCGACGGCAGTGGGAGTACCGATGGCGGAATGATGGGTCCAGGGATGATGCACGGCCGGAACGGTGGATGGTTCGGTGGGCTGCCGTTCGTCGGCGGGGCACTCGGGATGCTGGGGCTGGTCGGCGGCTTCCTCTACTGGGCAATGGGTCGAGGCGATGCACCTCCAGAGAGTGACGATTCCGCTATGGAAACCCTCCAACGTCGTTACGCACGAGGCGAGATCGACGAAGAAGAGTTCCAGAAGCGTCGTGAACGGTTGGAGACTGGGAGTGAAGACCCATCTCGGTAAGGCGCGGTGTCGTCGCCATTTCTACACGCCTGAGGTCCCTCGCTCAGGAGTCCTTCGAAGACCTGTTCCTACGCCGCGGCACTTCTCCGCGGAACGTAAGCCGCACTCATCGGTGCCCAGAGAACGAGGGACACAGCAGCAACCAGAGTCCACCGAACCGTTTGCCCGATCAGACGGTCGTAGTGAAATCCGAGTCAAACTATCCAATTGAGCGAAGCTGGATATAGTGCTGTTTGGGTCTTCTCCCCTACAGTTACCGGAGTAAGTAGTCTACTGGCCTGATCTTACTTCTCCTGTGTAATTCGGTAGTAGACGCCGATTGTGAGGACAGCTACGAGGAGGAGGTATCCAGTAGCCCACACCAATGAGAGAGTCGTATCTACGTCCGTTGTGAGTCCGGTATCGACCATCACACGGACGGGCCAATAGCCGGGGAGTAGTTTCATCCACCATTCGGGCTCGGACTGGATGAACAGCGGATCCTGGAAGAGTCCGATATCGAGCATCGGGAGAATCAGCATTAGCCACATCCCGGCTAGGCGGTCGAAAACGGCCCCGACGAGCATCCCGATGAGACCATACGTGACCGAGACGACGAGCATCGCTGCGACGAACCACCAGAGATGCTCAGGCTGGAAATCGACGAGCATCACGCCGACTGAGACGCCGGTAACGATGAGAGTGATTGCTGCGAGGACCCCAAACCGGGCAGTGATTACCTGTCGTGCACGATAGCCGGCGACTGCCAGACGACCGTCTGTGTCTTTGGCTTCTCGCATCAGGAACAACCCGGCGAGTCCCGCGATGAGGGCGCTCGTAATCGGCGTCATAATCACGCCGTGGACCTCAGGCATCCCTCGCATGACCGTCACCGTCTCACCGTCGACGAGCGTCCGAACCGGCATCTCGACGTCCTGGGTGACTGCGAACGCCAACGTGATGAACGAGACCGGTAGGACGACCAGTAGAGCGACGAGGACGTAGTTTCGCGCCTGTTCTTTGATGCCGATTGTGAACGCCGTTGTCGTACGACTCATGCGGACCACCCACCACTGGTGCGCATCGTCACTCCGAACACTGCGGTGACGAGTACAAGCAGGACTAGCAGGTATCCGGCGACGAAGCCGAGATCACCCGTCGTATATGTGCCTTGGAACATCGCCTCCTGAAGGAGTTCCTTTGGATGATAGAGCGGGAAGTATTCCACGAACTCGGGAACGTCGGCGGCCAGCGGACTGTCGCCACTGAGGAACGCATCCATCATCGCAAGGAACACCACGACGAGCGAGCCTTCGAACAGTCGTGGAAGGAGCGCCCCGACGAGTGCGCCAAGAAACGCATAGACGAGGCCGGCAAGTACGAGGAATACGAACGTCAGGACAGGGGCTTCCGGTGAAATCGTCAGCCAGAGAACGCCGTAGTTTACGGCAGCCACGACGACGGTCACACCTCCGAGCGTCGCTAATCGAGTCGCAAGCAGTGTTCGGGGTGGATAGCCTGTCTGAACGAGTCGCCGATCGGCTGCACGCGCACTAATCATCTGCGCGAGTCCCATCAGGCCGGCAATGATGGCGACCCCGAATATCGCTCCGAGGAGGCGACCTAGCTCGATCGGAATCGCCTCGACCGTCGGCATACTTGGTAACCCAGCCATTGCTTGTCCCCAGCCTTCGATAACGACAATCGGAAGGAGAAGTGCTAGGACAACATTCAGGGGGGTTCTGAGGAAGGTGGAGACGTTCGCCCGAATCCCCGTCCAAACCCTATTCATCGGTCTCTTCCCCCCGTTCACTGGCCGTTGCATCAGTCTCGCCTTCCTGGTCAGTCACGTCGTAGACCTGTCCGTCACGAACCTCATAGATGCGGTCGAGACGACTTTGCTCTTCGATCAGGTGTGAAATCATCGTGACAGCTGTTCCGTCGGCAGCGAGTTCCTCGGCGAGATCCCAGAACGTGAGATACGTTTCCCAGTCGAATCCAGTGTAGGGCTCGTCCAGCATGAGGACGTCCGGATCGTGCATCAGGGCGATACTGAGATTGATTTTCTGCCGGTTTCCACCACTGAGTTGGTCGATTCGGTAGTCAAGGTACTGCTCGAAATCGAGTTTCGACGCCAAGCGGTGTTTGGCCTCGTCGATTTCTTCGGCGGTCATTCCGTATCCGGAACCGAACAGTCGGAACGTCTCTCCGACCGTCAAGCGGTCGTAAAGCAGTGGTTCCTGTGGACACCAGCCAACGGTTCCCGTCCGTTCGACTGTTCCGGAATCCTGTTCGAGGACACCGACGAGGATGTTCATGAGCGTGGATTTGCCCGACCCGTTCGCGCCGACGATCCCGACGATTTCCCCCGTCCGAATTTCGAGATCGGCATCGGTGAGGACGGTCACTGACCGCGTAAATGGAAAACTCGATCCGTACGTTTTTTCAATCTCATTAGCACGGACGAGTACCTTGTTGCTTGTAGCTTCTCCTTTGGTGGTTGTGGACGCTTCCATAGGTGTATACACACGCTTCTAATTCACTGCGATTACTGTTTCAAATCAAAACTATTTGCAGCAAACTCGTAAGCAATCAGGAATTGAGTATACAGCTAATGCTAGACTCTAAGCATCAGATTTCTCTTGACTTTCTGTATACTGTTCCCTATACGTTGTTTCACAGTTCTCACTGCAAAACTGCTGGAGTGAACCACCGACACGGGTGGCTAGTCCGTCTTCACCGACAGTGGTTCCGCAATTTGCACATTTGAGTGCGGATTCAGTCCCCTCGGCATACGCTGATTGAGCAGCGTTCGACAGCAGTTGTACGTCGTATCGCCGCACGTCAGTCAGTGGTAGATATTGCTGCGCCCAGTTTCCGACTGTATTCCGCGGCGGCGTCGCAACAGCTACGATTTCGCCCTCCGCAGTTGTGAATACGTGTTCTACGGCTGGGGTCTCGAGGATCGATTCTCGAAGAGAATCCGTCTTTCCGAGCTCAGGCTGGAGGCGTACCATGACGTGTATCCGGTTTTCGTACTGTGTGAGGTCGAGATCAACGGTGAATCGACGAATGACATCTTCTTGCTCCAACTGACGGACGCGTGCTGAAACGGACGGGGGTGAAAGATTTACAGCCTCAGCAATAGTGCTGTAGGGTCGTCTCGCGTTCTCCGCTAAAAGACGGAGGATTTCGCGATCCGTGTCGTCAAGTTCTGGTTGGGTCATCGAAAGGCGGAATGGGGGTGGGTGTGGGGGAGCTACGACGCAGGTGTGGGGTGTGACGGTTAGACGTACTCCTCCGGTGTCGAGGTGAACGTCTCCTTGCAGCCCTCGGCACAGAAGTAGTACGTCTGACCGTCGTACTCAGCTGTGGCCGCCGGATCACTTTCATCGACGTCCATTCCACAGACTGGATCAGTTGCCATTCGGTTTCACCCCACATCAATGGTACGAGGGCCTGAATCAAGCAATTTGTTCTTAGCAATCCAAAGTCGGGATACATAGCGATTTGAGCCGTGCTGCACGGTTTGGCTTTTCTGACTCCACAATCAACGGTTAGTACCTCACAATCCCGAACTATCGTTCGAGTATACCAACGGATTCCTATCTGTGTCCTATATAAATACTGGAGTCTGAACCAATTCTAAACCTATGGGTCACGATCCACCACACGACAATCACGAGCAGTGAAGACCCCACAGGTCCATCCAAATTCGTGGATGCTCAAGCGTCGACGTGACGATCCGATTCTTTCTTGCGCCGTGCAAGTAGCAGTCAAGTAGTCTCTAGTTCCGCAACGAAGATAACGTGTCGCAGGAACGGCAGCGCGTGGTGAGCCTTCCGTACCTGCTCAGTAATCGCTGGGGGATCGAGATCATACGCTCCTAACAGTCGTTCAATGAGAGCCCGGAGCGGGCTCGTGAGTAGCTGGAGGTACAGCGTCGTCCACTTTCGGAAGCGTCCGACGCTGTGTTTCGTGATATCTTCGACCGCTTTGAGCTCAAAGCTCGTCTCGTCGAGAGCAGCTTTGTATCCTTCAACAGTACCCAAGGACGGCATATCCCACGCATCCGCAAATGAATCGACCAATCTCCGTTCCGTTTCAGTCACGTCTGACTGCATCACGAGATCGGAGACTACGAGAACCCCCTCGGGTTCGAGGGTATCTGCGACTGTAGCGAAAACGCGATTCCGCTCGGGGAGGTATACGAGTGCGTCGATGGCTGTACACGCGGTAAACGAGTCCCTGGTAAACGGGAGTTGTGTCGCGTCACCGATGATGAACTCGGAATCGAGGTGCTTACCCCGTGCGTTCTCGGTTGCCATCTGGATGTTGTACGGAACGAGGTCGACACCAGTGACGTTGAAGCCGAACTGATAGGCGAGGTGGAGGGCTGGACCCCCCCGACCGCAGCCGACATCGAGGAGGCGCACTCCGTCGGTTGTGGGTAGATGCGACGCGACCCTTGAGCCGACTTCCGTGACGAGGCGACGTTGACTCGAACCGGCTATATGTGGCTGGTACCACTCCGAGTAGCCGAGATTGAGGAACTCGTCAGTATCGAACAGGAGGTCGAACGCCCGCCAGATATCGGCTCGCTCGCCGCGGTAAGAAAACTGGTCGGTGATTCGGTGGCGGAGAGTACTCTGATCCATCGGCCACCTACTCGAGTTCGGAAACCTCCGAATAGCAGTACTCGGATTCGTCGCAGTACGCGAGGTCGGCACACCCGCGAGGACGCTGGTAGTCGATTCCCTTGTGCCGCCGGAGATACGTCACGTAGCCGTCGTCCACGCGGTCTAGGATGTCATGACAAATCCACTTCTCCCCGAACCAAGTGGCGCCCAGATTTCGGTACGGACACAGGAAGATCGTCCGTTCGACCGAATCGATCTGTGGCGTCTCGACGATCCGGACACCGACAAGACGATACGCGATACGAAGACGGGTGACGACCGAGTCCGGCGTATTCGCGCCAAGGAAAAGTACGTACGCGAACACATACCCGAGGCCATGGAGGAGTCGTCGAATCATCGTTCAGGCTGTCGACTGCCGTCCCAAAGTATCTTGACCAGATGTTCTCTGTTCAGATCTCGGTGTACACGTCACCTGTCTTTCCGCCGCCGAGTTTGTAGACGGTGAATGTGTCGGACTTCGTCCCGCCCATCCCCGGCGATCCAGCCGGCATCCCGGGCAACGCGATGCCGTCAATCGCCGGCTCTTCCTCGAGCATCGTCGCGATAACCTCGGCAGGAACATGTCCTTCGACGACGTACTCGTCGAGGACGAGTGTGTGACAGCTCTGTAGATCCGATGGAATACCGTGTTGGCGCTTGAGATCCGTCACGTCCTCGGTTTCGGTTTCCCCGAGCGTCGTGTCGAGCTGTTCCCGCAGGTACGACGCATATTTTCCACAACAGCTACAGCCTGGTGAACTGTATTGTTGGGCGTTCGTCACCGCTAGCGTTCCCTCGATATCCCACTCATCCCCACTCGATGACCCCAAACAACCGGCGGTTCCGAGTGCGACTGTCGTCGCACCGACCCGTAGTAGTTCGCGACGAGTTACGGCCCGTTCCATATGCTCGTCACTTGGCTCGGAAGTATTCAATTGTACGTCGACCTTTCCTGTGTATTGAGAACGGATTCAAGCACGACGGGGAAGGTGACTTTCAGTTCTGAGGAGGAAACCCCAAAGGTCAGAGTCCCGTATTCGTCTCTATGTGGCGACCCTCATCGGTCGAGGGTGCTGCCGTGACGGTTTTCCGTCAACGAGCATATCGGCCTTAAATTGCGCCCAACATGACCCAGAGCATGACTCGTCGCACCGACTCCGACA
Organism: Halobaculum roseum; assembly: GCF_019880245.1. Classification (NCBI taxonomy): domain Archaea; kingdom Methanobacteriati; phylum Methanobacteriota; class Halobacteria; order Halobacteriales; family Haloferacaceae; genus Halobaculum; species Halobaculum roseum. Next base: position 24,597 of record NZ_CP082289.1, read on the forward strand.
CTTCACTCCTCGAAACTGTGGGAAATACGCTCTCGTCGAACTGATGCGACTCCAAACGACGTCTCCACTCTTTTCGAAATAGACGTGCTATAGCGAGTTACTTGCGATAAAAGCCTCAAGTCACCACCCCAGAGACTGTTCTCCCGGTTTCGATTCTTAACAGAAAGCACGGTAAATCGTCGTTACGTATAGATATGTATGAACTCCCCCAGCCATCTAGAAGTTCGAGAAGGTGCGGACATCAACCTGTACAACCAGATCCTCATTCCACTCTACGGAGCTGATATAAGGGACTCAGTGGTCCAATATGGCCTATCACTTGCAGAAACGTATGATGCGGCTCTCCACGTGTTATATATTCAAGATGAGGAACGCACGGAGGTGGAATCCGATCAAGTCACTAAACAAGAGGAATGGGACGCAGCAGCGGTAATTGAACCCGTGGTGGATCAGGCCCACTCGCTCGGACTCAATGTGATACCAGCAGTGGATAGTGGGCACTCTCCAGGTGTTATTCGGGAATACGCTGAGGAGAATGATATCGATTTGCTTGTCCACCAGAAACCTACACAGACTAGATTAGCACGAATTCTCCGGAGAGACGTCTCCAGCCACATCATTCAAAATATCTCTCTTCCTGTCTTGACGATACCTGATATGGATCCCTCTGATCCGGTAGGAGAGTTATCTACTAGTCAGTTCACAGATATTCTCGTGCCTACGGATGGATACGACGAGGCATCTGTGGCCTTCAAACATGGGCTACAAATTGCTAAACGGTATGATGCAACCCTACATGGACTTTTTATCATTTCCGAACAGTCCTATTCGAGTCGGCCTGGATTCACGTGGGAAGAGGTCACTGACTCTTGGGAACAGCGGGGAACTCGGCTCTTGGAGGACATTACGGAGAAGGCAGCGACCTTGGACGTTCCTGTCCGAACTACGTTGAGCTTTGGTCAACCTCAGCAGGAGATTCTCAAATACACTGAGGTGACTGACATCGACCTTGTTACAATGGGGACACGAGGATTGACTGGCATTCGTCGGCTATTACAGGGAAGCGTCGCAGCTCAAGTGATCGAGGAAGCAGATTACCCCGTTCTAACGATTAACCGAAGGACAGCTGAATTGAAAAAACACCCGTACACCTTTCTTCGAAAGACAAACCAGAATCGGAAGTCAAGGCTATATTGAAATATTATTTGTAATATACTAATTTCAGTCTTAAATTCGGAAATTCTAATTGCGTATTAATCCCCGTTTCTTCTACCAAACCAAAGAGTGTTAAGTTCGTTCTGCTGAATAAAGCGCGCGTACTGACCAGAAGGAAAACCAAGAAACGACAGGGCTACTCCTAAAAATCGTGTTTGTCTTCACGTTTAGGTGCATCAGATGGACGTTAGTGCGAGCAACGCGAAAAGTTAACTGGCAAATGGCTCCACGGACTGAGTTGTTGAACTAGTCGTCCATGCCGGATGGGGTTTGGCCCGTAGTCGATCCCGACGGTGCCGACCCTGCGGCAAACTTGTAAACGGCGACGAGTCCCCAAATCACCAAGCCGAGCAGGATGATGCCCGCCCTAATGTCGATGGGGACCACTGCAGCGTGTTCGATTGCTCCCTCGCTATCGACTGGGTGCCCGGCTCCCAGTAGCATGTCGAGCAGGCCGATCACGACGACGCCCAAGACAACCAGGCCACCGCCGACGTACATGGCGATTTGGTCTGCCGTTGATAAGTCACTCATTGGTAGTCACCCGAGGAGTTTCCGTAATCGCGTGTTCTCGAACAGTTCCATCTCACGCAGGCGGTTATCGACTGCCAGGACGCCGCCCGCTCCAAGTGCCACAATGGTTCCGAAGACCATGATCCCAAGGAGTTCACCCGTGACCATACCGTTGGCCCAGCCGCCACCGTAGCCGTTGATGAAGTAGAAGAACAGCATCATGAAGGCACCAAAGAAGGCGGCGGTCCTCGTGAGGACACCGAGTATCAGCCCGAGACCGATGGCGGTTTGCCCAAGCGGTACCGCCACGTTGACGAACGCCAACAGGATGCCGTCGCTGAACGGCGTGACGAAGGGGGCGAGAATCGTGCCCTGAGCGGCTCCGCCGACGAACCAGCTGGCGTCGAAGGGCCACGCCCAGATTTTGTCAAGGCCAGCGTGGAGCATCCACCACCCGGCGGTCAGCCGGAGCAGCAGGATCCAATACGACACACAGTATCGGAAAGTAGAACGCTACCAATCGCTTGGTTTCCACCTCTATCGGCTCGAATCCATCCTCTCGTCTCTGTTCGGCACTTTTCATACTTGATCTGACGCCTGTATTCGGGACAATATGAGGGAGTCGCGTCTATGACAAAGATATGGGATTTTCAGCAAGCGAGTCACTGTCGACCACATTTCCAACACTACCCCTTTCCGACCCGGAAGAGAACGAACAGCCATGCCCAGCGATTCCGACTCGAACGGTGTCCGCGTCTGGCTCGTCGAGCGGACGTACTCCGACGACGAGCAGAATCTCATCATCCTCACCTATGCAACCCCAGACGGTGAACGATACTTCCGGAAAGAACGGGCGCTCACTTCCTTCACCGACGTCCGCGACACGACGGCCGCCGTCGACGCCGACCCGGACAATCTCGGCTCGGTCAATGACGCCGATCTGCAGGAGCAGTACGCCGCCGAGGCCCAGCGAATGCGGGAGGAACACGACCCCGACGACGTGATCTGACTCCAGTCGACACGATGGCAGCACCGAGCCCACGTGTTATATCCAGCCGCCCTCTACGCGTGGGTATGCGCGAACTCGTCTTCGCCCTCGAATACGAGCCGGGGTGTAACAGGGTGGCGGACGCCCTCGCTGACCACCCCGACGCCCGCGTCCGCTCGCTCTCGCTGCACGCCACTGCGGAGCAGCTCTGGCGAGTCGACCACGCGACCGGCATTCCGGACGCACTCGACGCCATCGAGGACGCCTTTCTCACCAGCGACTACTACGCCGACTGTCTGGCTACCGAGGACTGCGGCGCCACACAGACCACTCGCGTCCTCGACCGCACGGACGACACGCTCGTCCTGTACTCCGACTGGGAGCGCACCCCCTCCTGCGCGTCCGTCCCCCACATCGCCCGCGACCATCTCGGCAAGAGCGTGTTGTTCGAGACCCGTCACGAGGGCCGCCACTACACGTGGCGACTCATCCACTCCGGAGAGGGCGACGTGGCCGCGTTCTTCGACGCCCTCGAAGTCGCCGTCGGGGACTGCGCCCGGATGGAGATGCTCCGAACCGCGGACACGACTGCGTCGGTGGGGGGAAGCGACGAGACGCAAAGTGGTCTGTCGCCGGAGCAGGAGGCCGCACTCCGGGCAGCCGTCGAACACGGGTACTACGAGTCCCCACGCGAAGTCGACGTCGGCGAACTGGCCGAGCATCTCGACGTGCCGCGGTCGACGCTCACCTACCGACTCCGCCGGGCGGAGGAACACTTGGCGAAGCAGCACGTCGCCGACGAACGGTTGCCCGAAGATCCCCCGGCAACACGCTGAACCTCGATTTGGAATATTCCAACAAAGGCTTATCGAACTGACGCCCCTACTGTGAGGTGATGACAGAGAATCCGGACGCAGCGGGGGAGACGAGCGGGGGCGGGCAGCGACGGGAGCTGACCGCCCGCCTCGTCGTCCCCGAGATGGACTGTCCGTCCTGCGCCCAGAAAGTCGACAAGAGCCTCCAGCGCGTCGACGGCGTCGTTGACGCCACGCTCCAGCCGACCACCGGTACGGCCAACGTCACGTACGACTCAGACCGCATCAGCGAGGCCGATGTGGTCGACGCAATCGAAGGCGCCGGCTACGAGGTCGTCAGAGAGTCGGATTCCGACCACGATGAGTCAGAGGATGCGGCCGGTGGCGCCGACATCGCGCCACCGTCGGAGGTCTGGACGAGTCCTCGCGCGAAGAAGACGTGGCTCGGCGCGGCGTTCGTCACGCTCGGCCTCCTCTTCGAGTTCCTCCTCACCGGGCAGAACGTCACGGTGGCGAGCGTCCTCGAGTACCCGCTCCACATCGCCGACGTCCTGTTCCTCGGCGCTGTCGCCGCCAGCGGCATCCCCGTCGTCCGCAGCGGGTACTACTCCGCGAAGAACCGAAGCCTCGACATCGACCTGCTGATGGGGACGGCGATCATCGCGGCGACCGGTATCGGCTACTTCGTCGAGGCGGCGACGCTGGCCGTCCTGTTCAGCATCGCCGAGCTGCTCGAGGATTACGCGATGGACAGGGCGCGGGACTCCCTGCGCGAGCTGATGGAACTCTCGCCCGACGAGGCCACCGTCGTGCGCGACGGCGAGGAAGTCACGGTGCCCGCCGACGAAGTGGAGGTGGGTGAGACCGTGGTCGTTCGCCCCGGTGACAAGATTCCGTTGGACGGCACGGTCGTCGAGGGCGAGAGCGCGGTCGACCAGTCGCCGATTACCGGCGAGAGCGTCCCCGTCGACAAGACCGCCGGCGACGAGGTGTACGCGGGCGCGATCAACGAGGAGGGCTACCTCGAAGTCGAAGTCACGTCGACGGCGGGCGACTCGACGCTCTCGCGCATCATCGAGATGGTGCAGGGCGCACAGGCGAAGAAGACCGACACCGAGCAGTTCGTCGACCGCTTCTCGGGCTACTACACGCCGGTCGTGGTCGTGTTGGCAATCCTGACCGCCGCCATTCCACCGTTGGTCATCGCCGACCCCGTCTCGGTGGACGTGGCCGGGTACGGGTTCACCTTCGCCGGCGACTGGCAGACGTGGTTCATCCGCGGACTCACCCTGCTGGTGATTGCCTGCCCGTGCGCGTTCGTCATCTCGACGCCCGTCTCCGTGGTGTCGGGGATCACCAGCGCCGCGAAGAACGGCGTGCTGATCAAGGGCGGCAACTACCTCGAAGCGATGGGCGAAGTCGATGCCGTCGCGCTCGACAAGACGGGGACGCTCACGAAGGGCGAACTCGCCGTCACCGACGTCGTCCCGGTCGGCGACACCACTGAGGACGATCTGCTCCGTCGCGCCGCCGGGCTGGAGCGGCGCAGTGAGCATCCCATCGCCGCAGCGATTCTCGCCCGTGCCGACGAGGCGGGCGTGGGCAACCTGCCCGACCCGACTGGCTTCGAGAGCCTCACCGGGAAGGGCATCCGCGGGGAGATCGACGGCGAGACGTACTACGCGGGCAAGCCCGCACTCTTCGAGGAGTTGGGCTTCGACCTCGCTCGGGCACGCCGCGAGACGGACGGCGGCGTCGTGGCGGAAGAGGCGGCCGAGTCCGACGACGGGGCGTTCGCCGAGGACGCGCTCGCCGCGCTGGAGCGGGAGGGCAAGACGGTCGTTATCGTCGGAACGGAGTCGGAGTTGCTGGGTGCCATCGCCATCGCCGACGAGGTGCGCCCGGCCTCGAAGCGGGCCGTCCAGCGCCTGCAGGAGCTTGGTGTCGAGCGCGTCGTGATGCTGACGGGCGACAACGAGGGCACCGCCCGCGCCATCGCCGAGCAGGTCGGCGTCGACGAGTACCGCGCCGAACTCTTGCCGGAGGAGAAGGTCGACGCCGTCGAGGAGTTGCAGGCGGAGTACGGCGAGGTGGCGATGGTCGGCGATGGCATCAACGACGCGCCCGCGCTCGCCACCGCGGAGGTCGGTATTGCGATGGGAGCCGCCGGCACCGACACCGCGCTCGAGACCGCCGACATCGCGCTGATGGGCGACGACGTCGGGAAGCTGCCGTACCTCTACGAACTGTCGCACACGGCCAACGGCGTCATCCGGCAGAACATCTGGACGAGCCTCGGCGTGAAGGCGCTGCTTGCCGTCGGCGTGCCGATTGGGCTCGTCAGCGTCGCCGTCGCTGTCGTCGTCGGCGACATGGGGATGAGTCTCGGCGTCACCGGGAACGCGATGCGGCTGTCACGGATCGAGCCCGACCGGTTCTCCGACACCTGACGGCCTCCTTCACTCTCCAAGTCTGCTGTACTCCCGGAGCTGTTCCCGGAGGCCGTCTTCCTCGACTGGAGGATCGAACTCTCCCTCGTTCTCTCGTGCCCACTCCGTCAGCTCCCCGACGTCTTCGTCGAAGTGCCGGCGTAACGCTTTGATCGTGCGGTACCGCTCCGTGAGACCTGTGTGGTCGAGGTAGAGGCGGAGCTTTGCGCCCGCCTCGGTCAGGCGGTATGCGTGGGAGGTGCCGCGCCCCTCGATTTCTCGGCGCTCGTACAGTCCGAGTTCCTCGCCCTCCCGCAGGCGGGTCGAGACCGTCGACCGGCTGACCGTCGATTCCTCCACTAACCGTGTGAACTGGCTCCCGTTTGGTTCGATTTCACAGAGCAGTTCGACCGCGCCCTTGGCCTCGAGGTAGGCCGACAGGGGTGCGTCCGAGCCGTCTTCACCACTCATGGCACCAATAGTACAGTACATACTATACTAATACTTGGGGATTGTGCCGCCGCTGAACGGTGCAGAGCGGATAGAATACCGACACGCGTTTACGCGTCCCTCCACTTCACAGGCATCAGTCACCGACGGGGTCTGCTTCCCGGAAACACGGAAACGACACGCCCTCAGTTTAGTACAAATCATACCATTGATCGGCAAAATGATGCTCGCGAACGCGGCGGACGCGGCGACAGCCGACCCGAGGAGACACCGAGTCGTCACCGTCTCGAACCCTCCATAGATGCCGCTGGACGACTCCCTCCGAGACGCCGTGAACGACGTGCGGCTGCAGGCGGAGGAACTCTTCCCCGAACACGGCAATCTCACGTACGTCATCGGAAAGATCGTCCTCCCGACCCACCTCCTCGCGGACGGACACGACCACCAGACCAACACCCCCTTCGACTTCGAGGGGATGCTCAAACTGGCCATCTACAGGCGCGTGACCGGGATGAGTCAGGAGGCCATCTCCGACCAGCTCGAAAGCTGGCCCTACCTCCAGCAGCGGTTCGGCTTGGACGGTGCCCCGTCGCAGGAGACCATCTCCTACACGAAGCGACACCGGTTCGAGGATCTGGACACGCGCCATTTCCTGCGGGCGGTCGCCGACGAGTTTGCCGAGTTGACCGAGGAACACGACTCCACGTACAGCCCCGACCAGCCGCCAGACAGCGATCCGTCACCGGAGGAGGTCGCGGCGAGCGGCGAGCCGATTCACCACTACGTGGATCGGCACGCCAAGCACGTCATCACCGGGGCGCAAAACGAGGTCTGGCCGGTGCTTGACACCGGCCGCGCCGACAACACCAAGCACGCCGACAGGCGGGTGTGGGAACACCAGACCGCGATGAGCCTCTCGAAACGCGCGGGGACGCACAGCGTGTTCCGGACGTTCAACAAGTTCCGCCGGGACGCACTCCACCACGACACCCACCTGTACGCAGTCCAGATGCTCGGCCTCCCCGACGATCACGACTACGACCTCTCCGAGTACCCCGGAGCCCGCCTCCCCACGCCCGACTGGCGAGACGTCGCCTCCTCTGTCACGAACCAGTTCAACGCCGCCGTCGACAGGCAGATGGCCAACATCGCGCCGACCGCGCTGTTCACAGAGCCGGTGGTGGCCGCCCTCGACACGACCCACGACCCGTTCAACGTCTCCCCGTGGAAGGACGAAGAGGACATCGAGCCGGAGGACGACCGGATCGCGGTCGGCAGAGACACGGGAAGGACGAAGGTGCCAAAGGACGACTACCCCGAGATGGTGAACGGCGGCGAGGACAGCCACACCTACCAGTACGAGTACGCGACGCTCACGGTCGTCGGTCGGAACGCACCCATCGTGCTGGCGGTCGAACCCGTCCGTCACGACTCGACGTGGGAAGGGGAGGAGGGGGAGACCGTCAGCTGGGCCGAAGTGGTCGACCGCTTGCTCACACAGGCGCGGAAGCACGTCGACATCCAGCTCGTGATGGCCGACCGGGCGTTCGACGGACACGCCGTCGGCCACGTCATCGACCAGTACCACGGCGTGAACTACCTGATTCCCAAAAAGAAGAACGCGACCGTCGGGGGCGAGAACGTCGCCGACAAGTTGGGCGACGTGAAGGAAGACATGACGCTGCGGAGTCGCGTCGAACGGGACGCGTCCCTGTACCTGACCTCGGACACCCCGTACGTGGACGTGGCGGACGACCCGACCGTGGGCGAGGACGGCTACAGCCACGACGCGAGCTTTCTGTACGTGCCGGCGGAGGACGAGGACTGGGCCGTGGACGAGGACAACGAGTACGCCGTGTTCGTGACGAACGCGGACGACGTGTCGCCGATGGAGGCCATCGGGCTCTCTGACGAGTACTCCAAGCGGTGGGACATCGAAATCGAGTACAAGATGGTCAAGCCGCTGCTGCCGTCGATCCGGTCGACGGACTACCGGATGCGGTTCTTCACGTTCGCGTACAGCCTGCTGCTGTACAATCTGTGGCGGATGGTGGATCACTCGCTGAAGACGTTGGTGTCGGAGGTGTACGACGAGTACGGCCGAGGGCCGCACGAGGAGCGGTTGGATCCGTTGCTGACGCTGGCCGACCTCCACATGACCGTGGTGGCGTTGATGCTGTTGCCGGACGGGGTCGACCCGCCGTTCTGACGGGGGCAACTTTCTAGTAATTATTCTGACCGATTAGCGACTCGTAGCTCTGCCACACTCCGTTTTCGCCGGTATTTATCGGAAAGAGTATGTTTTCGTCGGTGGTGGCCGGAGCAAGTCCCGACTGACCTCCCAAATACCGATTCACCCCCGATAATCGGTTGATTCGGTTGGTAGCTACCCCTACTTTCCGAAACTATGGACAACCAGGCTCCCGAGACCGAGAACGACGTCTCGGTTCCGAGAAAATTCGTACGGATGGATTGAGTTGACATGGCATACTTCACCTCACGGCTGATTTTGTCAGATGTAGTAAAAAAGATTGATGGTGTTCGTGATTTCTAAGAGTCGGGGCTCATTTCAGGAACGCGGATATCCGAGGTGAGTTGGATGATTCTCAAGAAGGAATTCGGTCACCCTCTACGGACTGATTGTGTGCTGGGGCGTGTAAGCGGGAACACTGATGAAGCCGAGCCCACCGAATTCTGGATCTCGGAAAATTCGCTTGAGGGACTCCATTTGCTGATTTAATCCTCTGTACTTACCGATCCTCCCAGTAGCTAACAGATTCTGAGAATTTAACTCGAGCGGATGTCAATTAATCAACTCCCATTGGTTAGTCATTCCTCCATAGACACGGTTTAAAACTCGTCGTCTCGAGAAAATACGGGCAAACAAAACAGGGTGGCGGAGGAGACGCAGTAGAACTGTACTCGGAGACCGGTCAACGTCTTCAATATCGATCCCGGCAGCGGCACGAATTGCTGCTCCCAGAACCTTGGGATTACGAGTTTCAAGAAAGTATCTCACAACTGTGGCGAAAATGTACTCCGTTTTCATCCTCTGATATAAACTGTCAGGAAAATTGTGTAATTGGCCGCTGTTAGCCAACTCTGCGGCCAAGAATCCCGATTCAACGGCCTGTGAGATCCCCTTTCCGGTGAGTCGGTTTGCGATACCTGCAGCATCACCCACCCGTACGACGGAATGCTCCGGTAGATAGGTTCTGTCGGGATCAAGGCTTGGTCCCTCGGGAATGATTGCGACGTTCGTCCGTTCCTGCGACGGGACTGGCCACCCATTCCGCTTACAGGCTTCCCTCAATGCCTTCATATAATCACTAGGCCGGTCACTGACCGTCCAGCCGATACCAACGTTGGCTCGTTGCGATGTCTTCGGGAATGCCCACGAGTACCCTGTATAGTTCTCCAGAATTATCCGGCTGTTCGGGTACAACTCGGTGAAGTCCCCTTCGACATCACTGTTAAGCGCTACCATATATCCTGAATACTCGTTGGTTGTTCCGAGCGCTTTACTAGAGAGTGATGGCTGACCGGTTGCATCAACGACGAGATCATACTCATCGGTGAACTCGTGGAAATCTGTCCGTGTGATAGACTGGTTTTCGTGGATGTCAACACCCTTCTCTGAGAGTTGTTCTGCCCAGGACTGCTCAACGACATTTCGGTCCGTTATATATGTATCCGCAGCAGGAAAGGTGCCGGCTCCAGTGCGGTGGCGATCGGCGTCGATTCCGTCATACACCTCCACTTCCATCGCTGGCAGCGGATTGAGAAAGCCGTTCTCTACAGTCGGCTCGAGTGGGATCTTCGATACCGCTGTCATCGCTTCTCCGCAATTAACGCGTTTGCTATCGTAGGACTGCCGCTCATATAGTTCGACGACGAATCCAGCGTCGTCGAATCCAGCAGCTGCTGCAAGCCCGGCCATCCCTCCACCTATTACCGCAATTTTGGACGTTCGTGTCATCGGTTTTTGCCAATCTTTGAGGCCATCGTTAAGCTCCCAACAGCATCCGAAGTGACCCACGAACGCCCATCGGGAGTCCGATCGCTCCGATGAAGAACGTCATAAGCCACCACCACGTGTGATTCATCTCCTCTTTCGCATCGGCGAGATACCACACGATGCCGACAGTCACGACGAGTTTCAGCACGAACGTCGATCCGGAGAATCCAGTCGCCTGGTACACGAGATTCGTCACGACCAGCTTTGGGGAGTAGCCGAGGAACGTCACACCGATGAGATTCTGCGCAGCGTCCCACAACTGGCCGAAAACGGCCAGCAGAATTAGCGGGTGTCGAAGGTGTGTGATATTGACGAAACTCGCGCCCCAGTAGTAGAGTGCGGTTACGCCGAGCGCTATCCCCGTCGTCGCGACAGGAACCCATAGGCGGAGTGGGGTCGATGTCGAGAGGCCGTGCCAAACAGCCCACCAGACGGCCCCGACAGCCCACACCGACCCGACGAGCCCGACTGTTAGCGGGATAGATCCGATATTTTGGTCACGCAAGAGTGCACCGACACCGAGCGCGAGGATGGTGACAGCGGTGACGACGATGTAAATCGATGGCGTGATGAACCACACCGCGTAGTCCCCGAGCAGCCCGAGATCCTCGAGGGCGCGCATCGCCCCACCTGCGATGATGATCGGAGCGAACCCGTAGGCCAGTCGTGCGTCGAACGTGACGTCGAGTTGGTCGAGATACGCACGTAGTCCGGGGAGGCTGTATACGACTGCCGCGAGGTAGATTACCGTGTTCACCGCGTTGTAGCCCTGGACAGCACGAACCCCCTCGTGCGTGACTGGCTGACCGGCCGCATCGGCGACGACTGGTCCCCAGAGATACTGCCAGATGAACCGGTCGTAGACCAACGTCGGAAACACGAGGATGCCCCCACCGAGAAGGACGAGCGGGGCCAGCAGGTACAGCGCCCACCACTCGCGTGAGCCGGTCTCCGGAAGGACAGTCTCGACGCGGCGGGTGACAGTACTCACGACCCGTTCACCTCCAATCGCCACGTCGTGCTTTTCGAGCGCCCCCACTGTTCGAGTGAAACGATTGTGAGTTCGTCCTGGAGCTGGCTGAGATACTGCGCGACTGCCTTGGGAGATCCGTCGAGGTCGCTGGCAATCTCGCGAGCCCGGAGGTATGTCGGTTCGCTACTGGCTGTCTCGACGAGGTACCTTCGAACCGTGTGCCGGGAAATATTCGACATTGATCTAGAGGTGACGGTTAGCGAAGAAATCCGAAGAGCTTGTAGTCGTGATCGGGGGTGTACCGCCGGAACAGGAGACTGTTCGTCAGCACCGACACCGACGAGAACGCCATTGCTGCTGCAGCGAGCACGGGCTGGAGGAGGCCGAGCGACGCTAACGGAATCATCGCCGTGTTGTAACCGAGCGCCCACACGAGGTTCTGTTTGATCTTCTGGAGTGTCGCGTCTGAGATTCGGATCGCCTTTACCACGTCGAGCGGGTCGTCTCGCATCAGCGTGACGTCTGCAGCTTCGATGGCGACGTCGGTGCCGGAGCCGATTGCTGTCCCGACGTGTGCGACCGCGAGTGCCGGAGCGTCGTTGACGCCGTCACCGACCATCATCGCCTGCCGGCCCTCGTCTTGAATACTGTCGACCGCGTTGGACTTGTCCTCAGGAAGGACTCCTGCGCGGACGTTCTTCGGGTCGATACCCACCTGTTTAGCGACCGCACGGGCAGTTCGCTCGTTGTCGCCCGTAATCATCATCACGTCAACTCCCCGCTCTTGGAGTGCTGTGACAGCCTGCTTGGAGCTTTCCTTCACTGTGTCGGCGTCGGCGACCACACCCACGAGCTCCCCCTCGTAGGCGACCAGCATCGCCGTCTTCCCCTCGTTCTCGAGGCGTTCCATCGTCTCCTCAGCGGGAGAGGGGTCGATCCCGTTGTCCCGCAGCAGCTTGCGGTTGCCGACCAGCACCTCGCTGTCACCAATGACTGCTTTGATCCCGTGGCCCGGAACGTTCTCGAAGTCGTCAGGCTCAGTCACGTCCAGGCCGCGTTCTTCGGCCCCTTCGACGATTGCACGGGCGAGCGGGTGTTCGCTGCCGCTTTCAGCTATCGCCGCCAGTCGAAGCACATCATCCTCTGAGAGGCGCTCACGGGTGCTGAGCTGTCCACCATCTGGGGTCGGCTCGCCACCGTCAGTCACCACATTTCCATCGCTATCAAAGACGACCACGTCGGTGAGTTCCATTTCACCCTCCGTGAGGGTGCCCGTCTTGTCGAAGACGACCGTGTCGACGTCTTTTGCGCGTTCGAGGATGTCACCGCCCTTGAACAGGACGCCGTTCTGGGCACCAATCGTCGTCCCGACCATCGTCGCTGCGGGCGTCGCCAGCCCCAGCGCACAGGGACAGGCGATGAGGATCGAGGACGCGAAGACAATTATCGCGAACTCGAAGACTGAAACGGTCCCACCGACCGGGGCCGGGCCGCCAGCAACCTGACCCCACAGCGGGAGCCAGTCGACGAAGCCAGCGAGAGCCTCGGGGAACAGGAACCAGACGACACCCCAGAGAAGGGCGTTCGCGATGACCGCAGGCACGAAGTACGCGGAGATGCGGTCGGCGAGATTCTGGATGTCGGGCTGGCGCGACTGGGCCTCCTTGACTGTCTGGACGATCTGTTGGAGGGCCGTGTCTTCTCCAACCTTCGTCGCCTCCACGACAAGGACGCCGTTCTCGTTAATCGTCGAGCCGACGACCTCATCGCCCTCCTCTTTCTCGACAGGCACAGATTCGCCAGTGACCATTGACTCGTCGACGGCAGACTGACCGTCGACAACGACACCGTCTGTGGGAATCTTCTCACCTGGACGAATTTTCATCCGGTCACCAGTTGTGACCTCTTCAAGCGGAACTTCTTCTTCACTGCCGTCCTCGCGGACAATGGTCGCCGTTTCGGCTTCCATTTCGAGGAGCTTTCGGAGGGCCTCACCCGCTTGGCCCTTCGACCGAGCTTCGAGATAGTTACCCAACGTGATGAACACGAGGATGAGGGCTGCCGTGTCGAAATAAAGTCCACCTGCAATGAGTTCAGCAAGGACTGCCACAGAGTATAGATAGGCCGTTGTTGAACCGATCGCAATCAGCACGTCCATATTGGCGCGGCCGTTCTTCACGATCGCCTTGTACGAGTTCTTATAGAACGGCCAGCCGAGGATCGCCTGTACCGGCGTGGCGAGGAGGAACTCAACCCAGCCAAGTTCCACACCGAAGACGGCTTCAGGGACGATCGCGCCACCGAGCAGATAATTGTCGATGAGGAAGAAGAGCAACGGTGCCGATAACACTGCCCCAAAGAGGGTCAACCTGAGTTGCTTCCGAGTTTCGGCTTGACGGGCGGCATCTCGTGCGTCCTGGCCCGACTCTTCGTCGGCACCATCTTCGCGGACGGGCGAGTAGCCAGCCTCCTCGATAGCATCGTACAGCGCACCAATAGATACTTCCGCAGGATTGTAGGTGACCTGTGCTTCGTCGGTTGCGTAATTGACCTCCGCATTAACGACGCCCGGAATATTTTCAAGAGCGGTTTGGTTGGTCTCGGCGCAGTTGGCACAGGTCATATCGGAGATGGCAATCGTTACCGTCTCAGAGACTGCGCCGTACCCGGCCTCGTCGATCGCGTCGTAGATTTCTTTGAGCGATACCTCTTCAGGGTCGTAGGTGACGGAACCCTCGTCGGTGGCGAAGTTCGCATCCGCCTCCGATACCCCGTCGAGCGATTCGAGAGTGTCCTGGATCGTCGCCGAACAGTTGGCGCAGGACATTCCCGTGATATCAAGATGGATTGTTTGGCTTGTCATGCTTGTTCTACTATACGGGGTCTAGGTTTAGGCGATTTACTGCTTCGAGAGGCGGGGTTTCGACTGCAGGAAAATTTGGATTCCAAAGACGGCGTTACGCTCCCTCTTCGAGTCGCTGATACCGATCGTCGAACCGTGTGAGACAGGACGGACAACAGAAGTGATAGATCTCTCCGTCGATTCTCGTCGTTTCACCTTGATTATCAACGGTATTGTTACATTCAGCACAGGTGAGTGCAAATTCGACGCCATCAACGGACGGCGTCCATTCAAGCTCGTCAATTAGTGTGACGGTGTAATCTGCTACATCGATCTCGTTAAAGAGTCCATCTACCCACTGACGTACGTTCTGGGCTTCAACACGGGCATAGAACCAAAGATCTCCTTCGGAGGTCGTGAAGACGTGTTCAACGCCATCTGACTCTCGAGCCCGCTCGCGGGCGGCCTCCAACGACGCTGAGCCGATTTCGGCCTGAATAAATACCGGTACACCAGCTCGGAGATGAGCCCGGTTGACGTCAATCGTGAAGTTGTTAATGATGCCAGCTTCCTGTAATCGCTTTACCCGGTCAGAAACGGCTGGCCCCGACAAGTCGACCTCCTCGCCAATATCGCTGAACGGGCGGCGGGCGTCATCAGCGAGTAACGAGAGGATTTCTAAGTCGGTTTCATCCAAATTGCGCATACGACCGCTTCGTCTCGCAGGATACATTATTGTTGCCCACAACACACCTTCGAAATCGGTGATCTAGGGCTGCGACAACATTGGATTCTAAGCAGAAAACCACATAGAATACTCGCCCCTATCTACGAATGGATATGACTCAGACAATCACCGTCGAAGGAATGACCTGTGAACATTGCGAGCAGACCGTCGAAGAGGCACTCGAAGAAGTTGAGGGGGTTACGTCCGCTACTGCGGATCGTGACTCAGAATCCGCGACGGTCGAGGGGTCCGCTGAACGGGATGAGCTTGTGACTGTGGTCGAAGACGCTGGATACGATGCCTCTGCGTAACAAATCCCGATTCTCGTCGAATCGGATTCGGAGAGGGATTGATACGACTGCCAATCCCAGGTGTAGATACTATGACTGATACACTTCCGTTCGATGCCGTCCGCGAGCTCGACGTCGACGGGACGACGTACAAGATGGCCGATCTTCGAGCACTCGAAGAGCAGGGGCTCTGTGACCTCGACACGCTCCCTGTGAGCATCCGTATTCTGCTTGAGTCGGTGCTCCGGAACGCCGACGGCGAAACTGTTACTGCAGCGGATGTCAAGAATGCTGCTGGCTGGAAGCCAGACGTACCGGACGCAGAGGTTCCGTTCTCTCCATCACGAGTCGTCCTGCAAGATCTCACCGGTGTACCCGCAGTCGTCGACCTGGCGGCCCTTCGATCCGAGGTCGACCGCAAAGACCGAGATCCCACCCTGGTCGAACCGGAGATTCCTATTGATCTCGTGATCGACCACAGCGTCCAGGTCGACTACTTCGACTCCGAGGACGCCTACGAGAAGAACGTCGAACTGGAGTACGAGCGAAACGCCGAACGGTATCGCGCGATCAAGTGGGCGCAGAACGCCTTCGAGAACTTCAACGTCGTCCCGCCGGGGACCGGTATCGTCCACCAGGTGAATCTCGAACATCTGGGTCGGGTCGTCCACGCCCGCGAGCAAGACGGCGAGAACTGGCTCCTGCCGGACACGCTCGTCGGCACGGACAGCCACACCCCGATGATCGGTGGCATCGGTGTGGTCGGTTGGGGCGTCGGCGGCATCGAAGCGGAAGCGGCGATGCTCGGTCAACCGGTCACGATGAAACTCCCCGAGGTCGTCGGCGTCCGTCTCGAAGGCGAATTACCCGAGGGCGCGACGGCTACGGATCTCGTGCTCCACATCACCGAACGACTCCGCGAGGTCGGCGTCGTCGACCGGTTCGTGGAGTTCTTCGGTCCCGGTGTGGAGAATCTCACAGTCCCCGACCGGGCCACGATCGCCAATATGGCGCCCGAACAGGGCTCGACGATCAGTATGTTCCCGGTCGACGAGCAGACGCTCGAGTATCTCGAACTCACCGGGCGTGATCCCGACCACGTCGACCTCGTTCGCGAGTACCTCGAAGCCCAAGGGCTGTTCGGGGAACAGGAACCAGAATATACTGAGGTCGTCGAGTTCGACCTCTCGACAGTCGAACCGAGTCTGGCCGGACACAAGCGGCCACAGGACCGGATTCCGATGGGGGACGTGAAACAGAGCTTCCGGGGACTTCTCCACGGGGAGTTCGAGGACGACCTCGATGATGTCGACGAGGACGCCTTGCAGCGGTGGCTCGGTGAGGGTGGTGCAGCTGATGCGGAGACCGACGGTGGCGTTCAGGTCGAACCCGAATCGGAACTGCACCCGTTAACCAAACGTGTCGAGGTCGACCTCGACGGTGAGACGGTCGAAATCGGACACGGAGACGTCCTCGTCAGCGCCATCACGAGCTGTACGAACACGTCGAACCCGTCGGTGATGATCGCTGCTGGACTGCTCGCCCAGAACGCCGTCGAGAAAGGCCTAGACGTCCCGCCGTACGTCAAGACGAGTCTCGCACCGGGTAGCCGTGTCGTCACGCAGTATCTCGAAGAATCGGGGCTGCTTCCGTATCTCGAAGAGCTCGGGTACGCCGTCGTCGGCTACGGCTGTACCACCTGTATCGGTAACGCTGGGCCGCTTCCCGATCCCATCGAGCAGGCAATCGACGACCACGACCTCTGGACGACGAGCGTTCTCTCCGGGAACCGGAACTTCGAGGCGCGTATCCACCCGAAGATCCGCGCGAACTACCTCGCGAGCCCGCCGCTCGTCGTCGCCTACGGGCTCGCAGGGCGGATGGACATCGATCTCGAACACGAGCCGCTGGGCACTGACGATGAGGGTAACCCAGTCTATCTGGCGGACATCTGGCCGGACGCAGCGGACGTGCAGGCCGCAATCCACGAGAACGTCTCTCCGGAGATGTTCGAGGAGAAGTACGCCTCCGTGTTCGAGGGCGATGAGCGATGGGCTGCTCTCGACGCGCCCACGGGTGACGTCTACGAGTGGGATGAGGACTCGACATACATCCGTGAACCGCCGTTCTTCAAGGACTTCCCGGTAGAGAAACCCGGCGTCGCCGATATCGAGGACGCACGCTGTCTACTGACGCTCGGCGATACCGTTACGACCGACCACATCAGTCCAGCCGGCCCGTTCGGTCCCGACCTCCCCGCAGGTCAGTGGCTGCTCGATCACGGTGTCGAGCCACACGAGTTCAACACCTACGGCGCACGTCGGGGCAATCACGAGGTGATGATGCGGGGGACGTTCGCCAACGTCCGAATCGAGAACGAGATGCTCGACGACGTCGAGGGTGGCTACACGATCCACCACCCGACCGACGAACAAACCACGGTGTTCGAAGCCAGTCGCCGCTATCGGGACGAGGGGATACCGCTCGTCGTGATGGCTGGCGAGGAGTTCGGAACTGGGTCTAGCCGGGACTGGGCGGCGAAAGGAACGGACCTGCTCGGTGTCCGCGCAACCATCGCCGAGAGTTACGAGCGCATCTACCGCGACAACCTCGTCGGCATGGGTGTGCTTCCCCTGCAGTTCGATGATGGCGACTCGTGGGAATCTCTCGGTCTGGATGGGTCGGAGGTCTTCACGATCCACGGCCTCGATGACGGGCTCGACGTGATGGACGAACTGACCGTTATCGCCGAGCGTGCGGACGGGTCGACTGTCGAGTTCCCGGTCACAGCACAGGTCGGCACGCCGGCCGCCGTAACCTATATCGAACACGGCGGAATCCTCCACTACGTCCTCAGACGCCTCCTCAGACAGTAACACCAACGCGGTCAGAAACGATCGTCGTCGGACACCAGGCGGGCGCGACGGTGATCAAACTCCTCGTCGTCGATTTCGCCACGAGCGTACCGTTCTTGGAGAACAGCGAGTGCGCTGTCATCAGTATGGCCGTCCGTAGGGGACCGCGTTGTCAGCCAGTAAACGGCGTAGACTGGGAGGGCGATCAGAAGTGCCATCCACAGGAGCCCGAACAGTATCATCCCCCAGCCCCAGCCACCCCAGCCGGCCATGTGGCCGCTGTTCCACATGCCGTCGTGCCAGCTCCACATCATTGATTCTGGGACGGTCGCGTGCGTTAGCGCCATTCCGGCGACGACGGCCAGAGTCAGTGCCCCAACGACGATGAATCCCAGAGAACGAATCCCGCGTGCTTGAATTGGATTTTGCATTGTTGTACTCCCAACGGTCTCGGCGTGGTTAGCCGAGGATGTATTCGAGGGCGGGGTAGCGCTCGACGAGCGTCTCGCCGCCGACGTCGTAGTTCTCGATGTACTGGTCGAGGCCCAGGATGCGGCCCGCGGCGAACGCGGCGACCGCGAGGAACACGAGCATGTACGCGAAGTCCCCGTTGATGAACCCGTGACCCATGTCCCAGTTGCCGAAGTAGAACATGAGCATCATCAGCGCGCCGAAGAACGCCGCGAGGCGGACGAACGCGCCGACGAGGAGGCCGAGGCCGATGAACAGCTCGCCGTACGGCACGGCGACGTTCGCGAACTCGACAAACCACGGCGTCGAACCCATCCACGCGAACAGGCCCGCCAGCGGGTTGCCGTTCGTCGCCGCAACGTTCGAGAGGTAGCCGCCGGCCGCGAACTCGCCGGTGATCTTCGTGAAGCCGGAGTACGCGAACGCGTAGCCCATCATGAGACGGAGCGCCAGCACGAACCACGCGCTGAGGCTGTGGACTTTCCCGCCGACGGTCAGGCCGCCGACTCTGCTCTCAAGCTGGTTCATGCCGGAGTCGAGTGTGGACATAATTATTGCACCTTCAACTATCAGTAGGCGGGTAGAGACGATATAATAGCGAGCCGGCGTTCTGAGTCAGAAAACCGGCGGGCTATATTACCCTCCTGTAGCGAGTACGGACGTGTGACTGAGGAGGCCGACCCGTCGGACATCTTCGCCACACTCGACGACGAGTACGCCCGCAACATCCTCGTGGCGACGAAGACCGACCGACTCTCCGCGAAGGAGCTCAGCGAGGAATGCGATATGTCACGCCCGACCGTCTCGCGGCGTGTCACCCGCCTCGTCGAGCAGGGCCTCCTCGAGGAGTACACGCACGTCGACCCCGGCGGACGGCACTACAGCGAGTACGAGGCGCGACTCGAGCGTGTCGAAGTACTCCTCCAAGCAGAGGGCTTCGACGTGCAGATCGATGTTCGGCCGGACCCCGCCGACCGGATTACGTCCATCTTCGAGGAAATGCGGGGAGACTGACTCATGGAACACACGTTATTCGTCATCGGCAAGCTGTTCACGACCGCCCTGGCGCTGGTGATCGCCTACCAGGCCTATCGCGGATACCAACGGCATCACACGCAGTTACTCCTGTACGTCGCCGCCGGCTTCGCATTGGTCGGGCTTGGCGGCCTCCTTGAAGGCGTCCTCTTCGAACTCCTCCAGGTGTCGATCTTCGAAGCAGGATTCGTCGCAGCACTCGTCACCGCAGCCGGGATGCTGTCTATCCTCTACGCCCTGTATGCCCCGAATCCATAAGGATTCAGGACGCCCATTCGACAAGCGGCCTCTGCGCGTCGTGCCCGGTTCGAAGCCGCTACTGTTCGGACTCCCCTCGTTCTCGATAGTGTAGCGTCGCAGTGGGAGTTATATCCATATCGGTCGTACCATATCGTATGATTCGAACACTCGTCGGTGTCCTCGGCGCTATCTCAGCGCTGTTCCCGGACGAAATCGTCGAGCTCTTCGAGAAACTCGCGATTTCGAATCCAGACGAGGGAACAGTGAGAGGGTGGATACGTCCAGCAGTCCGGTCGGAGGGTGTTCTGATAGCTGCGCTTTCACTCTTTAACGGGCGAGCATACGCGTTGCTGATGAATCTTACCGGCGTGTTCGGCGCGATAGTCCTCTTATTTCCCGACCTGTATCAGAGATTTGCCACCGCGTTCCTGTACGAGCGTCCAGAGTCGATAGAATGGAACGAGCGATTCCGCTTGGGCATTCGGGCTATCGGCGCACTCTATGTCTTTTTAGCGGCGAAGACGTACAGGGAGCGTCACAACGATACTTGAGCCTTCTCGCTATTGACACCTGGCGCATCCGATGTCTAGTTCGTTACGGCCGCAGGTATCGCTTTGAATCTAAAGTTTGAGCCCCACGATATCAGTATGATCGAAGGGGAAATCCGCTAAAGAGAGGAGGCCGTGTGTATCCCTGTATGACGACGACGATCATCGTGGAAGGCATGACGTGCGGTCACTGTGAGCAGACGGTCGAAGAGGCCCTCGAAGAGGTATCCGGCGTGACTGACGTGACCGTCGACAGGGAGAGCGAACAGGCGAGCGTCGATGGCGAGGTAGAGGTCACGACCCTCGTGGAGGCCGTCGAAGACGCCGGATACACCGCTCACGCCTGAAAGTAGTTCTCCCCCTCGCCAGGAACCCCAGTTTACTCCCCCATCAAGGAGATGATTGACGCCGTCCAGCCCTAAATTGCGGATTTACTTGCGACGTTAACGGACAAGATAGTCCGGATATTCGAAGCCAAGTACTGAGATATTTCACAGGCAAACTGCAAATCCGTAATGCTTTAGGGTTGTTTTCGGTGGTCTCGTCGCTCCCAAAAACGAGCGAGAGGACCATGGGAAATCGAGCCTTCGATATACTGTCTTCCCAGCTCTGTAATCCGGTATTTTCCGCGCTCAACCTTTATGACAAACCCGCGGTTTTCAAGTTCACTAAGCCGGCGGTTTACTTCCTCACGACTGTAATCAATATTGTACGCTATAATTGTAGGAGTTAGAATCAGCTCCTTTGAGTGGAAGAGGCCGAGAATAGCATCGTCAATCGGCATCATCCATTCATCCTGCTGTCGAACCTGAATCGGTTCTTGGAGAAAAACATCTGCCCACGCGTCTCGGCGCAGGTCGTTTTCAAGTGGATTATAGAGACCAAAAATGACCAAGAGGGCTGCAACTCCGTGTACCCAATGAACCAGTGACGGGAATAATAGCTCAGTGATTGGCCCACCAATCAGGAATAGTATCAGTCCAGCGACAGTGAGTAAGAGGAACCGATGGTAATCTACGACAGTGGGCTTGAAGAACAGAAAATAGAAGACCCCGAAACCTGTTATAAGGCCAACTGCGAGGTTATAATAGGTGAACAGAGAGTTTTCGAGCACCGCTAATCACCCTTCTACCGCGCTATTCTTGATTTGCTGATGGGTTGCGATAACTAACCAAAGAAAGATAGCCACGATAGTATAGAGGGCGCTTCGAATAGTGGCAAATAGTACGGTATCTGGTTCAAGGATGAACAGGATAACGTGATACACGATCGTCGCGGTCATCGTTACTGAGAGAAGCGCAATGACCGTACCAAAAGGGGATTCACGGAGAATGCGCCAGAAAAAGAGCGCTAAGAGCCCGGCTCCTGTTCCACTCATGATCGCAAAAATCGCGCTGAGTGTGTGAATCGTAGAATCGACCATAGTCGGGCTACGGTCCCAACAACCTTTAGTCCAGTTGCAAAATCCGTAGGCTGCCGATCACTTTTCCCTTGGAACGTCAAAGAGACGTCTCTAACACGGTATTAATAGGAAAATCGGATCTGCAGGACCTGCTTCTCTAGATATCACTCCCGACGATGCAGGGGAAATACGATATTACTCTCCGTCTCACCTATTGTGTAAATCAGGGTTACGCAGCAATAGGCCGTCTCACTAGTTCTCGTTAGGGCTCGGGGTGCTGATAACAAAGTGTGGTCGCGTTAGATGAGATAGTGAAATGGCTCTGACCCAGATCGACCACGTAGGCGAGAACGAACAAATGGCTGAATGTATCGATAACTGTCTCGCAGCGGCCCAAGCATGCGAGTGGTGCGCTGATGAGTGTCTCGGTGACGAGGAGATGGAAGAGTGTGCCCGTCTCTGTCGAGACGTCGCTGATCTCACTACGCTGCACGCGCGCTTCATGGCACGGGACTCGAACTACAGTCCGCAGCTCGCCCAGGCCTGTGCCGGGGCCTGTGAAGAATGTGCTGAGGAATGTGAGCGTCACGATGCAGAACACTGTCAGGTCTGTGCTGAGGTACTCCGCGACTGTGCGGAGACCTGCCGCGAGATGGCTTCATAAACGTAGAGTTCCATAACTGTCCATATTTGTTGGACCCGTTTTCATGGATACACCAACGAAGTCTATTACAGTCTTCACCGGGGCCCTCGGGATCTGGCTCATGGCTTTCCCGTTCATAGTGGGCTCACCGTCTCCTGCCAAGTGGAACGACGTAGTTGTAGGTGGAATGATCGCCACATTAGCAGGGTATAATTACTCACGTGAGCGAATACAGGGTGGACCCAGCAAGGGAATTTCTGGGATACTCGTGCTGCTTGGCGGGTGGCTTCTGTTTGCCCCGTTTGTCACCGGAGTCACTGGAGGTCTTCTTTGGAATGACGTGGCTGTCGGCGTTCTAGTGACCGCGTTTGCAGGATACAACGTGTACGTAGCCCCGTCTGAAGAACAGACGGTTACTCATACGCCAACCAATGATACCTGAATTCCCAGCTACAACTGACCGTGTAGATGCCTTTCAGACAATGAGCGCCCACACGGGCAACGTTCGAAAACAGCGCGGGGTGAGCTAGTAAATGGATATCTGGAAATTGGTAGCGATGGGTGTCGCTGCCATTGTCGCGATTCTCGTCGCTACACAACCGGTCTTCGTCGTCGGGCTGACGTTGTTCGACTACGGGCAGGCACCGAGTGAATCGTACACCACGATGCAGACTAAGGACGTGAGCAGATTCCCTGTCAATGATCCACAGCGCCAGAGTGAACTCACTGCCCGGGCTGCACGGCCACCTGACTCAGGTCTCAATTATTCAACTGTGGTTCGTGTTCCCGAGAACGACTGGCAGACGGCTATGGCGGCATCTCGACTACGGGCGAGCGAAGACGCTCTTCTCCTCTTCGGGAACGCCACTCCCCCCAGTAGCGCAAATGGAACGAACACGTCCAGCGTCTCTACTGTTGACATCTCTGGTGGAAACCCCGCTGAGACAGCCGCTTCTATCGCCACCCGTGGGAACGGATCTGACGACATCAGTCAGAACAACGTCATCATTGTGAACTCTGACGAGCCACAGTGGGCACTGCCCGCTGCCGCCTGGAGCGCCTACTCTGGTGACCCAATTCTATACGCGAACGAAGACGGAGTCCCAGATGCCACCCAAGAGGCAATTGAGGAACTGAACGCCTCACACGCCTATGTCCTCGCACCGCCCGGCCTCGTGAGTGACGAAGCGCTCTCTGACCTCAACGTCGAGTGGACACGAGTTTCAGGGGACACCCCACAGGACCACGCCATCGAGGTGGCAGAGTTCCGTGATGAGTCGCGAGACTTTGGCTGGGGAATCCATGAACGTGATAAAGTCGGTTACTACAACTTTATGCTCGTCAATCCCAGTGAGCCCGAGCACGCAGTCTCGTCGACAAATCTTCAGTGGGGGAAAGCTGGCCCAATCCTACTCGTCAACGATGACGGGAGCCTGCCAGCGGTAACTGAAAACTACGCGTGGCAGTCACAGCCGGCCTGGTTCTCGACCCCCGCAGAAGGGCCGTTTAACCACCTCTTCGCAATGGGGTCGACGGATCAGGTTTCCTGGGTGTCCCAGGGCCGGCTCGATTACGCGGTTGAGATCACGCAGTACCGCCATCAGGGGGCCGGCCTCAGTCCGCTAGAATCGCTCGCTGCGATCTGGGCCGGGTTCAGTATCCTCGGGGCGTCGTTTGTGTTCGCCCATGCACGTCACCGGCTACCTGAGATGAACGACTGGACGACGATGGTCTGGCCGCTGCTAACCCTTGTCCTTGGCCCATTTGGGCTGGCCCTCTACTGGCTCTCCTACAGGGGAAGACAGATCGTTACAACTGATCAGGGACCACGCGTCCTCCGCCCGTACTGGCTTCGAGCAGCCACAGCGACTGCAATGGGCGTTGGCTTTGCTGCAAGTACGATGATCGCGACGGGGTTCCTCCTCAACTACTTCGGCATACCGATGATCGTCCTCGACGGGCCACTATTCTGGCTCGGGAACGCGATGACGATCCTCATCGTGCTCGTGTACGTCATTGCGTTCCTCGTATCGTGGCTCGTCTTCCACATCCCGATGCTAAAGGACTCACAAGGGCTCGATACCGGATCGGCAGCGAGGAAAGGTGCGAAGATCGTCGCCGTGAGCATGACGAGTGTCTCTGTCGGAATGATGGGCGGAATGTGGGTACTCATGATGCTCAACCTACCAATGATGCCAGGAGACGACAACATCCTCTGGTTCGGCGTGATGGTGTTCGCTACGCTGGTCGGGTTCCTCATTGCTTGGCCAGTGAACGGACTGCTCGTTCGGAAAAACCTCAAACCGGGTGGTGCACTGTGAGCGACCGTAGTCGCCGGACGTTCCTGCGCGATCTCGCCGCGCTACCAGTTGGAGCAACTCTTGGGGGTGCCGCACTCACGTATCGGGAAGTCCGGTCCTCAGGCGAGCGTAGCCAGGGCGGACCCGCGTCGGCTGACTTCGACGAGGAGACCGTCACGAGCATGACGACCCGTCTCGCCGGGAGTAACGACTACGAGACGGCGACAGCGTTCACACAGAACGTCTATCCCGCCATTAACGATCACACCCGACCGGGGGCAGCGATTCTCATCAGCGACAGCGATCTCGCTGCAGCACTTCCCGGCGTGGCGTTCATCCATCACCCTATCGACGGTGCGGTCCTCCTGACGGAGCCGGACTCCTTGCCGGAGGTAACGCGCGAGGAGATCGAGCGCCTCCACCCGGAAGGCGTTCACGTCGACGGAAACATGCAGGTGTACATCGTCGGGGGCGAGCGCTACATCAGCAGTGACGTTCAGCGGACCGTCGAACAGATGGGGCTGAAGACCAGACGTATTGAGGGAGACACACCGATCGAAGTCGCGGCCAATGCAGATCAGTACCTCAGTACGATTCACGCCAACCACCGGGACACCACGTTTATCGCCGATCTCGACGATCTCCAGACCGCCATCCCGGCGCAGTCCTGGAACGCTCACGGCGGTGACGGCTTCCTCTACATTGACGGGAACCGCATCCCCGAGGCAACCCAGGAACAGCTTGAAGCCCGCTTCGACGAGGCATACATGTACCTCCTCGGCGACGAGAGCAAGATCAGCGAACAGGTCGCTCGCGACCTCGCACGTTTCGGCCACGTACAGCGAATCCCGAGGGGATCTGATCCGTACGAACTAAGCGTCGGCTTCGCCGGGTACAAGGACATCGGACGGAATCAGGGGTGGATCTTCGGCGAGTGGCCCCGTAACATTGGTTGGGGGATCGCTGAAAGCGGTCACAACTTTATCTTTGCGAACCCTGACAACTGGCAGACGGCACTCCCGGCGTGCGTCGAAAGTCATCGCGGGAAACACGGACCAATGCTCCACGTCGAGCAGGATACAGTACCAGACGCCGTTGAGAACTATCTCACAAACCTCACTCGGCCACACGAGTCCGCGCCGTATGACAGGAAGTACAATCACGGATGGATCGTTGGGGACACAGATCAGATTAGTCAACGAGTCCAAGCCCAGCTCCATGCAATGCTCCAAGAACCACGAGGTGACCAATGAGACGAATCGTCGCCACATTCGATGATTCCGAGGAAACAACAGAGGCCAAGCAAGCACTCCGTGAAGCAGGCTTAGAACCCGATGAGCCGGATATCGATAATCCCTTCTTCGATCCAGCCACAAAGATGCCAGAAAGACGGGGACTTCTTTGGGGTGGACTACTTGGTGGACTCATCGGTGCTGTACTGCTATTTATGATGGATCAGAACATGTTCTGGATTCCCCGTATCAGCCCAATTATGACCGCTGGCCAGTACATGCTTATCCTCCTCGGGTTCGGGCTCGGTGCCGCAATCGGTGGATTTCTTGGGGGTGTAGTAGGCACGTCTCGCCAGGTTACTGCACTGGATCAACCGAGAGTCGCTGTCATGGTCCCGGATAATCGCGTGGGTGAAACGGAGGATCTCCTCCGGGATCAGGGTGCGACAGCAGTCGACGGTACCGTCACCCACCACGAGCATCCCCAGCAAACACAGGCAAAATCAAGTACCTCTACTGACTGAGCTTCTCCCTACGTTCGTTCTGTGACTTTCGTTCCCGCTACGTCCTCGGTAGTTACGACCGTTCATAGTGAAAGAGGTAGGTTTGGGCATAACCAGCATACTCGCCGAACCGATCCCGAAACGCAGTAGCTGTGGCGTCATATGAGTCCGCCACATCACCGGGGTAGTAGCGCTCGATAAGTCGCCGTGTCCACGTATCGATTGGAACTGCTTCGAGGTGTCCAAAGGCAAACAGCGAAACACAGTCTGCTATTTTGGGACCAACGCCCGGGAAGGACTGAAGATCTTCATGGACCTCTGCGTACGATCTGTCGCGTAGGAACGCCTCCGTAATATCCCCGTCTGCAACCATCTGAGTCGTCCGTTCAACGTATGGTGCACGGAATCCCAGACCGAGATTTCGGAGGTCGCTTTCCGATGCGGCCATCAACTGGTCAGGGCGGGGAAAGGCATAGTACGTGGACCCATCAACGTGGACGGGACTACCAAACTCCTGTGCGAGGCTACTCTGGAGGGCGTGAATCCGTTTGACGGGCATCCGTGCTGAACAAACAAACGAGATCAGACAGGGGAAGAACGGATCACGAACGACTCGGAGGCCAGGATACTGGCGTTTGGCCTTTTCGAGCGTAGGTTCCTCGGGGAAGCTGGTAAAGATTTCGTCGAGATCGTCGTCGAGTCTGAGTTGGCGACGTAGAATGCCAGCTGCATCCGTTGTTGCTTGCCAGTCTAACCGACCTGATTGCTGCCGTGCGAAGACAAGGTCATCCTCAACGACCGTGTAGTACCAGTGACCGCCACCAGACACAGCTGTTTCCTCGTACATCCCTCCATCAACACGTTGCCAGAGAAATGATTGGGCGCTCTCAAGTGTCGCCTGTAAATCAAGTCGGCCAACACTACCCGGAATTGAAAGTGAGCCCGAATACATCGCCTTCTGGTGAAGTTGATATGGTCAGAACTCACTCGTCGACCAATCGTGGTCTTGAGCTACTACCTAGCTGATCTCCTCAATACTGGTCGTTTCCATCGACCCGTCCTGTTCTTCTCGCTGGACACGGAGTCGTATTCCTTCCTCCGTGTCGCTTCCCTCCACGGTATTCACTATTTTCGGAGTCGCTTCCGAGTCTAGAACAGTCAACCGATCGTCTTCGGTTACGATACCATAGCCACTTTCGACACAGTGACCCATCAGCGCACACTCCCGCGAATGCGTACGAGCCTTTTCGAGGAGCTCATCGCGAGCGTTTTTCCGGATACATCCAACGTCGATAACGTACCCGTCGAGGGTCTCAGAAGCCATGGTGTCCCTAGTGTCCTGCCGCCTTTGGATGTTTGGGCTACTCATCAAGTTCACGTTCTGAGAGGGGGCTATTTGCAGGCCCATTGAGGACTGAGCCATCACAGGCAAATCGAGAGCCGTGACAGGGACAATCCCAAGACTGCTCACCGTCGTTCCAGTAGACGAGGCAGCCCATATGCGAGCAGATCGCTGACACTGAATGAGTGTCGCCATCCTCGTCACGGTGTACTGCGGTCAGTCCGTCATCAAGCTCGAGAACAGCCCCATCCCCTTGCTGGACCGACTCAACGTCGCCGGACTGCGGATGCTCCGTGTAGTCTTCGAGGTAGTGTTTCACGTCGTGTTGATTGTGGTGAAGGAAGGGGTCTGCTGACGCGTTTTCATTGAACCGCATCGGCTGATAGACGTCTTCCCATTCGCTCTGTCCATCGACGATAAGATCTGAAAGCAACATCCCTGCGACGATCCCGTTCGTCATCCCCCAGCCGCCAAATCCCGTAGCCGTGTACACGTTCTCCGACTGGGGTCCGAGAAGGCCGATGAACGGGACTCGATCAATGGAGACGAAGTCCTGTGTCGACCAGCGATACGCAATCTCGTCGACGTTCAGGCGGTCGAATGCTTCCTGTTCGAGTTTCCGGTAGCGATCAACTGTACTATCACTATGGCCAGTTCGATGATTTTGTCCTCCGACGAGGACCATCGATTCCTCGCCAGCAGGGTGCGGCCGAACCGAGAAGTACGGATCTTCCGGTTTGTAGTGCATTCCTGCCGGCGCGTCACCCTGCAAGCGTACCGCCAGCACGTAGGAGCGCTTGGGATACAATCGCTCATAGTACCGTGCACGGTCGAACACCGGGAAGTGCGTCGCGACGACCACCGCATCTGCGGTGATCGACCCGCAATCGGTCGATACCTGACAGGGACTACCATCCTCGACGTCCATCGCTGTCGTGTTCTCGAAGATGTAACTGCTCTCTCCTGGGATTTCTTCGGCCAGTGCGAGAAGGTACTTTCGAGGATGGAATTGTGCCTGATCGTCGAGGCGGATTGCTGCTTCAATGTCAAAAGGCAGGTCCGTAGACTCTTGGAATGAAGCAGCGAGACTCAGTTGCTGAGCGGCATCGACTTCGGCCTGAATTTGGTGGCGGTTGTCGGAGGATTCAGTAAAGGTGTATGCGGCTGTCCTTTTAAAGTCGCAGTCGAGGCCCCGGTCCTCTACCGTGGCCTCGACGTGGTCGATGGCGGCTAGGTTCGCCTCAGCGTACTGTCGGGCCCGTTGCTCGTCGAAATATTCGATGAGATGGTCGTAGATGAGGCCATGGAGAGCCGTCAGCTTCGCTGTAGTATGGCCAGTCACTCCTTCGAGAATGTGGTCACGTTCGACAATTGCGACTGATTTTCCCGCTTCTTGTAATTCAGCGGCGGTAGTGATACCTGCGATGCCACCGCCGATGATGGCGACGTCGACCTCAATTTCTCCGTCGAGGGTGTCGTACTCTGTTTTAGGTGTCGTCTCTATCCACAACGATTCATGTGCGCCCTGGAGTGGGGGTTGGGAAGTACCATCGTTTGAGTCCATCTTGAGAACCTCCGATAAGCCACGACGTATGGCATCCTATAGCACGACCGCGGCGTCAATAAACCTGAGGACCGTCTCTCCTGTATGGGGCGAGCAACTGTTGAAATGAAGGACGAGGCGTTCGATCCAGTTCGGAAGTTGGTAGCACCGGGGACGACGGTCATCTGGAGAAACACTGGGTCAGCCGACCACGTCGTTGATAGTGTACAGTTTCACGATACCGCAGACCAGTGGCAGTTCCGCACGCAAACCCTTCGATCCGGGGATAGCGTCGTCTACGCATTTGATCAAGAAGGGATCTACGAGTACTACTGCGGCCTCCAGGGAGAGGAGATGTGCGGGGTGATTCTCGTCGGCGATGTCTCACTCTCCAATTCACTTCCCTGTGAATGACGAAGAGAGTGGTACGCAGTTTGCTACCCTAAGTCCCCTTATAGATGAACCCTGGGCAAAGGAAGTTTCCCGCGAGCAACCGTACCTAGAGATATGACGACGACCGAAGAGCTTGCCAAGTTTGTTCAAGAGGTCTCCGCTGAGGGACTCTCCGAGGACACACGGGAGGAACTGAAAAAGCGCGTACTCGACTCGGTCGGGATCGGGATTAATGCACTTGGGGCAGATCCGGTGGAGGTCGTCCACCAGACGGTCCAGCGAGCTAATGCTGGCGACGACTGTACGCTCTGGGGACGTGACGAGACCGCATCGGCGGTTGGAGCCGCGATGCACAATACTGCGCTGACGCGCTATCTCGACTTCATGGACTCCTTTCTCGCGCCCGGCGAGACGCCCCACCCGAGCGACAACATCGGCGCGGTCGTCGCTGCTGCTGAGGCCGTCGATGCCTCTGGCGAGGAACTTCTAGAAGGAATCGGTGTCGCGTACGAGGTCCAAGGCGAACTCGCCTGGAATGCCCCAGTCCGTGACAAAGGTTGGGACCACGTGACCCACACGGTCATCTCGGCGACCTGCGGCGTCGCGAAGGTACTTGATCTCGACGTCGAGACTACCAGAGACGCCATCGGCATCGCCGGAACCGCCCATAACGCCCTCCGCGTAACCCGCACCGGCGGCATCAACGAGTGGAAGGGCATCGCCTCGTCCAATGCCGCCCGGAACGCCGTCTACGCGGCCCTATTGGCCAGTGACGGGATGGAGGGGCCCAAGAACCTCTTTGAAGGGCAGAAGGGCTGGAAGCAGACTATCAGCGGTGAGTTCGAGGTCGACCTCGATCCAGGCTGCACGCGCGTTCACGACGTCATGACGAAGCGATACGTCGCTGAAACGTACGCCCAGTCTGCCGTTGAAGGCGTTATCGAACTGGCGGAGCAAGAGAATCTCGATGGGAGTGACGTGGAACTCATTGATTTAGAAACGTTCGCCGGCGCGAAGCTCATAATCGGTGGCGGCGAGGGTGATCGCCACACCGTCGAGACGAAGGCCCAGGCCGATCACTCACTCCCGTATATGCTGGCAGCAGCACTCCTCGACCGGGAGATGGGGAACGCCCAGTACGAGCCAGAACGTATTACTCGAGATGATGTCCAGTACCTTCTCCGGCACGTCACCGTCGAGGAGGACGAGGCATTTACCGAGCGGTTTGAATCCGGGGAGATGCCCGCTCGCGTAACCGTCGAACTTGAGGATGGCACTACTCACGTGGTCGAGAAGGACGCCTTCCAAGGCCATCCAACGAAGTCGATGAGCTGGGATCAGGTCGAAACGAAATTCCACGATACGGCCGGCACTCGACTCGACGAGGATCGCCGAGACAAGATCATTGCAACAATTAAAGACTTAGAGTCGACAACCGTCTCCAATCTCGTCACCCTGCTGGCATAGGGTGCGTGGCATTACTCACTAATATAGCATGATTAGTTTTCCTTGGTCTACGGCAGATCCCGCCCCTCAAGCATAGATCGAACTGGTTGCTGCCCCACTCACTAAGGACTCAGAGACCGAAGCCACAATCGAATTATGGTAGACCGTACGTTCGAGTTCCTACACCACAACGAGCGCGAGGAGAAGCCCAGAGAGAAGGGAATCACGGAGATCCGTGGGCCATATTATGACCCAATGGGCCCGCGCGAGCTGCGCGACCTCTTAGAGACGATGGGGCAGTACGTCGACATCTACAAGTTCAGCGGTGGATCGTTCGCGCTGATGCCCGAGGAGGCGGTGACGGAGCTGATCGACGTTTGCCACGAGTTCGACGTCAAGGTGTCCACGGGCGGTTACGTCGAGAACGTCCTGATCCGGGACAACGACAAGGTCGAGCGGTACTTCGAGGAGGCCGAACGGCTCGGCTTCGACATCGTCGAGCTCTCTAGTGGTTTCCTGGCTATCGGGACCGACGATATGGTGCGGATGACGGAGATCGTCGCGGAGGACTACGAGATCGACCCGAAGCCCGAGATCAACGTCCAGTTCGGCGCTGGCGGCGCGACGGACCCGGATGTCCTCGAGGAACAGGGCCAGCAGGACCCCGAGCAGGCCATCGAGGAGGGCAAGCGCCACCTCGAAGCGGGCGCTGACCTCCTAATGGTTGAAGCGGAAGGCATCACCGAGGAGGTTAACGAGTGGCGGACTGACGTGGCCTACCAGATCGCCAACGGGCTCGGCATCGAAAACCTCGTCTTCGAGGCGCCCGGTCCGGAGATGTTTGAGTGGTACATCAAGAACTTCGGCCCAGAGATTAACCTGTTCGTCGATAACTCCCAGATTGTTGAATTGGAATGTATGCGCTCTGGCCTTTGGGGCAAGGCGACGACGTGGGGCCGGACTGTCACCTGGAAGGGTGATGAAGAGTAACTAGACTAAGAATCGTATTACCGGTTCTTAGGGAACTTTCCCGCTGGGAAATGTATGAGATAACGTAACTAATTCCGTTGAGGCCCAGATACGATGAGTGATACACCTATGACAGAGACTGTGGAAGCACTGTTCTCCCAATGAGGAGACTACCATTGATGAACAACCAACTAATCACAGACCAAGGTGATTCAGGGATAGTCTCTCAGATAAGACCATTCCAGAAGCAAGACATCCCCCGATTCTACCCAATGGGTGGATAGGGATGGAACCAATACTTCTCATAGTCGGTATAATCCTGCTTGCCAGTGTTATCGTTGATCTCCTCTGGACGACACTCTGGGTTGAGGGAGGCGCCGGCCCGCTGACCTCCCTGTTGATGGCAAGGACATGGCAAGTGTTACGACGGGTTGGGGAGCGAAATTCACGAGTTCTCACTCTCTCGGGACCGATAATCCTCACTCTTGGCCTAGCGACGTGGATTACACTGCTCTGGGGTGGATGGGCGTTCATCTTTGCGAGTGGTGAGAGCTCAATTATCGATACCGTGAACCGAACCCCTGTTTCCTGGTCAGATTGGATCTATTTCTCTGGATACACAATCTTCACATTAGGAAACGGGGATTTCGCCCCACAGGAGGGTGTCTGGCAGATTATGACGACTCTCGCGACGGCGAGCGGGATGCTTTTTATCACACTCAGTGTTACGTATATTCTCAATGTTCTGAGTGCAGTCACGCAGAAACGATCTTTCGCCAATGGCGTAAGCGGACTTGGTGAACACAGTACCGAGATTCTACTTACGAGCTGGAACGGCGAGGAGTTTGAGGGACTCGAATTACCTCTTAATACTTTTACTTCCCAACTGAACACACTTACGTCGAATCACAAGGCGTACCCGATACTCCATTACTTCCACAGCAGACAAACCGGCCAATCACCGATTGTGAGTGTTGCCATCCTCGACGAGGCATTGTCAATGCTCCAGTTTGGGCTTTCCAAGCGGTCTCATCCAAGCGACACAATTCTCAAAAACGCCCGATCGAGTGTCGAGAGCTATCTAGAAACGCTCCGAGAAGCATACATCGAGCCTGCTGATCGTTCCCCACCGTCACCAAACCTTGATACACTCCGAGAAAAAGACCTTCCGACTGTCTCTGACGAGGAGTTTACTGCAGCACTTGCAGATACAGATAAGCGGCGACGAACCCTGCTCCGTCTCGTAGAATCTGACGAACGTGAATGGCCCTCCCAGGGAAATAAGTGATGGAGTGCTGTCGGTTTTGTATATTGACATAGCATAAAGAGGTAGTCTACCCAATGAGATCCGAATTGCCCACACACCCAACTCCCTGCAGGTTAAACTAGTACCTAAGAAGCCAATCTATGGACGACCACGATCACTCAAAGGACTCTGAGAAGTCGTCGGATCAACCACCTGCTGGCGGTAACCACCACGACCATAATCCTGAAAGTGATGCCGGCTCGGATGAGGAGGTCTCTCGGACCGAGCAGTCACTGCTTGAGGAGGAAGCCGAGGACGCAGATGAGGCCGAACAGGAACTACATGAACGTACCGAGCACCAAGTGGATCACGGAGATGAGGGACACGACCACGGCGACCACGGTGGAATGCACGAAGGGCACGAGCAGATGTTCCGTCGGCGCTTCTTCGTCTCGACACTCCTGTCGATTCCAGTCCTCTTGTACAGCGAAATGCTGCAAGAGTGGCTCGGGTTCTCTGTCCCAACGTTCCCAGGTAGCGAATGGATCAACCCCGTCTTCGCGGTCATCGTCTTCGCGTACGGTGGGATGCCGTTCCTCCAGATGGCGGTACCGGAGCTGAAAGATCGGTCGCCGGGGATGATGACGCTCATCTCGATGGCGATCACCGTCGCGTTCGTCTACAGCCTCGCGAGCGTGGTCTTCCCGACGCAGTCGGCGTTCTTCTGGGAACTCGTCACCCTGATCGACATTATGCTGCTGGGGCACTGGATCGAGATGCGGTCGGTGCGACGGGCCTCGAGTGCGGTCGACGAACTGGCGAAGCTGATGCCGGACACCGCCGAGCGGATTACCGACGGCGGCGACACTGAGGAGGTCCCGGTGAGTGAACTCTCCGAGGGCGACCTCGTACTCATCCGGCCGGGTGCGAGTGTCCCTGCTGACGGCGTCGTCGAAGAGGGAGACTCCGACGTCAACGAGTCCATGATCACGGGCGAATCGAAACCGGTCTCGAAAGACCCCGGCGACGAGGTCATCGGTGGGACGATCAACGGCGACGGCAGCCTCCGCGTGCGCGTCGGTGCGACGGGCGAGGAGACGACGCTCGCGGGAATCATGCGCCTCGTCGAGGAAGCCCAGCAGAGCAAATCCAAGACACAGGTACTGGCCGACAGAGCGGCAGGCTGGCTGTTCTACGTCGCCCTCGCGGCGGCAGTCGTGACAGCAATCGCGTGGACGCTCGCGGTCTCATTCGACGCAACGGTCATCGAGCGCGTCGTCACAGTGCTCGTCATCGCCTGCCCGCACGCACTCGGGCTCGCCATCCCCCTAGTGGTCGCAATCAACACGTCATTGGCGGCTCGCAACGGGATGCTGGTCCGGGACCGTATCGCGATGGAGGAGGCGCGGAACCTGGACGCCATCATCTTCGACAAGACGGGGACGCTCACCGAAGGCGAACACGGCGTCGTCGACATGGCGACCGTCGAGGGCGTGGAAGAAGACGACGCTCTCGCGCTGGCAGCAGCCGTCGAAAGCGACTCCGAACACATGATCGCGCGAGCCATACGCGAGGCCGCCGACGAGCAGGACCTCACCGCACCTGACGCGACCGACTTCGAGGCGATCAAAGGCCGAGGCGTCCGTGCGAACGTCGACGGAAATGAGGTGTACGTCGGCGGGCCAAACCTGTTAACCCAACTCGATAGCGAGATACCCGACCATCTCCGCCGCTTCGCTGACGAGGCGGGACAGAACGCTCAGACGGTGGTATACCTTGTTCGTGAAGGCGAGCTGATTGCCGCGTTCGCGATGGCTGACGTAATCCGTGAGGAGAGTTTCCGTGTCGTCGATACCCTCCACGATCTGGGCATCGAGGTGGCGATGTTGACTGGGGACTCCCAGGATGTCGCCAAAGCTGTCGCCGACGAACTGGGCATCGACACGGTGTTCGCGGAGGTCCTCCCCGAAGACAAGGACAAGAAAGTCCAGGAACTCCAGGACCAGGGGAAGCTCGTGGGGATGGTCGGCGACGGTGTGAACGACGCGCCGGCACTGACGCGGGCCGATGTCGGCATCGCGATCGGGAGCGGCACCGACGTCGCCGTCCAGTCGGCCGACGTCATCCTCGTTCAGAACAACCCGATGGACGTCGTTCGGCTCGTGAAACTCAGTAAGGCGAGCTACCGGAAGATGCAAGAGAACATCGTCTGGGCGGCCGGCTACAACGTGTTCGCGATTCCGCTCGCAGCAGGCGTCTTGGCACCGATCGGGATTCTGCTCTCCCCCGCTGTGGGTGCGCTCCTGATGTCGTTGAGTACGGTCATCGTCGCCATCAACGCTCAGCTGCTCCGCCGCGTGGACCTGTCCATCCCCGAGCTTCCAAGCGGGACACCAGCGACTGACGCACAACCTGCAGACTGAACCGCTCCCGATCGCTTCGGAGCTTCTTTCAATTGAGTTCGGTTGATGGACAGCAAATGGCGACACTGCGTAATTTCGGTGGGTATCGCTATGCGGTCACCGATTCCACAGTTTTCCCGAGGGGTACGTAGTTTGGTATACACAGACGCTTTCTCTGATGGGCTATATTGTTGCGCCAGCACTAGGTTTATACCGTTAGACGGACTTCTTTCCAATATGAGCCTCGAAGAGACGGTTGACTACCTCGCCGAGGAACTCGACCTCGAGCGAAGTGAACACGTCCGTGAGGTTGGTCAGTCGGTCGCCGAGCTTCGCGACTGATCAAAACATTTCTCTGAAGTCTCGTTCGACCAGTCCGTTCTCCAGATACGTGATGAACTCTTGTTTCGTTGGTCCTTGACGGTCAAGTAGATCGTCCCGTCCTGCTCGTTCGAGAACTGCCTGCGCGAAGTCCGTACAGTGAGATTCGTGCTGCCCAGCATACTCTGTGAGGGCTTCTCGCCAGTGCATATCCAGCTCGAACTCGGCTAATCGGATTTGGATCCCATCTTTCCGTTCGACGAGGTCGACGTCCAGCTCTTCGAGTTGCTTGAAACGGAGGTTGTTTCGGCGGACAGTAATGAGCCGCTTGGAATCGACGATGTAGGGATCGACCCACTCTCGCCAGGTATCGTCGTCGACGTGTGTTCGTGGCATCTCAAAATCCGGGTCCACACTCTCAATACAGAACTGCAGCATCGCGATGCCAGTTCGATGATTCGCATTCGGGAGGGAATGTCGGAGAATCAAATTCGACATCACCTCTCCAGCGACGGTCGGAAGTGGTGCTCCCCAGGAGACGTGATCGAGTGCCTGCTGGATCTTTTGCGGTTCGAACTCCTTGTAGAGCCGGAACTCATCCTCATCTCGAACATCGACCGCGGCTTCGAGCAACTCTACTAATCGGAATGCGACAACCTGCCCAGCACGGGGGAGGTCACGAATACGATCGCTCAGCCATTCCTGATCAAAGTCGATATCTTGCGCTGATTCGATCTCTGAATCGCCTTCATAGAGCACATAGACCGGAGCTTCGAAGGGGTACCCGATGAGCTTTGTCGACTCGTCGGATTGCTCTTGCTGAGACCGGATCTCTGCTACCGATGCCGAGCTATATTTGAGTGAGAAATTCTCGGCCTGTGGGTGATGATAGAAGACGAGCCGAGCCATCTCAATGCGTATTCGTGGGAAGTGGGTAAAGCAGTCCCGCTTTGATATTGAGTTCTACTCGCCTGGTTCTACGACGTAGTGGGTGCGTTCACGTCCTCTAAATACTGGCTTTCCCACTCACGTCGCGCCTCGATCTCCCGCACTCCGCGTTGTGTGACCGTGTACACGTTCGTCCGTTTGTCGAGTTCACCTTTCTCCAGGAGGCCTTTGCCGACGAGGTCGTCGAGGTTTGGATAGAGCCGCCCATGATTGATCTCTTGTTCGTAGTAGTCGTCGAGTTCGGCCTTTACTGCGAGCCCGTGTGGTTCCTCGAGCCCGGCGATAACGTACAAGACGTCCCGCTGGAACCCGGTTAGATCGTGCATCCGTCTGCTCCCTATTTTTGAGGGATGGCATATGTTCTCTCTGGTACTCAGAAGCAGAGCTTCGGATCGAGGATATCTACCAGTACACTCGTCTCCAAACAGCGCTTAATACCCATGCCTCTGTATCACCGGTAATGGCGCTTCGGCCGAGGTCGCCGTTGAGGTTCCATGGCTGTGCTCGGTCAGCTGTCAGCCGGTGGTAATCAATTGTGTCTTCATCTCAATCCTCATCTTCCACGTGCGCGCTTTGTGGTAGGGCTGTCCCTGACGATAGAGTCGTGGGTGAGAACGACACCGTCTTCTGCTGTGATGGATGTCGAAACGTCCATCGAGTACTCGGTGGCGATGGAGTCCACAGTCGGATGGACCCGACAGACGACCCCATGCGCGAGTCCGGTGCTGGGGCGGGCGAACGCGATGCGGATACCCCTCGATTAGGGTCTGAGGAACGAGCTTTCTTTCAGGTCGACGGGATGCACTGTGCGACGTGTGAAGCATTTCTTGAATCAGTCGCCGAGGACTGCGAGGGTGTTGTAGACGTGGCAGCAAGCTACGTCACCGAGACGGTTCGTATCACATACGACCCTGATCGCGTCTCGAAGGAAACTCTCTGTGATACCCTGAGTACACTCGGCTATTCGGCAACCCTCCGTGCTGGAGGGAGCGATGACACACCGACTATAATCGGACAGTCGCGCCGGTCGGACGAGCCGAATGAACGAGGGATTGACGAGGTGCTGGGATTCCGTTACGCTGCTGGCGTCATTTTCGGGACGTTCATGCTCCTCCCATATGCGGTCCTCCTCTATCCGGCGCAGCTCTCGTCGTTCTTTGGTGAGGGGACGCTCGATATGTACGCGAGTACGTCCGGGATCGGCGGTGGAGATGGCCTGTTGATCCTCCCGCTCTTTCTCGTTCTGACGGGTGTCGTCCTCGTGTTTACCGGCCTGCCGCTGTTACAGGGTGCGTATGTCAGTCTGAAGATGCGACAGCCGAATACGGACTTTCTCGTCGCGATCACCGTGGTGAGCGCCTACGTGTACAGCACGATTGCCTTTCTCCTCGGTCGACTCGACGTTTTCTACGACCTCACGATCGTGGTTGCCGCGAGTGTGGTGGCCGCCATCTTCTACGAATCACTGAGCAAGCAGCGAGCGATGGATCGCCTGACGAATCTCACTATCTCCCACGTCACCGAAGCCAGGCGGTATGGCGCCGATGGGACGACGATGGTCGACGTACACAGTCTGGAACCCGGGGAACGGGTTCTCGTCCGTGAGGGCGAACGCATCCCAGTCGATGGTGTTCTCGCTGAGAGTGAGTGCACGGTCGATGAAGCGATCGTGACGGGCGAGTCGCTCCCGGTATCGAAACAAGCTGGGGACGAGGTCGTCGGCGGGGCGGTCGTCACAAATGGGGCTGCTGTCCTCACGGTGAGCGATGGGACAACCAGTAGTATCGATCGCCTCGTCACCTCTGTCTGGAATCTCCAGAGTGGGGATCACGGTGTCCAGCGGCAGGCCGATAAGCTCGCGTCAGTCATCATCCCGGTCGTCGTCGGTGGGGCGGTACTCGCTGGATTGGGGTCGCTTCTGGTGGGGACTGGTATTCCCGTCGCCGTCCTGACGGCGCTGGTAGTTCTCTTAGTGGGATGTCCGTGGGCACTTGGCCTGGCAACCCCGCTCTCGGTGGCAACCAGTATCGAACAAGCGGTAGAGCGGGGCATCGTCATCTTCGACGAGACAGTCTTCGAGCGCCTTCGGAACGTCGACGTCGTCGTCTTCGACAAAACAGGGACTCTCACGACCGGCCAGATGGATGTCCTCGAGGTGGATGCACCGTCGGATCTCCTTGAAACCGTCGCGGCCCTCGAACAGCGAGCATCCCACCCAGCGGCCGACGCAATCGTGAATACGTTTGCACAAAGGAATCAGGAGGGCGATCGCTCAAGAGCCGATGGGGGGGTTGCCGATGGCAGTGACCACGAGTACGCAGCGGACATCACCGAATTCACGAGCCACGCGACCGGCGTCGAAGGAGTCGTCGAGGACACGCGCGTTCTCGTCGGGAATCTCGATCTCTTCGCGGAACTTGGGTGGTCGGTGAGCGAGCAGATCGAGACGCGTGCCGCAGAGGCACGAACGGCCGGTCACCTTCCGGTCGTCGTCGGTCGTGACGGTCATGCAGAGGGCGTCGTCGTCGTGGGGGACGAACCACGGGCAGGTTGGGATGACACACTCACGCAGCTGAATGACCGTGATATCGAGATCGTTGTTCTGACCGGTGATGACGAGGCTGCTACTGACTTTCTCGACAGTCATCCTGCCGTCGATCACGTGTTTGCGGGGGTCCCGCCGGCAGGCAAGACCGCGACGATCCGGCGGTTACAGTCCCGGGGACAGGTTACAATGGTTGGTGATGGAACGAACGATGCACCGGCTCTTGCGACCGCAGACCTGGGAATCTCGCTCGGTGGTGGAACGGCACTCGCGTCCGATGCCGCGGATATTTCTATCGTCGATGATGACCTCGCGGCGGTGGAGACGACGTTCGATCTCGCAGATGCAGCTCGTCGGCGTGTCAAACAGAACAACGGGCTAGCGCTGCTCTATAATGGGGTCACGATGCCACTCGCAGCGACGGGGTTGCTGAATCCGGTGTTCGCGATGGGTGCGGTCGTGGCGACCGGCGGTCTCCTCGCAGCGAATTCGTTTCGAGACCTGCTTCACGAGTAGCGGCACCAACCCAGCGAAGCGGCAGATACCTGCTGTAACCGGGTGAAGACGATTCCTATCGCTTCATTCGAGCAATTCAAAGGCACCGAGCCCCGCGTACCCGACCGCAAAGCCCGCAACGATGATGCCTCCGGAGAGGACTTGGTAGAACGGCGTCGACGGGAGGAAGCCGGTTGCGAAGGTGCCGACAACGATCAGTACCGCTGCCAGTTCCAAAAACACGTACTGACGACGTTTTCCCCTCATATATTGAGGCATTTGTCCCCCTAGGTACCGTGAGATCACAGTAGATACCTTACCTCAGTCCGCCGGGATGATGGCAGCCGATTGATCGGGCTGTCGGGCTGCTTGGACCGAGTAGATTAGGCTCCCCGTGAAGAGGACGAAGCTTCCAACGATGAATACTGCACTGAGCGGCGAGGCCGAATCGACGAACACCCAGTAGAGAGGGGCGGCAATCGATGGCCCGGCAGCAAGTACCGCGATCTTCGCGACGAGTGGCCCACAGCATCCACAGGTACACGTCCCGACGATTGCAGCGCTTCCGGCGGTCCCTTCGGTCATGCCGGCTCGTTCCTCGACGCGCCAGTGACGGGCGATGAGAGCGGCGTTTAACCCGATGAGTGCGCTTAGCATCCCGACGACGATGACCTGGCCGGGTGACAGGGCTAGGAAGAACGGGATATGTATGAACGGGAGATGCGGAATCGCGATTTCGAGCGTCGGCCACGATACTAGCTGATAGATTGCGGGTAGAACGACGACCGTCACCTCTTCGGGGAAGCCCTCCTCGGGGAAAAACGAGAGGTATCCTGTTATAGAGACGAAAAAGAGTGCTAACACGACACCGACGCCGATGCCGAAGCGACGCGCAACCGGATCACGCATGACTGCGCGAATGACACTCCCTGCGTCCTTCCAGACAACGTAGCCGACTAGAATTGGTGTTCCGAGGACGATTGCGTACCCAAGTGGGTGTGTATCACTTGCCAGTCCAGGAATGAGGTAGGGGTACGAGATCCACAATCCCATGAGGATGCCGAGGAACGTGTATCGTGGGCGGGATGGCCAGCGGAGCCACCCAACGATGAAGCTCGCGACCATGATGCCCAAGCCACTCAGTAGGGCCAACGGCTGATACCACGACCGGGGGAACGGCATCGAACTCGCAGTATATGTCGGATCTGGGGAGAGCCCTTCGAAGAGAATTGCTCCGAGTGCCGTGATGGAGATCCCGACAAATACGCCGTAAAGGGCGGTTGTTGAGGTGATGCGATCGGTCCGTTTGAGAAGGATGAAGCCGCCGAGAATAACGGCACCAACGAAAGCAAGAAGTACACCGTGTCCTTGCGAGAGTCCACCGCTTCCGGTTGTACCGTGGGCGGACGCGACGGGAACCTGAGTGAGCGTAACAATTGCGGCAAGAAGTACAGAGAGTGGCCGAACAGACCCGATTCGAGTGGTCTGTCCACGGGAGGGATCTCCACGTGGGTGACGCTCTTCCGGTGACATTATTCTGTCTTGGACAGAGAGGCACTTCTACCTGACTGATTTACCTCTGATATCCTGGGCTTGACTGTCGTTAGATCCTGCTGGCTGTGGAAATATCCCCCTCCGAAAGTACGATCGGCACGGTGAATTCACTCGCCGTCCAGAAATACGAGGAACTGTATATGCTTGAAGAACCAGACCGGAAGAACGGCTCCAACCCCTGCAGCGAGTAGGAGACTATTCGATGCTGTCCACACGATCTGTCCAAGTACGGTGCCAATAATCAAGACGC
This sequence comes from Halobaculum roseum, assembly GCF_019880245.1. Taxonomy (NCBI): domain Archaea; kingdom Methanobacteriati; phylum Methanobacteriota; class Halobacteria; order Halobacteriales; family Haloferacaceae; genus Halobaculum; species Halobaculum roseum. The sequence continues at coordinate 66,540 of NZ_CP082289.1, forward strand.
CGTTGTATGCAATCGCATTCACCGCTAAATCGCCTCTTGACTCAGCCCGGGGCCATTTGATGAGACTGGGCCTGATTGCTGACGTCCGGCCGGATACTACTGCGATGAGAAGTCCGAGTAGGCCGGATACAAACCAGCCGAGTACAGCCGGTGGCCAGTTGTATACAACCGTTGCGGTGGCAAGAACAATCAGACACGGACTGGTGATTGTACCGATCTCTACGGAGGCATAGCGGGTCAAAATGTGTTCCTCAGTCCCTTGTTGTGCGGTAGCCATCTGTGAGGGTTATGGGTAGGGCAGTGGATCAGATCGGGGATGCTCCGTCGAGGATTTGAACCTCGGTCCTCGACGTGAGATGCCGAGATGGTTGGCCGAGCTACACCAACGGAGCAGCTTCAACTTGGAGCTTCAGTACTTCAGGTCTGGTCGGTGTCCTATTCAGTGGGAATCCGCCGTTTCCCCTTATGTTGGGGTCTTTGATAATGTGGTATGGAGCGTCGACAGGTTCTCAAGACAGCCGGAATTCTCGCAACAGGTGGCGTAACTGGTCTCGCTGGATGCAGTAGTTCGGGGAACGGAGACGGTGGCGGTGAGCCGACCACGACTGAAACGCAGGAGACAGCTGGTGGGTCTGGAGACTCGAATACTGTTATGATGGTCACTGACGGGAGCGAGTATTATTTCGATCCCATTGGTCTGTTCATCGAATCCGGGGAAACTGTGACATTCGAAATCCAGAGCGGCAGTCACTCGGCAACCGCCTACAAAGAGGGAACGAGCTCAGCATCAGTTACCCGGATTCCCGAAAGCGCAGAAACGTTCAATAGCGAAACGCTGAGTGAACAGGGCGCAACGTTCGAGCACACGTTCGAGACCACGGGGACGTACGATTACTTCTGTATCCCGCACAAGACTCTGGGGATGGTCGGTCGGATCGTCGTTGGCGAACCCGGCGGTCCCGCGGAGGGGAGTATGCCGCCGGACGGAGACGTCCCCGAAAGCCAGACCATCGTTGATCAAGGCAGCGTCTCGTACAGCTCGTTCTCCGGGTAGGCGGCCGCGTATACTGCGAGCTGTGCGCTCCGGAATCGCTTGTACACCATATGGCCGACATTGACTGTGCTTCGGACCGACAGTATGGAGACATACGCTGTCGATGACACTCGCACAAGGCCCGTGGCCGACATACACGGATGCTGCCCTCGATAGTGTTCTACGAGAACGACGTGAGGTTGAGCGCGAATGTCAAGCCTTCCAACGGTTTCGCCAGCGTATCCAGACCGTCGACACACAGACTCCTCGGTTCGAACGGTCCGTTGTTGGAGTGGATCAGAACCTTACATCCGAAGAGAAGTCGGTCCGTAATACCATCGAGCCGTGGTATCATGATACTGTGATGGCGGTCGACCACTACGGCGACGTGTACGGTGATTCGTTCGAGGCGAGCCTCAGTGCCGAATTCGGGGCCGATGTGTTGCTCCTGATCTCAGAAGCGACTACGTTCTCACCGCTCATCAAACAACGGCTCCTCGAGGCCGCACAGCAGTGTATTGACAACCGCCGAGTCTTTCTGGAGAGCCTCCAGGATGAATTCACTACCCTCAAAGACGTGCAATCTACAGTTCAAGAGATTCGAGAGGCGATAGCAGAACTTGATTCTACGAAATTACAGGGGAACTCAGATATTGAACTAACCGACCGATACGAGACGCTTCATACGTTGAATGATGAATGTAAGAGTTGGATCCAGCAACGGCAGGAGGAAATCCACGCTCATCGAATCGATCGGTCGGCAGACGTGGATGCCTACACTGACCTCTGTTCATATCTCTATGAGGGTCTGGAGGTTGATTATCCGGTATTGGCGACGTTTGTCGATATCTTGGAGATCATCTCCCAATATGAGTAGTCCTCTCTTTTACCTCCTACTCTGTCTTGACGTCGTCCTATGGCTGAACAGTAGTTGCTGATTTGGCTGCGATTAGTGCTGGCAAACTCAGCGATGGAATCGAGGAACTCCGTGCACCGGGTGCACGGCTTTCAGAATCGGCGTGAGTGGGCGTCGAACATGTTAGATAATCGACTCCGGCAATGACTGTGAAAGGGTGGGCTTCCGCTCGCACCGTGTCAATACCGGCTTCCAGCAAATCTACTTTGTTAACGGTTTTGTCTATCCGGTCACAACTGTACATATGGAATTCGACTTTGTGCGCTCGGTGGCCCCCCTTGTCGTAATTGTCGCCGTCGCGGCGATTGCGCTCACGACCGTGATGACCTCCTCGACGGTCTTTATGATGGTTCTGCCCTCGATGATTATCTTCTCGGTCATCGCGTTCTTCCTGGGAATGAAACATGGCGAGTTCCGCGCCAGTGCATAATAGGCCGACCCAGTAGCCGGAATCCGCTGTGTTGCGGTCCATGCTAGCCCCCAGCTGTGTTGATTCAGATTATTTCGATGACCGGTTCGCAGTCCTAGCGACGGCTGTTTTAGCGGGGTGATGTCGAACCAACAGGAGTCCACCTGGGTTGGGTAACCCCTATCGTTCAGTTAGATCCTGTCCTGGTCGTGGTGTAGAGGGTCTCTACGTGGAGTAGCCAGCGTACTCCATAAGTTGGTTGAAAATGTCAGTATCCATGACGGACCGATAGACCACGCCGGTGAGCATCCCGCCGGGATAGAACGTGCCGTTCATCACGTGGTTGACCTTGTGGCAGTGCATCAGGTAGATGCCGGGGTCTGCATCGGCAGTAAATTCGATCGTGTGTCGTTCAGCGGGGGCGACGTTCGTGACGTCCATGTCGTGGCGGGCAGCCTCTGGAATCGTCCCGCCGTCCTTTTCGACACGCTGGAAGCGGTGGTTATGGATATGCATCGGGTGCGACATGTATCCACCGTTGACGAGGTGGATGCGAACTGAGTCGCCCTCGTCGACGATGATCGGTGAGCCTTCTTCGGGGTGCAGCGTTCGGGGTGCGCTCTTCCCGTTGACGGTGAACACGTCCGGATTGCGACTGGCCGAATTGTATGTGAAGTCCGCCTCACCGGCCCACTTCCGCGGAACCCGCGAATCCCAGTCCTTGATCGTCATGAAGTATTCGCGGTCCGCCGGTTCGTAGCCTTCGGGATCAACTCGGTAGATCCCGTACATGCCCATGTCGATATGCCGGTGGGTCTGGAAGTGGCAATGGTAGAAATGCGTTCCAGGGACGTTAGCGGGAATCTCGTAGGTGTGTGTCTCCCCTGGCGGGACCTGAATCCCGGTCGTCGTCGGGACGCCGTCGTTCTCCCACGTCTTGCGAATTCCGTGGAAGTGAATCGTGTGGGGACGTCGGCCATCGGTGTTGTCGAGTGTCACCTCCATCGCGTTACCCTCGGTCGTTCTGAGAATTGGGCCTGGGACGCTGGGGTCGTTGTCGTCGGCCTGGAACGCCCAGACGCGTGGGAATTCGACGGGCCCACCCATTGTATCGAGCGGGTGGACGGCGTGGCGGGCCTGTTGAGTCCGCATCGTCACTCCACCACCCTGCTCGTCGACGTTGACGACTGTTGGAGGGCTGGTGTAGGGGAGATTAGGCGAGTCAGTTTGTGTCTGCGTGGCCGTATCGCTCGTTGCTGCTGGCTCGTTAGCTCCGCCCGCCGAACAGCCTGCTAACGAAGCGATACCCGTCGCGCCAGTTGCCGCGAGAAACTCACGCCGGGACAGTCCGGTTCCGGGTGCGCCGAAACGTGTGGTCATGATACACTCGGCATTTTGGTTGGCCTAAACATAGGGCGACTGCGGTGTCCCAATTCACGGGACAGTGCGTGGATATGTTCGGCAAAAGGCGAATGGAGATGGCGGCTTTTTATTTATACTTGTTCGCCGTTAGGAGTCTGAAATTGAGACGACAAAGTGGTCAGATTTTTAGAGTCCGCCCGTCGCCGTCAGATAGGCCCCTGCAAACTGCACCGCGTTATACGTCCCGTGAATCACAGCCGGCACTGTGAGGTTGTCCGTATACTCGTACGCTGCTCCCAGTACTAAGGCCAGGACGAATGCGATACCGATGTACACCAGTTTGCCTTCCCCTGACAACGAGAAGAGATGGATCGATGCGAACAGAGCGCTTGCGAGGATGATTGCACGAGCCGGATGGAGACTTTCACGGAGGGTGCCCTGTACGAGGCCCCGGAACAACAGCTCTTCTCCCGGGCCGACTAACAGGAATTGAAGGGGGATCAGAAGAAGGAATACACTCGGATTTTGTCGCCCGACCTCGACGATCTGATTCTGAGCCGAGTTCAGACCGAGGGCTGTGATTACTGAGGACGCCACAAAGAGCAACCCCAGGATCGCTATACTCCCGCCAACAATCACTGCTCCATCACGCTTGTCAGGTGAACGAACTGGAACGAATCCCAATCCGAGATCACGGCCTTTGAGATAAAGGATGGCGATGCCCCCAAACGTCACTCCTTGGAGGAAGAACGTGCTCACAACCAGTCTGAGGGCTGGGCGCGACGCGAGGTCGACTCCGAACAACCCGACTACCGTCGCGACGGCAAGGATTACGATAGCCCCCGCGACGTATGATCCATACGTGAGACCAATCGCCGAGGCGACAGACCGGAAACGAGATATCGACGACATTAATCAGATGTGAGCGTAGGGCTCCACCCTACAAGCTGGCTTCGATAGGTCGATTCCGGCGCTATTCATTCCAAGACATCCCGCGGTAGTGATTTTGTTCATAGCTGACGTTCAGGTTCGACGAGGTTGGATCCAGCGAGGACTGTAATTATCACGAGCACGAACGCGATGAGTGAGAGATTCGGAATTGTAAGTCCGAGCACCGGAGCCTGCCACTGGACAACTGCACAGGGGCCAGCAAAGGTGCATGAGGCCGTCGTTGCTTGGAGTACGGAGTGATATCCCGCGATTGAAGCTCCCACCACGGATAGTGGCACGACTGTTCGCCAGATTGTGTTGTGGCTCTCGAGGGCGGCAACGCCGAGAACGACGACAAGCGGATACATGAGGATACGTTGGTACCAGCAGAGGGTACACGGAACGAGACCGAGGCCGAGACTGAACCAGAGGCTTCCCAGGGTTGCAATCGCCGCGACGCCTGCCCCGCCTGCAAGCCAGAATCGTCCGTCGGACATCCATGACTCAGTTTGATCCAGCTGCATCTTCGATCAGCTGTCTTACTCGCTCTTCGTTTCCGAGTGGATTGACCGTCATGCCATCGATGAGGAGCGTGGGTGTGGCATCGACACCGACATCGCTCGCAGCCCTGTCAGTCGCCCGCAGCGCGTCGTCATACTGATTTTCTTGGATGGCCGTGCGGACCGACGCTGTCTCGGAGACGCCTGCGGCCTGAGCAAACTCGACCAATCTCTCGGCGGTCGCCCACTGGTCGCTCTCGGGTGGTTGATTCCCGAACACGTATTCGTGAAACGCCCAGTATGAGGCTGGGTCGGTGTTCCAGACGGCTAATCCGGCCTGACCGGCTGCCGGTGCATCGGGGCCCAAAAATGGGTCGCCACCGATATATGCCAGATTGCGGAACTCGAGCGCAATTGTTCCTGGTTCCACGTAGTCCGTCACGAGTTGTGAAAGCATCTCCGTACTGAACTGGGCGCAGTACGGACACTTCCAGCTCCCGAAGTATGTGACCATGACATCGGCATCAGCAGACCCCATCGTCGCATAGCGGAAGTCTCCAGGCGAGTCGGGAATCGGGGCAGTGGTAACGGCACCCGTATCACCTCCAGCAGTCGCGCCGTCATCCGGCTCAGTGCTCGTATTGTTAGAGAGAGCGGTGGCGCCGATCACGAGACCGGCAGTGGCGGCACCACCACCGCCGAGGAGAAGCTGTCGGCGGGTTAGTCCTCCGACAGCAGCTCCAACACCTCCCTCGGAGAGCCGCTCTGAGAACGTGAGTGAATCAACGGCTGTCTCAGCCCGTTTGTAATCCACACCTGAGAGGTCGTCGGGGTGCGCGACGAGCCAGTGTCTGTAGAGCTGCTCGTCAGTCTCGTCACCGAGTTGTTCGCCACAATAATGGCAGGCGCTGTGAACGTTCCATGTGTGGTCACGCGCTGCTCCAGCTGTTTCGAATTGATCTGTACAGATCGGGCAGGTATGGGCAGTCATTCGTGATCACTACTCCAAGTGTAGATTTCATAGGCTCCGTGTTCTGCTCTCATAGTGAGCTGAATCGTCGGTATCTGTGGCATTGTGTTATACGCAAGGGGTCATCAGCGGCGGAGATATGCGACGAGGCAGGTCGTCAGGAGACAGAGGAGAATGAGAATTGCCACGCCCAGATGCGTCGTCACGATGGTCGGTTGGAGATCTTCCGTGACGGTCAATCCTCCGAGGATAACCTGTAACGGAAGGAGGACGAGAGCGGCCGTGGCCGACCATTTGACAATCGGGGTATTACGGTGTGTCACCCACGCTCCAAGGGTCGTGCCGACGATCAGAACCCCGGCCGTCATCGCCAGTCCACGGTGAGCCCACTCAGCGAAGATTTGGAGTGCAGAGTATGGCGAGTTAGCAATGATCTCGGGTTGAAGGAAGGGGACCCACGTCCCGTAGCAGGTCGGCCAATCGGGACAGGAAAGTCCAGCACCGATTGCACTGGTGTAGGCTCCAAGAAGCATCACAATATACGTCACTAGTAGCGTCAAACTGGCGATATGCCTGTACTCGACCGGAATCCTTGAAATCGCGGTTCGTATATCGTGCCTGCGGAGTCGGGCTTGAGACATAATATTGGGTAGGGACGTTGACTTGCGGTGTGACGAGTTGATGTCTTGGAGACAAAGTGTTAAGCCGGATTCCCAGCGAGTGGGACACCGCCTGCTATTCATTGAGGAGCCGTCTCATGATACTGTTAAGAAGACACACGGTTTGTAGGGAAAACCCCTATATGCCAATAGTATGATGGCTCAAGAACATACCCAGGAACGGTCAATAGATGAACGCGACCGCGAGGTGAAGTCTGCCAACGACAACATCTGTCCCGAGTGTCAGGGTCATATTACACGGACTAGCGACAGCGGTGAGGCGACCTGCGAAAGCTGTGGGTTGGTTTTTGAAGATAATCCAATCGACCACGGTCCTGAGTGGCGTGCGTTCACTTCAGAGGAACGCGATGAAAAGAGTCGGGTCGGGGCTCCGACGACGCAGCTGATGCACGATAAGGGTCTGAGTACGACTATCGGCTGGCAGGACAAGGATGCCTACGGACAGGCTGTCTCTGGTCGCAAACGTGCTCAATTACAGCGCCTCCGGACGTGGGACGAGCGGTTCCGTACGAAGGATGCTCACGAGCGGAATCTCAAGCAAGCGCTCGGGGAGATCAGCCGCATGGCGTCCGCTCTGGGACTTCCTGAATCGGTTCGGGAAACTGCAGGCGTCCTGTACCGGCGTGCTGTGGAGCAGAACCTGCTCCCCGGTCGCTCGATCGAGGGTATGTCGACGGCGTCGTTGTATGCGGCTGCTCGACAGCACGGAATGCCACGGCCGCTGACGGAGTTCGCCGATGTCAGCCGTGTCGAGAAAATCCGGATCCAGCGAGCGTACCGATATCTGTCCCGAGAACTTGGGCTGGAGATCGAGCCGGAGGATCCCATGCAATATATTCCACAATTCGCGTCATCGCTCGACGTGAGCGACGAAGCAGAACGGCGCTCTCGAGAACTGCTTGAGGTAGCTACAGATAATGCCGTCCACAGTGGAAAGAGTCCAGCCGGGTTGGCGGCTGCCGCTCTGTATGCTGCGACCCACCTCACGAACGAACAGCTCACACAGGAGACGGTGAGTGAGGTCGCCCACGTCAGTCGAGTCACGATCCGAAATCGATACCAAGAGCTTCTCGAGGTGTACGCGCAGTATGACTGACCGGATAGCCCCTGCCGGGCGAAATCCAGCTACTGAGTGGGTCATGATACGATATTTACCATGAGCGAGTTCTCAATACAGACCGAGGTCGAGATATTGGAGCTGCTCGTTGATGAGTCACCGTGCCATGTGATGGAGATCACTAACGCCGTCGATGGACACCCGATCACCATTGACCAAACGTGTGCTCACCTCCATAGTGAGGGCTGTATTGTTCCACTGGGGAGGGGTCTCTACGAGATCACAGACGCAGGCGAACAACGACTCGAAATTCAGCACGATTCATAATTGTGTCACCATGTCTCCCCTCTTTCGATGGATCGACCGTCATGACTCTGGAACCACGATCCCGACTGAGTTCGTGGGACCAATGGGATGCCTCTCCAGCAATCGGACACCATATCCCGAGGACCACGTATTATCGAATAATGGGAGATGATTCAGTGTCGTCCGAGGACACTCCGGAGGTACAGGATGTCCTTGATGCGCTGGATGATCCCGCGTGTCGGGCTATTCTCCAGGAAACTATCGAACCAATGACTGCGAACGAACTCCTCGACGCATGTGACATCCCCAAGTCGACGCTGTATCGAAAATTAGAACTCCTCAGTTCCGCTTCCCTCGTTCGAGAACAGGAGACGATCAACCCCGGAGGTGGACGGGTTACCTACTACGAGCGGTCGTTCGAGGACGTCACGATCTCTATGGACGACACAGGTACGTTTTCGGTGAGCGTCGATCGGCCGCCGAAATCTACAGACGAACGGCTTGCAGATATCTGGTCGATGATGGGGGACGAAGTATGAACGGCGTCATCACGGCGATTGCAGTCGTCAAGTTCGTAATCCTGCTTCTCGGTGGCGGGATTACCTATATTGCATTTAAAGCCTATCGACGTACGGGTGCGGATTCGCTACGTGTCCTTGGTGTCGGGTTCGGTATCATCACACTCGGGGCAATTCTAACTGGCGTGGCCAACCAGTTCTTTTCTGTCGGATTGGCCCTCGGCGTGCTCATCAACAGCCTGTTCGTCGCCCTTGGCCTCGCGGTCATCATGTACTCGCTGTATATCCAGAAATGAACCCCGTTCCGAATGTTGCCGTTCCTGATCTCCGTCGGGGTAGCTACCTAATCCTTTTCGGCGTTGTTCTGTTCGTTCTCACGCTTGTTAGCAGTGCAATGCTCGCCCCTGCGATTGGGACGGCTTCGGAGACAGACCAGACGTCCCGAACCTTGGTCGGGTCTCAGGGGGGTGGCCCAGGCTGGCACGAATACGGCAGCGTCTATCTTCTCAACGGGACGAACACTACCTGGCGTGAATCGAGTGCTGATAGCTATTTTGACGTCACACAAACGGAGAACGGAACAGTGTTAGCCGGGTTCATGGACAGCGGGTACGCTTCGTGCGGACCGTACGAGTCTCCCTGTACCCGAACGGGATTCCGAGTCATTGACCCCGGGAAAGACCTGCAGGTGGTTTCGGAGTATAGCTTCCCGGTGCGAACGAACAAGAACAGCGAAGTCCACGATGTCGAACGACTCGAATCGGGAGAATACTTGGTCACCGATATGGAGTACGAGCGTATCTTTACTGTCAAGAACGGCGAAGTCACGTGGCAGTGGAATGCGAGTTCGTTCTACGACGCCCCACAAGATCCGACGACGACCGACTGGCTGCACATCAACGACGTGGACGTCATCGGCTCTGGGCGCTATCTCGTCTCAGTACGGAATGCCAACCAGCTACTCGTTATCGAGCGCGGCGAGGGCGTCGTTGAGGTTATCAATGAGGATACGACCGATTCGAACGATGCCAATTGCCGGAAATCCGGCCAGTTGAACGACTATGACAATGATGGCGATATTCGATGCGGTGACCCCGACGTGCTCAACCACCAGCACAACCCCCAGTGGCTCGGGGATGGTGCCGTCCTCGTTGCCGACAGCGAGAACGACCGAGTCGTGGAACTGCATCGAACGGAGGGCGGTAAATGGGAGCCAGCGTGGGCTCTTGATCGGGCAGCGGGTGTCGAGCTCGATTGGCCCCGGGATGCGGATCGCCTCCCGAACGGAAACACGCTTATCACCGACACGCTCAACCGGCGACTCGTAGAGGTCGACGAATCCGGGACTGTCGTCTGGAGCGTTCGAACAGAGCGTATCCCATACGAAGCCGACCGACTGCCCTACGGTGAGTCTGTCGGAGCCCCGAAGTACACGACTAACGGAAGCAGCGTCGACAGCCCTGACGCCGGCGTGCCGGTTCTCTCACTACTGCTGGTCGGGCTTCGGGCAGTCGTTCCGTCAACGCCATTCTGGTTCCGGGAACCACAACTTGGACTGACGCTTGTCTCTACACTCCTCATTGTCGTCGGCGGAGTTGATCGTATTCGTAACTAAATTTCCTCTCGAAGCCAGTCGAGAGCTCGCTCGCGTTTCTTGATGTCGAAATATCGCATTTCGTTGGGGGCGACTGGCCAGATCGGTCGGATTGCATACCACCAGTCGAACAGGAGTTTTGCCCATCGTGTATCGCCGACTGCGGCGTACCGGTCGATATCGAACTCAGGGCCGTACCGGAGATCGGGAACCACCCCGTGGAGGTGTGTGAGAAACGCCCTGAACGTCCAGTTCGGAACTTCCTCGTACACGTGGATGTACCCGTGCTTATCGCTCTTTTCGACGAGGAGTGAGTACAGCTCTTGATAGCCTGTTCGCGTGCCCTTCCCGACGCGAATCGCAATGAGGTTCTCGTTCGTCTCGTCCAACACCTCGAACATTTGATCGGGTGCTGTGTGGGACATCGTTAGTGGGAGTGATTCGTCGTACCGACAGGGTCAGTATCGGGATCGGTACGCCCGACGAGCTCCACGGTTGCGTGGTCGATTCCTCGATTCGTGAGATAGTCGTGAACCCGTGACTGGATTCTCCGTTGCTCCTCGAGTGTGGTCGACGTATCTGTCAGTCGGACGGTTGCGACGGTGAGTTGACTACAGACTTGCCAGACGTGGAGATCCTCAATCTGGTCGACGCCATCGAGTGTCGTCAATTCATCCCGGAGTTCTTCGGACGACACCGGGCTCCGTTCCAACAGGATCGAGGTGCTTTCCCGGAGGACGTTCCCGGCCGACGCGAGCACCAGCAGCCCAATGAGTACGGCCGCCACAGGGTCTGCGATGGGGAGATCGAACACTGCGACGGCGGCGGTCGAGACGATTACCGCAACAGAGCCACCGGCGTCACCGAGCAGGTGGTAGAACGCCCCGCGCTCGTTGAGACTCATCTCACCACCCTGCAACACGTACACGGAGCCGATGTTTACCAGCAGGCCACCCGTAGCGATGATCAGCGTCAACTCGGGATTGATCGCCACTGGCTCAAGGAACCGCTGGTAGGACTCCCAGACGATGTATCCGACCATTGGAAGGAGCAAGACGCCGTTCAGGAAGGCCGCAACCGGCTCCAGTCGGTGGAGACCGTACGACCACGCCTCGCCACCCTCGAACCGTTCGGCGGTGTAGCTCGCGCCGAACGCCATCGCGTACGCCAGCATATCGAACAGCATGTGGAGTGCGTCGCTGATAAGCGCGACCGACCCGAACAGGAGTCCACCAGCCAGTTCGATGACGAATCCAAAGAAATTGACGACCGCGACGAGCGCAAGCCGACGCGTACTGCCACTTGATTTAGACGGGAGGTTGTGCTCTGCGGTCTCCTCATCAGTATGCTCGTGAAGGGTCATAAGTTCACATTAGAGGGGGTTCTATTTCGAATCTGAGGATTCCGGTTGTTCCTGGGTAGATTCCTGGGCCCCGTCTTCACTCGTCACCATCGAATCCTGCGCCGTTGATTCAGTGCTATCCGAAGAGGTAATCTCCTCATCGGCTCCCTCCGGTTCTGGTTTGGACCGCTCCGATTCTTCGGAGAGTGATGTATCTTGGGCGGAGGAGCCCGCGAAATCGAGCGGACGAAGCCAGATGAACCAAACCACAAATACGGTTGTGCCATAGCCGACGATCCACACGAGGTCAGCAACTGCAGAGAGGTTCGCCTGTTCGAAGGTGTATACCAACAAACCGGGCCCGATGAGCCCAATGAGCACAACGAGGACGGCAAACTGCGGAGACGAGAGTCCGAACGGGTATCGTTGCTGATCTGCCTCCGTATGGGATGTTGCGTTTCCCTCATTCTCTGCACCCATCTTACCCCTCCGAAGCGCTGGTTTCGGTGTCTGTCTCCGGCGTGATTCGAGAGAGTCGCATCGCGTTCCCGGTGACGGCCGTCGTCATTCCGGCATCGCCAGCGAGGACGGCGAGCCAGATCGGGACGTATCCGAACGGGACTGCGACTGCCAGCCCGGCTTTGACAGCGAGACTCGACCAGATGTTCTGTCGGATGACCCCGTTCGCATCGTGTGCGAGTTCGTAGAGGTACGGGAGCTTTGCGAGGTCATCACCCATCAAGGCGATGTCGGCGGTCTCCAATGCGGTATCAGTCCCGGCAGCCCCCATCGCCACGCCGACTGTGGCGGTGGCGAGCGCCGGTGCGTCGTTGATGCCGTCACCGACCATCGCAACGCCGTCGTACTCCTCGACGAGCTCCTCGATCGCCGTCACCTTGTCCTCGGGGAGTAATTCGGCCTGGTACTCGTCGACGCCGACCTGTTCGGCGATCGCGCGGGCAGTCCGCTCATTGTCACCCGTCAGCATCACCGTTCGGGAGACGCCGAGTTGCTTGAGTCGCGTCACTGTTCGCTTCGCTTCGGGTCGGATCTCGTCGGCGACTGCGATGACGCCTTCGAGTTCGTCTTCGGTTCCAACGAGGACAACGGTCTTCCCTTCTGCTTGGAGTTCGGGAACGGTCTCGTCGAGAAGGTCGAGGCAGTTGTTCCGGTCGCATATCTGCCGAGCTGTCTGGGTGACGACACCGCCGTCAGTGGTCGCGTGGACGTGTGATAGGTCGAATCCCAGCTCCTCGAACAGCCCCGGCTTGCCAGCGAAGTGGGGCGTCCCGTCGAGGTCGGCCCGGACGCCCTTGCCGGTGATGCTCTCGAAATCATCGATCTCGCGCTCGGCGACTCCCATGCTGCCGGCCTCAGCGACGATCGCCTCGCCGATGGGATGTTCGCTCCGTTGTTCGAGCCCGCGGGCACACCGGAGGACGTCTTCCTCCGAATTTTCGTTTAATGGAACGACGTCAGTGACGGTGAGCTCACCTTTCGTGAGCGTCCCCGTTTTGTCGAAGGCGACGACGTCGACGGCCCCCATCGCTTCGAGGTGGTTGCCGCCCTTGATCAGGACGCCGTTCTTCGCGGCGCTCGTAATTCCCGACACGACGGACACGGGTGTCGAGATGACGAACGCACACGGGCAGGCCAGTACCAGTAACGTCAACCCGTAGACGACGGCCGTGGGCCAGGTCGTGCCGAGAACGTACGGGCTTCCCACCGTCGTCAAAATGGCGAAGGCAACGACGACTGGCGTGTAGTACGTTGAGAAGCGTTCGACGAATTGCTCGCGCTCGGTCTTGTTCGACTGGGCATCCTCGACCATCTCCACGATTCGCGAGAGCGTGTTATCACCGGCTTCAGAGGTAACCTCTACCTCAAGATAGCCCTCTTCGTTGATCGTGCCGGCGTATACCTCATCTCCCATCGTCTTGTCGACGGGTACGCTTTCGCCTGTGATGGGTGCCTGATTGACGGCGCTTTCACCGTCGACGACGGTTCCGTCCATCGGGATCTTCTCCCCCGGTTTGACGACGACCACGTCGCCGACAGCGACCTCGTCGACAGGAACTGTCTCCGTGGTATCGTCCCGTTTGACGGTTGCCTCATCCGGTGAGAGGTCCATCAACTCCCGGAGCGAGTTCCGAGCGCGATCCATCGAGTACCGCTCCAGCAGCTCGGCGATACTGAACAGGAACGCGAGGGTGGCCGCCTCGAAGTAGAGCGCCTCACCGAAGGCGAGGCTCGCAACGAGTGCTCCGAGGATAGCCACCGACATCAGGAAGTCGATATCGAGGTTCAGATTCCGAGCGGAGTAGTAGCCGTTGCGGAAGATCTCCTGACCACCGGACGCGACGGCAACGAGGAACAGTACGTCGGCGACGAGCAGCTCCGTTCCGAGAAGGCTTGCAAGCTGTACATTCTGCCCGGTCAGGAAGAACTCGAAGAGCAAGCCGAGAGCGACGAATCCACCGCTGATCCACGTCTTGAGTGCTCGTGGACTCGTCCAGATGCTCTCGCGTTCCTCAGTCGGGTCCTGCCGTCCTGATTCGTCGCTCGACGTGTCTGTAACCTTGTACCCGGCACGTTCGATAGCGCCGATGATATCGGCTTCTCCAGTCCTCGAAGAATCGTACGTGACGACGACGGTTCCGGTCGTCGGCTGGGTTTCGAATGTTGTAATTCCCTCGACCCTCTCGAGAGCGTTCTCGATTTTGCCAGCACACGACGGGCAATCCATTTCCGGAACCGTGAATTTCGAGGACACTTCGCCGGTGTCCTCCACGGTGTACCCGGCCTTTTCGACCCGATTAGCAATCGCGGTGGCACTCGTTTGTTCGCCGTCGTATGAAACGGTCAGCGTCCCTTTCGTCACTTGCGGGTCGACGCTGCGGATTCCGTCCAGTTTTTCGACGCTGTTCTCTACCTTTCCTGCACAGGATGGACAATCCATCTCCGGGACCGCGAATTGTGCAACGTCCCCTTGGTCTATGGGTGGAGAAACGTCGTCGACGCCCTGTTCTGTGTGTTGGGCGTGTTCGTGATCACTGTGGTCGTGGTCATGCGTGTGACTATGCTCGTGGGACCCTTCTTCGTGTTCGTGGGCGCGATCCGGTGGCTCACCACTCCTGTTGTGGGAATCGTCGTCGGGGGAGGTCATCACTCTCCCCTAGCCACTACACATTTATTAAATCGACTGCTATAAAACACCCATTTTCTGCCAATACCTAATAAATACTTTGCCCTATATTATTAACTCGGCCGTTGTCTCATCTCAAATGCAGACCTAAGTATGGTTTGCTCGATACTCACCGTGTTTGACCTCGAGGAAGAGCGTAAAGACTCCAAACACGACGAGGCCGACGCTCACCATCATGACTGTACTTTTGCTCGTCGGACTCATCATCGTCCCACCAATTATGAGGGTGAGCAGGACCCCGAACGCGATTACCGTTTTCGTGTTATCGAATTCCATCGATAGTTTGTTACTGAAACTCAATCAGATGTTGTTTCCGACGTCTCTGCTGTCGATACCGTTGCGCGGGTCTTCCTTCGAACGAAGCCTACCCAGACAAGTGCACCAACGAGACACAGGATACCAGCGATCGCAATCGATTGACCGCGGATTGTCGTCCCGGTCTGGTTCTGTGTGATCAGCAAGATACCGATGCCGAAGAGGACGAATCCTTGAACACCTGCTGCTTTCGCTGGTTCAGTAATATACTCCGCCTCTGTGAGAATGCCAGCAACAGATCCGACGAACAACAACAGTCCCGCAACAGAGACAGGACGAAGGCCGAGAACGACACCGACCTCCGAGAGAGCAAATCCAATAGCGACAAAGAGTGGCCATGGACTCGCTCCCGTGAAGGTTGAATCCGTGTCTTCGGAATCGCTCATTATCTCGAGTTGAGCTTCACGATATAATAAATCGGCTGTTATTGATACCCCTATAGTTAATAGAAAATGGCTGTAATTCAGCCGTTAGTTAATATTGGTGCGGTATAACCTCACAGTCTGAAGCTGGTAATACTGCTTAGTCCCGATTCTCCGCGCTATCCCATCTTACGGTCAAATGGTTTTATAGAGACGCTCTGCCTACTCTTTTTTATGTGCATCTACTGCGACGCCTACGAAGAAGAGCGAGAAACGGAGAGTCAGTCTCCAGTCGAAGACAACCACTCTGAACAAAAGACTACTTCCACGCTGTCAAAGGGAGCGTTTGGACAACTTCGTTCTTCGCTAGCAGATCTGTTGTAACCGACCATTCTGGCCATTGATGACGCCACGTAGGTCGATACGCGAGCGGAGAAGTTCGAACGTCGAACCAGAACGGTTTCAACGCTGACTGGCCTACGGCCGAATAACAGCTTTCGAGAGTATGTCATACGAAGGCACTACGGTTCCACGGCGTGACTCACCTGCAGGGGAGTGTGATTACTGTGGGCATCCGTTCCCGACGACCGACCGCCTCGTCCTCCACAAAGGCTTAGAACATCCCCAAGAGCTGGATGACGACGAGGAGGACGCATTCCTCTCTGCCCGAGCAGACGAAGAAGACGAGTTGCGTACACTCCGTCTGAAAGCGCTTGGAGCCCTCGTGCTCCTGTACTTCGGTCTTCTATTCATGTATGCTATCTTTGCCTGACTCAGATACGAACACCGGGGCAAGCGAAGAGGTACACATAGAGTCAGGTCCAGGGTCGAGGCTTCGTCATTGGGTCGTCTCGAACACGAAGCTCAGACTCTTCGTACAGTTTGTACTCTGGGTCTCGATACTGACGCTGTTTACCGAAACAGTCGCTGCCGGTAACGGGATGACGCTCTCGAAGCAGCCTCGGGATACCCTTGCCGTTCCCCGATGGCTGTATCTTGCCACTGGCGGCGCCACGATCGGCGCCTCTGCCCTACTTGCGAGCTTCGTTACTGATCGAGCCTTTATCCGCTATCTCCACAACTGGTCACTCCCCGGTCCGACGGTCGACGACTGGTGGACACCGATTCGATGGATCGGACGTAGTTTTGGGATTGTCGTCCTTGGACTGGCAGTGTATCTCGGACTGACCGGACCGCAGCTCCCGACAGCAAGCTTCACCATTCTCGTCACATTTGTCGTCGTTCGAGCGGGCTTGCCGATGCTTACGTATCTTGGAGGGAACGTTTGGCCAGCACTGAACCCCTGGCGAGGGATCGTCTCGCTTCTCCCAGCTGGACACAGAACGTATCCAAGAGAATTAGCCCGATGGCCAGCTGTCGGTGGCCTATTACTCCTTGTGTGGATTGAGGTGATTTTCCCTGTCAGCACGATTCCGTCAATTCTTTCGCTTGCGATCCTCGGCTACAGTGCCGTCACAATCGCAGGCGCAGTACTCTTCGGTCCTGACGCGTGGTTCGAGAACGCAGATCCGTTATCCGTCCTGTTCCGATTTTTCGGGGCTGTCGCCCCTGTAAAACGGCGGGACGGGAAGCTCACTGTAAAACTGCCCGGTAGCGACCTGACTGACTCAGACTTAATCACGGACACCTCCGATGTTGCGTTCGTCATTGCGCTGATTTGGGAGCTCACGTACAGCGGCTTCATCACGACGCAGACGGGCGCAGCAACTACCGAGGCACTCGTCAGCCTCTCCAATATTGGAGTGGGAGCCGTACAGATTCGTGCGATCCTCATCTACACACTCCTTTTCGTCAGTGGCTACGTCGTTTTCTTCGCCGCGTATTGGTATGCGGGCGTACTCTCTCGGCGACGGACCGGGACATACATCACAGCGAAACGTATCGCCTTTCGGTTTGCACCCTCGCTATTGGCCATCGCAGCGGGATATCACCTCGCCCACTACACCGGACTGGCTGTATCCCTCAGTCCGGCTCTAGGCATGGCAATTCTCTCTCCACTGTCGCCCCCAGCGAATCCCCTGACATTGTCTCCACCTGGGTGGTTCGAGGGTTTGAGTATCGCCTACGTGCTCATCGGGCATCTCCTCGCTATCTGGGCAGCGCACGCGACCGCCTACGAACTCTTCTCGAGTCGTCTCGTCGCAATCCGGAGCCAGTACCCGTTCATCGGTGTGATGATCGGGTACACCGTTATTAGCCTCTGGATTCTCTCACTTCCAGGAGCGACGCCCCCATATCTACCCTGATTCTGGTGGTTTCGAGAGAACAACGGATCGCACACTAAGGTCAGAACTCAACCAGAAAGATCACTCGGCAGTGAACTCAATCGGGTCCATGTCGAGAAACGCGGTTTCGTAGCCGTCGTGGCGCGCCAGTTGGGGTGGTGTCTCTACAGTGATTCTGACCGTATCGCCAGTCTTGAGTTCATCAATACCCATCCCATAGAAACTCCCGAGGTCAGGATCAAGGGACGCTTGGAGTGTCCCTTGTGTGATTGTATCCCCTCCACGGTCGAGTGTTGCTGAAAGAGCCATCCTCGGGAGCATCACGCGATTGTAGGGTGTGCGTGGAGAAACGATTAGGAAGGGTCCTTCAGTATCACTAAACCGATGGTCACCGTCAACGAGAGCAACCAGCATCGTTGCGTCACCGGATTGCCCTTCGTGGAGTAGTCGACCGGGAAGCTCGGATTTTGTCGGCACGACCGGTTCAGGAATCATTTCCATATCCATTAGATCGACTGTCCCACGGGTGCCTGCTTTGTCCCCTAACCGGCGAATCTCCAAATTGTACGTCTCATCCGTATCGAACGTGAACTGCATCGTGGCAGACTGTCCCTCTGTAAATCGCCCGTTGAATGGACTCGTACGAGCTGTCTGCAACGGGCCAACCTGGAGCGTCACATCGTACTGTCCTTCCCCCGGGAGAGCGATATTGTCGCCGTAGTGGAACCCCATATTCGGCGAGATCATCGGCCAGAGGTTGGTCGAGGACACTCGACCGTCGCTGTTACTGATTTCGACAGAGACGTCGACCGGGAGGATCGTCTCCGTCTCGGTGTCCCAGACACTCGCCATCAGATGCACCGAATCATCCGACTGAACGACGACTTTCGTCTTTCGTGAGCCAGTGAGGTTCCAGAAACGGTGCGGGAAGGAGTGCATCAGTGCAAATCCGAGACTGCCTGCCGTCGTCGTTCCGTACATTCCCATCCCTTCGATGATTGCCGGATAGTAGACCGCGTCAGGTCGATCCTCCACGATCGGTGGATCACGCCATGCAGACTGCGTCTCGAATCCGAGCCGCCCCAGGCAACCAGACAGTACCAGGCCCCCCGAGAGAGCAGTCCCCTGTTTGAGAAACGTTCTCCGATTCATGTTCTCCTCTGAGATACTATGTTTGGTAGATTCATTGAGTCGACCTCGCTGTCGTCAACCGGGGGTTTCTGTAACTGCCAGCCTCGGCCATTCTGTGACTGTCTACGCTAAGCGAACGACGAATCCGGTGAGTACCAGGAGTGAGACAACGCCAAGTAACGTCGCCAGTAGGAGGTGCTTCTCTTCCATAGATTTGGCTTCGGTTGGAATTCTAAAGACACCTTTGGAACTACAACGTCACCTGCACATCTGGCATATCAACGAAGGCTGTCTCGTATCCTTCATGGCGAGCTGTTTGTGGGGGCGAATCGACCGTGATCGTCAGCTCATCTCCCGTCTGTACATCTGCGACCGTCGCTCCGTAGTGATAGCGGAGCTCTGGATCGATGGTTGCCTGTAGAATTCCGTCGAACACTGACATCCCGTCACGGTGCAGTGTTCCCGAAAGCGACATCATCGGCAGCATCGTTCGATTGTAGGGTGTGCGCGGAGAAACAGCGAGATACCTCTGCTCCTCGTCCCCACCGAAACGTGACGCGTCTTCGAGGATCGTAACCACGAACTTCGCGTCCCCACTCGTCCCCGAGCCACGAACGTCCCCCGGGAGCGCGTCCGGTGTCGGCACTTGCGAACTCGGTAACATCTCCATGTCCATCAGGTCGACAGCACCCTTCGTGCCTTCTCTGTCGTCGGGAATGTCCGTATACGAGATCTCGTTGAGCGTCGATTCGCTGAATTCGAACTCGAACGTGAACGAGGCGTTCCCCTGATTCTCGGCCAGCGACCCCGTCCGTCGCGTCGACGGCCCGCCGATGCTGACCTCGACAGTGTATGTGCCGTCGCCCTGGAGCTGTGCGTTATCGCCGAAGTGAAACCCCATCGGCTGGGAGAGCATCGGCCACGGTGCGAACTGGTCGACCTGCTCGCCGTCCTGTGTAATCGTGAGCTGTGGATTGATATCGGGTGGGATGATCCCCGTCTGTGTCTCCCAAACGACCGGCATCAGGTGAATCGAATCTTCGGATTGAATCTCGACCTTCGTGATCCCATTCGGCTTCATCAGCCAGAACCGGTGCGCATACGAGTACGTGAGCGCACAACTGTACCCGCCCTGTTCCTTCATTCCGGGCATTTTCATGCCCTCGTAGTGGGTCGGATAGTAGACTGCGTCCGGGCGGTTCTCGGGGAGCGGTGGTGCCCGCGCTGACCGCGTCTCAAACAGGCCGGTACACCCCGCGAGCCCCACGAGTGACGTGCCCCCGACCGCCCGAAGCACGTCACGACGATTCATGCGTCACCTCCTGTGCGTTCTCGACCGGTCGCGCAGGCGGCAGCGAACGCAACGACCGTGGGGGGACGAGGAAATTACCGCGACGCTCCGTTCGGATGTACTGCAGGATGCCGTTGTTGTTTCGCTGACCGACGGCCGACTGCTCGGTGACGTCAGTGCCATTCATCGCTTCTCTCGTGTCGACGAAGTCGGTGATCCGTCGCTGGAGCGCAAGGAAGTGGAGGCTGGCGGTTTCACCGTCGGTAGAATCGAAGTCGCGCCGAAGGATGAGAGGCGAGTCATCGTCATCGCGAGCGCGGGCGGATTTCTGGGAGTGACCGACGACGCCCATCTCGCGGGCCGTCTCATCCGTTGGCTGACAGTCGTCGATTTTGCTGCTGGTTCCGAGATTGTCTCCAGCGCCCTCGATTACGTCGTTCTCGGCGTGGTACGGACAGAACATCTTCGCCTCACGCTGCCAGCGATCGTCCTGATTGTACCACTGATTGAGATTGAGCTGGAGCTTGGAGATGTGCTGGGTCGTTCCACCGGCGAACGGCCCCGACTGGATTGTCACGCGATCTTCACTGGCCTGGTTCTTTTTGAATCCCGATTTGAATCCCATAAACAGCGGCGCGTCCTCTGGGACCTTATCTGCCGGAACACCCTCTGCATCGTCAGCATTCTCCGCCGGCAACCCGTCCCCAATAAAGCCCGTCCGCCGGTCGGCGATTGAGAAAACATCGGTCAGTGTAGCGTCAGGCTGATCGACACCGTTGAGGGTTGATTTGTTCCCTTTGAGGGCTTCTTCGGCACCGAGCACCACCTGTGCCGTGTTACTCGCGAGATGGACGACTGCATCGGGCGTATCGAACTCGGGATCCTCAAACGGCGCAAGTGCTTCTGGATCAGGGAGGTCAACGTCTTCGGGAAGCGATTCGTCGAATCGGTCGAAGTATGCCGGAGAATAACTCACCGTGAGCAATAACCCGCCCCCGCTTCGCTCGTAGGCGTGTTCGATCCCACGGAGAGCTGTTTCAACTTGGTCACGGTCGTCTTCGTTCGGGGGCCCGTCTCGTCGGTAATTTAGATAGAGGAGCACACGATGGCTCGGAGCGACGACGTTCCCGTGGTCGTCCCGTGGGAGGGCCTCATTCCAAGCGTGCTGACGTTGTGGATACGACGAGAGATCATCCGGCCCTGTTGGGACGTCAACATCTTCACGGCCTAAACAGGCACTGAATGCCGCTGCGCCTCCGATAGCGACGGCCGACTTGAGGAATTCTCTGCGAGGGATACCTCTCTCATCAGTCATTGACGACAGTTAGGAAGCCAACGGAAAAGGCGGTTCTGGTAGAGTTCTTGAATCCCCGCTCAAGGTCGGTAGTAGACTATCTGGTGATGAGCTTCTTCACCAAGTTCCACCCGATAAATCGGGGGGCCCGCTTGCGGTATTGCTCGTATTCCTGGCCATACTGCTCTCGCAGCCACGGTTCTTCGGCAAACGGGAACAGTGCGTACACGAGGATGGTCAAGATGCCGTGTACAGCCAGTTTCCGGGAGTTCACTGCAATGATCGCGCCGACGATGAACGTAATGAATCCCACGCTCTGAGGGTTGCGCGTGTACTGGTAGATACCGTTCGTCCGAAGTTCCCCTTCTCTTCCACTGCTTTCCATCCACCCAAGTTCGAAGAGTGCTGAGAGGGCAAATCCCATCCCGAGTGCGGCGATACCGCTACCCGTGAGTTTGCTCCAACGTTCGGTGAAAATGAAGGAGTCCCGATCGAGCGCGCCCAGCACGGGAAACCCAGCGAACACGACGGAGAGCGCTGACCAATTGAACCACCACCGCCAAGAGCTGTCACCGATGGGCCACACTCGACGGTCAGGATGAACCGCACTGATGGCGTACCCGAGAATCAGCGTGACATCCGCGACGACCGCCGTCAGGAGCGCACGATCTGAGAACGAGGACATACGTGTATGTCGTGATAGTGAAGGACAAAAAAGTGAGACAATCTTGGGTTCGCATCTGGGTACTGCTCCCTCTGAAGAGGTTTGGAACCACCAACCACTCTCTACAATTCTAACATCCGGAGTAACTCGAATCGACGTTCTCAGGTAACTGCGTTTCAAATTCAGCCCACATGGCGGGATTTGTCCCACTCCATAGCGGGTTTACCGGTTCGCAGTCCCTTCCGTTGCTCGTGGTGATCACCGCCGCGGCTGCGGGTACAGCGGTACTTCTGGGACTTGCGATCGGCGCGTTCGTTCAACGCCAATCCCGTCCATATCTGTTAATCGTCGCTGCATTGGCTGCCCTTCTTGGACGCTCTGCGGTTGCGGGGATCTCCATCGTAGGCCTGTTTTCACAAGCCGAGCATCACCTCCTCGAACACGGGCTTGATGTCATTCTTGTAGCGCTCGTTATTGCTGCAGTCTATCACTCCCGAACCATTTCGAACGAGACCAACTTCGATACATGACACACCAACGTGACCGAATTCACGAGTATATTGCCACCCACCCTGGAGAACACTTCAACGCGCTCACGCGGAGACTCGACCTCGCACCAGGACAGGTACAGTACCATCTCAGGAAACTCCAGAATCAAGAGAGAGTGGTCAACCTACCTCTCTATGGCCGGACCCACTATTACACACCGGAATATGATGCGTGGGAGCGGGGAGCAATCGCTGTCCTTCGCCGGGAAACAGCACGCGACATCTTATTCTGTGTTCTCGAACAGGGAACATCCAGCCCGAACGCTGTCACAGAGTCCCTCGGGATTGCTCGGGGAACCCTTGAGTGGCACTTGGATCATTTGACGGAACAGAATCTCATCGAGAAACACCGAGATGTCAATAATCACGTGACGCTGGTCGCAGCCGAGCGGACTGAGACCGCTCGCCTCCTCGAAGAGATCTCCCCCTCGCTGTCCGATCGGATGATCGACCGGTTCACCCGCCTCGTCGATAACCTATTGGCGGATGGATCGTAACGAGCCCTCGGATGTATTTCGTTGAAACGAGAACTTGATTGTTCGATTACTGCACCCACTTGGATAGAACGCTATGCAGTCCCTGAGTCCACGGTTCCCAGATACTGGGTTTCCCACTCACGACGTGCCTCTATTTCACGCTGACCGCGCTGTGTAACTGTGTATACGTTCGTCCGCCTGTCGAGTTCACCCTTCTCGAGCAGTCCTTTGTCGACGAGGTCGTCGAGATTCGGATAGAGGCGCCCGTGGTTGATCTCCTGTTCGTAGTAGTCGTCGAGTTCGTCTTTGATTGCGAGCCCGTGTGGTTCCTTGAGCCCGGCCGTTACATACAAGATGTCCCGCTGGAACCCAGTTAGATCGTGCATCCGTCTGTTCTCTATTTTGAGGGGTGGCATATGTTCTCTCTGGTACCCCGAGGCGATTTTGGCTTGACTGGGTCGGGATATCGCGTGAAAACTTCGAACCTTTATATAGTGGACAGGTGAATTCCGCGATGGAATGTCTGACCTAATCGTCAAAGCAGCCGTGAAGGACGCACTCTCGGACAACAACGTCTCGGCAGATTTCTACGACACGCTCAACGAGGAGGTCGCCGAACTGCTCGACGACGCCGCAGAGCGTGCCGAGTCCAACGACCGGAAGACGGTCCAGCCCCGCGACCTGTAGGCCTGCGTAACGCAGCCAAGCCCGTCACTCGAACGTAGCTTTTTGAGGTTCCTGTACAGAAGTTAGGAAACGAAGATGGCGGACGCACCGGATACTGAACGGCAGGCGGTCGAGCCTGAGGCAGGAGACGTCCTCAGCGTGTCACAGCTGAACGACCGAATCGCCTCGGTCGTCGAGGATGCGCCTGCCCTCGACGGTGTCCGCTGTATTGGCGAAGTCACGGATCTCCATCAGAACAGTACAGCGCTCTACTTCACGCTTACCGATGGCGACGCCGAGCTCCCCTGTATGATCTGGGCAAACCGCTATCGGAAGATGGACGCCGAGCTCGAGGACGGGACTGAGGTCATCCTGGAAGGCGATATCGACTACTGGACTGAAGGCGGGAAAATCGACCTCAAGCCGTGGGAAGTGATCGTCGTCGGCGACGGCGACCAAGCGGCCGCGGTCGAGCGACTGCGCAGCGAGCTCGAAGAGCGTGGCTGGTTCGACGACGAGCAGAAACAGCGCCCGCCAGCGTTTCCGGAACGGGTCGGTGTTGTGACCTCACTCCGAGGGGATGCTCGGTACGACATCCAGAGCGCGATCCACGAGCAAGACCCTACAGTCGACATCCTGGTGAAGGATGCGACCGTCCAAGGGTCAGAGGCACCGACGTCTATCGCGAACGGGATTCACCATCTGGACCGCTCCGAGGACGTCGATTCAATTATCGTCGGCCGCGGCGGTGGGAGCGATTCGAACCTTCAGGCGTTCAACACCGAGCGGGTCGCGGAAGCGATCTTCACCGCGAACACCCCGATCGTCACGGCAATTGGCCATACTGACGACCGGCTAATCGCGGATCGGGTAGCGGATATGGCCGCGATCACACCGACAGCGGCCGGCGAGTACATCGCGAAGTCTCGGAATGACTTCCTGGCTAGCGACATTGGCCCGCTTGAGCAACAGCTTGAGGCCGCGTACGAGACCTTTGAACAGGAGCACGAACACGAACAGGAACTGGCCGAGGCAGTCGAAGAGGCGACCGCGCCTGAGGGCCTGTCGCCAGTTTACTACAAGGTTGCAATTGTCGTGCTCCTAGTGCTGTTGCTGCTCATTACTGCACTCTGGCTGGGGGTGATCTAATCGATGGCAAAAGACACGGACATCAGGAGTCGGATGAACCGAATCGAAGAGATTATCGACCAACTCGACGCGGATGAGGTGTCACTTGATGAAGGGAGTGAGCTGTACGAGGAAGGGCAGGAGTTACTAACTGAAATCCGCGAGCGACTCCACGAAGGCCAGGGCGAGGTCATCGAGATCAAATGAGGAACGGCAGCGGTATCGACTGTCTCTCCGCGTTAACCAACAGCCTGCCGTTGTTCACGAGCTTGTTGGTTAAGGTCGCTAGCCACGGTTACCCTTCAGGCTTATCTGCGATGTCCTCCCATTTCGAACCGTTCGACGGTAGTTCCAATGTTCCATGAGACGGTTCTGATATTCGGCGTCTACCTACTCGCGTGTGGTGTAGCGTGGATCCTCCATGAGTCCGCACACTACGCCGTCCACAGGCTCTATGCGGAATCAGTCTCGTTCGGTGTCAATCGACGTGGCCCATACGTTGACGCCGTTTACGCCCCGTCTGCTCCGACGGTCGCTATCCGACTCGGTTCGATCGCGCCGACTCTCCTCTATACCCCTATTGTCGTACTCGGAATTGGAGCCTATCTCTCGTCGAATCCGGTTCCACAGTTGGATCCAGTCGGGTGGTCGCTTGTCGCCGTTCCTCTCGTGATTTTGACTTTTCCGACTGGTGCTGATATCCAAGCGTGTCTCAACGCCTCAGAATAGCGTTTCTTAACGTGTATTCGGTCGGCGTCAGACAAACACTTCATTAGTTACATAGTCAGATTTTAAGAAAGTCATTGGCCGTCAGTATTTAGTAGATAAGACGCAAGTATGTGCAAATGTATCATGGCACAAGCCAGTCCCCGCAGTACCCCCCGTGAAACTGATACGGACGAGCGGTCCTCCGTGTCAGTTGAAGCGTGGTTGGAGGCGGTCAGTAGAGAACTGGATCCCGCCGAGTGTGAGGACCTCTCCGAACTCGGCATCTACTCGATCCACGAACACAGCAGCGCCCGCACGATCACCCTTCCTGAGGATGCGGACGAGTTCGAGGACGCGACGACGGTAAAGCAGTACTATTTCGAGGGCGAGGATTGCCCGCTTCTCATCGTTGCTCCGCTGCAGGTCTAAGTCGCCCTGTGGGTCGCAGATCAGCAGTCGGTGTCATCTTCTTTGTGGTCGGAATAGAACTGGATGAGGTACTGGAATCGGCCTGTATCACTCGTGAATGAGTCGAGTTCTTCCTGTAACCACTCGTATTTGTCCTGCGGGATTCGCATATTGATTCGGGCCACATCGTCGCTAACATCCGAGTCGGAGTTGCTGGCGCTGGTTGCTGTGTCCGCGTCTGACATTAGTTCGACCCAGGCTATGCGGTCGCATATATCCCAGTAGAATGAGAACTTCTCTAGAGAACTTGGAGAACTTTGAAGATCTACAAATTCATTCAAATTTTCTGACCTCTTTTGGTCGTGCTATCCTTTCCCACAAACGATGTGTGCTAAGGTCCCCTCCGGCGAGACGCCGGCCAGTACTGAGGAATCGACGTCCGTCATTCGGATCATCCACAGGTCCATCGGCCCGATTCTGCTGGCGCTCCTCCCGCTGATCCTGTTCGTGGGGACGGCGGCCGCACAGTCGGATCCGGGGAGCGCATTCTGCGACTCGAACATGGCCGACACCATCCAGAACATCTTCACCATCATCCAGTTCGGTGGGCCGCTCATCGGCGGCGTCCTCGCGCTCGGCGCGACGGTGGCGATCCCGTTCACCCGTCGCTCGGACTGGAAGAAGGAGATGAAATCTGTCCGGAATCAGGGCCTGCTCTGGGGCGTGATCGTCGCCCCCCTCGGGACGGAGATCGTCCAGTTCATCCTGAACAACATCGTGGTCGGTGGCACGAGTTGTGGATTCTAACCACGCACCAGGATTCGCACTCGTCATGTCCGCCGTCCTCGTCGCATCGACAGCCGCCGTTCCAGTGGGCGCCCATCCCCCGAATAGTACTGACCACGGCGTTCCGGAGGAGACCTTTCACAAACTGTGGTCGGGGGATCAAGACGGTGCGACCGACGGTGCGAATCTGAGTAACGGGTCGGCGGTCGAGCAGCTTGGCGAGGGGACCGATGTCCCGTTCGATTCGCCCCCGCGTGCAGTTGAGCGATGGAACCGTGGCGACCACTCGGAGTTCCCGGCGACCAACAGCTCCGTGTCGATCCATCCACCAGATGCGGACCTCACCAGCGACCAGTTCATCAAGGAAGCCTATACTGAGGTGTTCGCCGTTCAGCCGTCCACCCGAGCGCGCCTCTCGTCGTCTAGACAGCCGCTTTACGTCGCTCCAGACGGGACGCTCCGCGGGACCGTCGATTACCGGGTGGCGGTGCCGCCTGACGACACCTCCGGCGATCGACGTGTCTACTGGAGTCTGGAGAGCCATCAGGTTGAGGAGACGAGACTCCTCGTCGACGGCGACGAGGAGACGACGGCTGGTGGTTCCCACACGCCGGCACTGTCGTACTCCTTGGATGGATACGCCGGCGAGGACCACCAGCTCACGCTCCAGGCGAATATCTCGGTCCGACTTCGGAAGGAGGTCGAAGTTTGTACCGCTCACAACGACGAAGGCGATTGTACCAACTGGGAGAGTTCCGTTTCATACCCGACCGAGACCGTCACGGTAACCGATTCCATCGAGGTCACGAAGTATGACCTCGCGGTATCAGGGTTCATCGCGGAGTATCCGAACGGTGATCTCGGCCTCGTCGTTTACAAGAACCAGCCGTGGCTCGGCTACCAGTTGCCCAACGGTGATGTCCGAGGTGTCTGGCGGTTCTACTCAGCCCGAGACAAGGACTGGGATACGCTGGTCTACAGCTCGGACGACGGACAGCGGACCGCCCACTCACCGCTCCATCCACTCCAGGTGAACGCGTACCCCATCGAGACGGGGCCGACGCCGTCGCCCCGCCGGAACGTGACGATACTGGATGTGTACGGGACGTCGACGTCGCCGCCGACGCTCCCGTCGAACGTTCACCTGGATGTTCTCACGGAGTCGTACACGGCCAGCTACGGCATCGCGACGCGGGCCACGACCGACGAACAGCCCGAGACTGTCCGTGCGTGGGGGCTCGTCAGAGGGGTTGAGGCAGAACGGCCCGCCGATGAGTTCGCTCGAATCCAGATCGACGAGAGCAACCTCTCTCTGGAGGTGGTGAACCAGACCGAAGATACGGTCACCGTCCGGGTGACCCTCCAGAACGCGAACACCGGCGCACCAATCAATACCGACGAACGGGACGGCTACGTCGTCGTCAACGGGCAGCGGGTGAACACGACCGGGAACGGAACCGTCACGACGACGATTGAACGTTCCCCTGGCGGTGTGTCGGCCCGATACGAACCCGGCCACTGGTGGCTCAATCCTCCCGGCTATACCGGCGACTCGGATACTGTCCTGCTGCAAGGCTCAGTGCTCCAGTTGGTGTCGACGCTGTTCCGGATCGGCGTTCCCGTCTCGCTGTTCCTCCTTGCAGTGTTCTTCATCGATCGGATTACAGGGTGGCGTATCTGGCCCCCGTGGAGGTCACTATAATGATCAGAGAACATTCAGAATCCCATGACCGGAATTCGGAACGGTGGATTAGTCGACGCCGTCTTTTGGCTTCGTCTGGAACAGCCCTGCTTGCAGGAGTAGCAGGGTGTTCCGGAACCGATGGTCCCGGCAACCAGACTGAATCCCCAACAGGTTCGTCCTCTACGTCGCCGTCTACAGATTCGGTATTTGAGGAAATCAGCTTCGCGGGACCCAACCTTGTGGTGACGCTGGCTGATGATCACGATGTCGACCAACTCAATCTGATTGGTCCAGATGGTACTACGTTCGAACAGTCAACCGTTGCACAGGGAGCTACAAGAGTCGAAATACAGATTGTCTTCAAGACTGGTGGGACGTACTCTGCCGGCGAGTACGAGTTAGTCGCCGTTTCGGGCGAGACATCTGAGTCGATGTCCCTGGAGCTTCGGCCCGATATCCAGATCGTCGATGTCGAACCGGAGTTCGATGAAGATGATGGCTACAGTAGCGGTCGGCTCTTTGTGACGGTCGAGAACGTCGGTACTGGTCCCTCTTGGGTGTATAATATTGGCTTCCGGAATGCGCCGTATCGGAACGCACCTGAGGTAATCGAAGGAGACGGCGTTGCTGATACCACGTTCGAGCGTCCGGAGGCGAGCGAAGAATTCCTCAGCCCCGGTACTGAACGGGAATTCCTGAAACAACGGGGTGTTCTCGTCATCGATGACAACGACGATGTCTCATGTGAGAGTGATACTGCAGAATTAACCGTTGTTGTTCAGACCCCACACGGAGATATTGAGCAACCGATTCGGGCGGAACTGTCCGGTGGATACCACATCGACGATCAAGGCGCAATCCAACACCCGTGTAAAGACGTCCAGATTGAACTACTGGACGGGGGTGGAGACAATGCGTAGTCCCGTCCGATTCCTAGTTCGCTCTATCTTCGTCTTTTTCGGGCTACTGACTACGGGCACTGCTCCGGTTTTAGCTCAAAGTGACGGAGGCAGCGATGGAGGTGCTCTTGGAGACATTATCATCAGCGCTATCCAAGAACTCCTTGAGATACTCTTCAGCCCTATAGAGACCGTCATAGAGAATCACGGTGATGCAGTCTTGCGGACAGTGGTGGGTACTCCCCATCCAGATTCGGTGTTCAATCAGCCGACGAACGCAGCGTGGCCCGGAATTTATGACTACTACTGGGAGATGATTATCCCGCTTTCGCTATCGCTGTACGGCCTCTCGATTGGAATCGTCATTTTCCTTGAATCGACGAGCCACTTGTTCAACGGATACCATCGCTCGAAGCTCAAGAAACGCGCCTTCGCTGGACTGCTCGGTATCTTGTCGTGGTGGTGGATCTCAGCGCTATCGTTGCGGTTTATGGATGCATTGGCTGGGTTCCTCGTCCCCTCGGTGTCAGAAATCTCGCTATTCCAGACGCTGTCGTTCACTGGGATGGGCGTGCTCGGCACGGTCGTCGCTCTCTCAACGAATTTGCTCCTATTCGTGTTGATCGGCCTGATTTACCTAGCGAGACAACTGGCACTCTACCTATTTGTGTTCCTGATGCCACTACTCATTGTATTCTGGATCCCTGGCGTCGGGCCGTTCGCCCTAGTCTCGAAATTCATGAAGAAGTTGGCCGGGTTCTACGTCCCTTTCCTGTTTATGACGGTTCCAGTTGCTCTCCTGTTCCGTCTCGGGGACATCTTGGGGACGAGCTTCGGCCCCTCAGCCGGTGAGTTCGGGGCTTGGTTGACGGCACTCGTTATCCCGCTTCTCGCCGTTGCCTCTCCGTTTGTTTTGTTCTGGCAGGCCGGGGCGTTGTTCTTCATCGCCGACAGGGCGGCCAGGCATATGTCTGCTGAGAAGGCCCGTAGTCGGTTGTCTAGAGGGCGTGAACAAGTCCAATCGGCCAAACAGGGTGGGAGAAACTTCGTTCGAGGAGTGCGCGATGAGCCCGCAGTCAAGAGCGGTGGCCAATACGTCTTGAACTCTGGTGATTCGAGAGCCCACTCTACCGGCCAACGACTCAATACGACTGGCTCTCGCCTCCGTGAAGCGATCACCGACGGCAGCGGTGGAGGGGGAGGAAACAGCGGAGGCGGAAACCTCGGCGGCGGAAATGATGATTCTACGGCCGGCTCCACCACCAGCGAGGATAGTAGTGGGAACGACGGAGGCGAGGAATTCGATCGAGACGATGCGTTCCGGGACCCCCAGACTCGGAACCGGAATCCAGATTCAGCAGATGACCCGCCACGCTATATCCACTAACAACCCATGAGCTCCGCAACTGACCCCGCGAAACGAATTCCGAAGTCACTCGGTACCGACACCCAGTTCCTCGGGAAGTACTCGCTGACGGACCTCGCCGTCGCCGGTCTTCCCGGTGTACTGGTAGTCCTGGTGACGCAGGTCGTTATCCCACCGTCACTCACCGTTCGTGGCATTCCGGTGTCCGCCCTCACGATCCCCCTCGCAGCGATTGCGATCGCCTTCGGTGGGCTGTTCGTCTACCTCACGCCCGGCTACACCAACAGTCTCGACTGGCTCGGTCTGTTCGTGAACTTCCACCGCAGCGAGACGGAGATCGCCCACGAGGAGGCGAAGGAGTACACTCACGTCGAGCGCGTCTACCCGCGACAAGACGCCATCGAGCGGACGGACCGGGCTCTTGTCGGAGCCGTTCAGGTGTCGCCACCGACGATGGCGCTCGCGACCGACGAGGAGTGGGCCCAGAAGGCGGAGGCCTTCCAGGACTTCGTCAATACGACCGTCGAGTTCCCGATCCAGATTTACTCGACGACGCAGGCGTTCCCCGCCGACGAGTACGTCGGGCGGTACGAAGACCGGTTGAGCGACCCGGACGTCAAATCGAACGAGAAACTCCAGGCGCTCATCGAACACTACGTCGACTGGTACGACCGGGAGCTGGCGCAGCGTCAGATGACCATTCGCGACCACTACGTCCTGATTCCGGTACGACCTGAGGAGGTCCGATACGAACGGGCCAGCCTCCTCGAAAAGCTCGCTAGGATCCCCGTACTGGGCATCCTCATCCAGATTGTCACGGCGCCGCCGGAGGAGGAAGAGCGAGCCGCGATGCTCGAGGAACTGGACGAGCGGCGCCGGCGGGTCGAGCGCGGCCTCCGCGGCATCGAGGGGTGTGACACGCGCCCCGTTGATGCGGCCGAACTCACCCGCCTCATCGCGGAATACTGGACCGGCACGGAAATCGAGTACGGCGACCCCGAACAGGTGCTTCGAACGTCCCCCGTCATCAACAAGTCATGATTGGAAACCTGCTGCCCTTCACCGGCTCGGATAGTTCAGAAACTGACGACGAGGCGACCGCAGACGAGGCCCCCGACGAAGAGGGGGAAGATGCTGAATCACAGTTTACCGTGGACTACGAGGCCGACGGTGAGGCAGTCGACGGCATCCCCGAGATCCATCAGACCGTCGTCTCGCCGTCGAGTATCGAGCGAACGCCCAGCGCCCTCCGGACTGACACCCAGTGGGCGCAGAGTCTGTGGGTCGGTGAGTATCCCGATGCTCCGATGGATGGCTTCCTCGAAAAACTGTACGCGGCCGCCGAGACCCAACAGACAGATGTCAGCATCCACATCGATCCTCGTGATACGCGAGAGACGTTGGATTCGCTGGAGAACAAGATCGAGGACCTCGAAGCCGACTACGAGTACCTGACCGAGAAGCATCGTGCGAGCGCCCGGGGCGTCGAGAAAGACCTCGAGGACCACCAGGAGATGTACGACGTCCTTCGGAACACGACGATGCAGGCGTTCGACGTCTCGATGTATCTCACGGTCAGGGGCAACGATCGCGAGAACATCGACGCCGAGTCGGTGTCGACGACAGCCCGACAAGCGCCTGCGAATCTGACGCCGGTGACGCCCCGGTGGTCACAGCTGAAGACGTTCACCTCAGCGAGCCCGATCGCCCTGGATCAGTTCAACGAGACGCTCGACAGCAAGACGCCGATGCTCGGCGGGGCAGTCGGCGCGATGTTCCCCTTCGTTTCCGGTGCGTTTGCGGAACCCGGTATCGAATACGGGACGTACGCGCTGAATTCGAGTCCACTCATCCTCGACCGATTCAAACGGCAAACCGGCTACTGTATGATGGTTATCGGCCGGCTCGGCGCAGGCAAATCCTTCGCGACGAAGCTCCGGCTCGTGCGGCGGGCGATGTTCGACGAGGATACGGTCGTCATTATGCTCGACCCGATGCGGGGGTTCGCCGGCGTCAACGAGGCGCTCGATGGCGAGCGGATCACGGTCGGTGGCCGGCGGGGGCTGAACCCGCTGGAAATCAAACCGACGCCCGACCACGTCCTGCAGGAGGTCGACGACATCGACCCGTGGGGCGAGCAGATCAACTGGGTGATGACCTTCTTCGCGACGTTCTTCGAGCACGTCGCAGACCATCCACTCGGCGAGCGCAACCAGACGCTCCGGCGGGCCGTCCAAGAAGCCTACGAGAAGCGCGGGATCACCCGCGATCCAGAGACGCACACCCGGGACTCGCCCACCATCCACGACGTCATCACGGTCCTCGAAGAGATGGTCGAAGACCCCGAGGAGTACGGCTACGTCACGGATGGGGAGCAGGAAGCCGTCCAGTCCGATGCTCAGTCGCTACTCAAGGACCTCCGACCGTCATTCCGCGAGGGCGGTGAACTCGAGAATCTGGCTCGCCCCTCCGAGTTCGACCTCGATTCGAAGGTCATCTACCTCGATCTCCACCAGGAGGAGGGGACCCGTGGCCGGGCGGAGACCAGCCTGATGATGCAGGTGCTGTTCAACAGCGTCTACGAGCGGGTCAAACAGACCGACAAGCGCGTCGTCTTCTGTATCGACGAGGCGCACTACCTGATGAACGACGCCGTCTCGTTGGACTTCCTGGAGACAGCCGTCCGGCACAGCCGCCACTTCGATCTGAGCCTCGAATTCATCACGCAAACGGGGGGTGAATTCGCGCTGACGCCGGAGGCACGCACCATCGCGAACCTCTGTTCGTTGACCGTCCTCCACCGCGTCAATGAGGAGAAAGAGAAGATCGCCAAGTGGTTCGACCTCAGCGAGCGGCAGGTGAACTGGGTTACCTCCGCGAAGGCCGGGGAAGACGAGGACGGCTACTCTGAGGCGCTCGTCGGTATCGACCAGGAGGGATGGTTCCCACTCCGAATTCGGGCAAGTGACTACGAGGCTCACGTTATCGACGGCGGCGCTGCGGACGTGGCCGAGCTTGAACCCGAGCCGACGACGAGCGTGACGAATCCAGATAGCCGACCCGCCGGAACGCGTGCCGACGGCGGTGAACCAACTAGCACTACCACTCAGGAGGATGACTGAACAGACCCCGTCAGAAATCCCGTCAGTGGCTAACGGCGACGAGTACATCCGGATCACTCCCTCCCGGAGCGATCTCGCGCCGGAGACCGTAGTCCGTCAACTGGCCGGCCTCCACGGCCTTGACGCTGGCAACGACGGACTTCTCGCAAGTATCGGTCCCTTCGGCGATCCGCCACCGGTGTTCGAGTTCCTCGCAGTGAGTGAGGGGGCAGACGAGCCGGTCGAGTTCTATTACGGGGCCGACCGCCGGTTAGATGCCTTCGAAGAACGCCTCCGGACGCTGTATCCTCCGACCGTCACGTTCGAGCGGGTCACCCTTGACTTGGAAACGAAGCTACTCCCATCGACAGCAGACCCGTCTCAGGACCACAGTGCCGGAGGTGACGATAGCCACGGAATGAACCCCAGGACAGCTGAGGAATTCTCCGGAGACCCGAATTCGGATTCAGAGCCCGTGACTCTCTTCGATTCGACGGGGCAGGAACCGGTCGGTGATGGCGGAAGTGTGCTGTCGGAGAGCACTATGTCGCAGGACGAGGACGAAGTCTTGTTCGAGGCCGATTCGAGTGACGAGTCCACAGCGGCTGGTCCGTCCGACTCCGAACTCGATGCCGATCACCAGCCGGCTCATACGCAACCGACCGTCGATGAGACGACCCCACTCGGAATCAGTTGGCACGGGCAGGCTACCCGGCGGGAAGACTGGATGACGACACTACCCCAATTCACGAATACGGAAGACGACGATGACGATCACGCTCGGGCCCCGCTCGCGTCACTCATCGATCAGCTGACCCGGGCCGAACACCCGATCGCGTTCCAGGTACTCTTTCAGCGGAAATCGGACTGGACGCACGAGGCACGAGAGCGCCAGCGGAAGCTCCGTGAAGGCGAAGACCGGGTCGTCGACTGGTTCTTCGGAGAACTCCTCGGAAACACAGAGAACGAACCACAGAGTCCGTCGAACACCGGGCGACAGCGTCGGTATCTCGACATCGGTGGGCGAGAGCGGGTCGAGGCTATCGACGAGAAGGAGCCACAGCACACGTTCACGGTGAATATGCGGGCACTTTCGCTCGTGACCTCCGACCGACAACGAGAGCGGGTTGACCATCGTCTCGATGATATCGGGTCGGTATTCGATCACCTGAACGGGCCGCACTATCGGCTCCGACCGAAGCGCATCCGCCGTGGGCTTCGAAAGGGGCGGCGAGCCAAGAAGCACGCCGACCGGGTACTCAACGCTACGTTGGCTACCAAGAGCGACTGGCGGAAGACCCGCCCCGATCTCGTCCTCGGGCCGGCTGAGTTGGCGAACTTCGTGGTCGTTCCGCCGGCAACTGACCTCACGACCGAGGGCGGGCGGGGGTCCGACGCCGAACCCGAGAGCCGGACGCCCCTGCCACTCCCGGCGCAGGACCACATGGATGCGTTCACGGACGCCGGGATGGCGATCGGCCGCGGTCTTGGGGAAGACGGTACGCCCACGTCGGAGCCGATGCGGATTCCCCCGCATCTACTTCCGTTCCACGTCGGCCGGTTCGCGAAGAGCGGCGCCGGCAAATCGGTCGCGCTTGAAAACGACGCCCTCTCGCTGTACGACCAGACGAACGGGCCAGTGTTCATCATCGACTCCAAGGGCGGGAATTTCCCCGAGAACTATATGCGGGCTCACGCGAAGCGCTTCGGCACCGACGACCTCGAGGAGAACGTCCTCCACTTCTCGGTGCCCGACATCCTGCCTGGCTTCGCGTTCTTCGACATCACGCCGGCATTGGAGGACGGCGTCCGACGCGTCGACGCGATTCAGGACAAGGCCGACCACTACGAGGAGCTCATCAAGCTCGTGATGGGGCCGGAGCGGTACGAGGACGCCATCGCCTCGCCGACGCTCATCAAGTACCTCATCAAGGCGATGTACGACGAGGAGTACGGCCTCGAAAACGGACACTTCCGGCAGGATACAAACTACTTCACCCACGACCAGTTTGAGCAGGCGGTGACCCAGTTCCACGCCGCCGGGCCACCAGATTCGACACCCGAAGATGCACCGCGAGCCAGCGACCCGCAGGTCGCCGAGAAACTGGAGCGACACCTGCGCTCGAACCCGGCGACGTTCTCGAACGTCGTGAGCGGCATCAGCAACCGGATGGACTACATCACGCAGGACGCCCATCTCCGGCGGATCTTCAACAATACCGAGTCACAGTTCGACTTCCGCGACCTCCTCGACGAGGACAAAGTAGTCATCTTCGACCTCGGCGATCTCCGCGACGAGGCCGCCCGTGTGATGACCGGCGTCATTCTGACGCAGCTCTACGATGCTGTCAAGCGTCGCGACGGCGACGAGCTGGCCCGCAAGCCAGACGACTACGTGGCGAACCTGCTCATCGACGAAGCGTCGTCGGTCGTCGTCTCTGATACGCTGACGACGCTGCTCGAAAAGGGGCGGGAGTTCCGGCTATCCATCGAACTCGTGACGCAGTTCCCTGAGCAGATGAAGGAGGCCGGCAACCGCGAGGTCTACCTGAACGTCCTGAACAACATCGGCAGTCCGCTCGTCGGGAAGATCGCCGTCGACGCCGACATCGCCGAGGCACTCTCACACGAGGCAATGGATCCCGTCGAGTTCAAGAATCGGATCAGTTCCCTCCCGCGTGGCGAGTGGATCGCACAGCTCCCGAGCCCAGAGTTCGGCGAAACCGGCCCCGACCCGTTCAGTATCGAACCCCTTCCGATTCCACCCGGTCATCCCGATAGCGAGCAGCCACTGACCGGGACGCAAGAAGAGCGATTCCAAGACGCCTTGGACGCCGTCCACGAGCATACCCGCGAGGAGTACGGGGTCGCCGGCGGGACGACCGTGGAGAGCCGTGACGCTGCGACTGACGTCGCTCTGGAGAACGCGGATGACCTACCGTTGGAAGTCGCGATGGCCCGTGCGATTCGCGCCGTCCAGCTGTCGAACGACGTACGTGAGACGAACGGCTGGGTCTCCGTCGAGGACGTCGATGAGGAACTGCTCTCGCGCATCGAGGAAGACACCATCGAGGCGCAGGGCTACGAGACACTACCAGAAGTGAGGGAGGCGTCCTCGCTCATCGAGGTCGATCTCCCGGACGGTGGTTCGTCGGTGCAGTGTCGGCTCACAGACGAGGGTGAGCAAGCAGCCGCGCCCGACACGTCGACATCACCGACCGGCGGGGGCGAGCACCACGATGCAGTCCTTGAAACGGTCGAGCAATCCCTCGCAACTGCGGGGTTCTCCGTGGAGGTCCTCGATCAGAACGGGGAGTCCCGCCCCGATGCCATCGCGACGCATCCGGATCTCGACCGGGAGCTCCAGGTGGAGGTCGAAACCACCACCCACGTCCGGCCGGCGAAGGTCCTCACGAACCTCCGGAAGGCCCAGGAACAGGAGCGAATCCCGCTGTTCGTCGTCGCAGACCACGACGATCAGCCGGCTGACGAGATTGCCGACCGGCTTGCGAAAATCCTCAGCGAGCCGCGAAATCAGCTCTCCTCCGGGGAAACACGGCTGTATACGATGAACCACAACGTCACATTCAACGGTGGTGCGCGAGCCGCGGATGGAGTGACGGCCGTCCGACCGGCCACTGGTGGTAGTCGCCACACCCGCTGGTTCGAGCGGGACGGTGCGTTCGTCCTCGAGGATAGTGCCGGAGACCAGCACGCCCGGATCGACTCCTTCGACGCTGTGTCGAAAGATCAGTTCCCGGCGACGTACAGCTACGACGCCGAGAGCGAGTCATACACCGTCTTTAGGCCGGGAGAACTTCCCGAGTCCTACGAGTCACGTGAGGCGTTCGAAGCGGATTGGGTACCTGTCAAGCGCCCGTTCGTGCCCAGTACCGACCTACCCGTTCCGGAGTACACGGATGATTCGTATGCGATAGGTGTCATCGAGGATGAGCAGAATCTCGAGCTCTACACTCGAGACTCTGACGCGACCAAAGACCTTGCTGGGCTCATTGAGGCGATCGAAAACAATGAACTCCATCTGGCAGGTGTGGAGCCAGACGAACCTGCCGATAAGCAATCTATGAAGCAGGAAGACCACGAGAACGATCCGTTCGGCATCCAAGCATTCGTCCGCGATAGCATCGTTAAATCCGGCGACGGGGTCGTCGCGGTCGCTGAGGTCTACGATGCGTACGAGCAATATGCGACGGCCGAGGAGTACGAGGTGAAGCCAAAAAACCGGTTCACACGTACGCTTCGCGACCACGTTGCGTTCGAGCGTGACAAGAAGTGGTTGGACGGTCAGACGCGACGCTGTTACGTCGGAATCGAGCTGGACGACGCCGGCGACCAGGAGGAACCGAATGATGCCAGTGCGTAGTCGTTTCGCTCCCGCTCAGGAGGTGCAGGAGCACACGAAATGACGCTCTCCGAGGCAGCCATCCGCGAGCACTACCGTCGTGCCAAACCCATCTACGAGGCGCTGGCGACTGTCAAGAACTATCCAACCATCGGGTTGAACGACTTCGTCGGATGGTACATCAAACGCGACCACGACGACGTCGAGGCGATTAAGGCCGGGTATCCGCAGCGCGGACGGGTTGCCCGCCTCGATCGTGACTACGACGAGATTCACGACCGCCTCAACCGGACCCTCTATGCCGTCACCACCTACAAGACACCGACCGCCTTCCAACAGTGGGAACCCTGTCGCTACGACGAGTCTGAGGGGACGACCGTTTGGCAGGATGAGCCCCCAACCCCCGGGTATGCCGACCTCCGGGCAGTTCCCACCTGGGGCGATATTGACCTCGCCGACGACATCAAGCCGCAGCGAGGCGACCTGGATGGCGAGACGCGTGCCCTCGTCGAGCGTACCCTCGACGCCTACATCGACGAGTATGCAACGCTCTACGGCACGCGGAAGGCGGTGTATGCGCTGGACTCCGTCGGGGGCGCGTACGTCTTTGGGGCCCCGGAGGCCACACTACCAATTGCGGACCACTTCAATGACGATCCGGATGCGCTCGAACGGGTGTTCAACGAGTTCCTCGACCGCTCGAACGCATGGCTCCAGAAGGCAGAGGCCCGCGTGAACGAGCGCGTCGACGGCGCCGGCGACGTCATTCAGCCCGATTGGGTGAACAACAAGAACCGCCAGTACA
Organism: Halobaculum roseum; assembly: GCF_019880245.1. Classification (NCBI taxonomy): domain Archaea; kingdom Methanobacteriati; phylum Methanobacteriota; class Halobacteria; order Halobacteriales; family Haloferacaceae; genus Halobaculum; species Halobaculum roseum. Next base: position 105,603 of record NZ_CP082289.1, read on the forward strand.
AGCCGCCACTCTCGATCCACGCCGACCACGATGCCGTCGTCACGCCCATCGCGACCGACAACGTCCGCTACGAACTCCGTCCGTTCGAGGGTGTCGACGACGCACTCCTCGAGCAGGCGGTCAGTTGGGCCGATGACCTCACGCGAGTCGAGCACACGGACTGCGTCGACTCGCTTGTCGCGACGCTCTGGCCGGACCTGTACGAGGACCACGGGGGGTGGCAGGCCACGCTGGAGGAATGGGTGGAAGCGGAGCGTGAGCGGGAACGGGAGCGCCAGCGACAGCGTGAGGCAGCGCTCCAGCGACGCGAAGAGCGAATGGCAGAACTCGACGGTACCCTCGAAGGCCGTCCCGTTACGCCGTTCAAAGAGGACGTCTACGAGGCTGTCGAGGATATCGACATCACCGAGATTGCCCGTCACTACGCGAGCGATGCCTACGATACGGATCCGAACCAGCCGCGGCCGCAGTTCGACCCGTGCTGGCGCCACAGTGAGAGCGGGCAATCCTGTTTCGTCGACGAGCAGGCCAATACCTTCGGCGATTCGAAGGTTAACGCCGGGGGCGGGCCGGCGAAGCTGATGGCGCTCGCGACGGGGATTATCTCCGCCGCCGATGCGGACCTCGACGGGGAGGACTACTGGGCTGCCGTCGACGAACTGCGGAGCGCCGGCTACGACATTCCGGTGTGGGTTCCAGAGGCCGGATCGGACCGCGTCGACGGCGGGACCTACGACCAGATGCCGTTCTGGGCCGTTCGGAAAGCGGCTGTCGCGCTCGAGATTTGTCCGGAGAATGCGTTCGTCGATCGTGAGGGCGAGGAAGGAACCTACGAGGGATTCCCCGGGTACGAAACCTACAACGAGACGCTAGAAGCCATCGAAGACACGGACCTGAACCACGGGCGCGAGCGGGTCACGCCCGAGGAGAACGCAGCTGACGATGAATCGAAGTCACCCCCCGAATCTCCTACGAGTGACGATCGACCTGGTGACTTGGACCGGGCTCACCTTCGCGAAAAGAACCGTCTGTTGACAGCGAAAATCAAGCGTCTCGAATCTGAACTGGAGGAGAAATCGGAGCAAATCGAGGGGCTGGAAACAAAGGTCAACCATCTCCAATCGGAGCTCGCTACCGTCCGCTCTGAACGTGATCGGCTAGAGGCTGCTCTCGAAGAACGTGAGTTCGAGCAAGAGCCAAATCAGGGAAACCAGGACGAGAATCGATCCCCACTTGACAGGGCGAGAAGGTTCATTTCATCCAATCGGTAGACATCTCACTCACTCAGCATCAAATCTTAAACTACCTCAACAGTCACGTCTCCGGCGAATCCTCTCTATCAAACGCCCCCTCAGACACTGGGAAGATATCGATAACGTGCTTATCAAAGGTTCCCCACATAGTCTCGTGCCCGAAACGAATCCGATGACTAAACTCCGATTCAGCCTCCTCCCTATCAACCTCCGAACGCTGGAGCTCACCGACCGTCTCCCCATACCCTTCTCGCAGCTTATCAAGTAACTCATCAGGTGTATACTTCGTCGACTCAGGGTGTGTCCAGCGTACTTCCCCAGGAAAACGTTCCATATCATCCGCATCCTGAGATTCGCTCAAACCCATTATAGCACGGAGCTCGCCTAAATCCTCAGCGTGTGCCGGCTCATCCTCATCAACATCTACATCCGAGAAATCACCCTCCCAGACAGCAACACCCACTAATGACCGCCGAACCTTTTCACCTCGCTCCTGAAGCTCAGAAAGAATCTCCTCTGCTGTATCAGAGTCCAAATCGGAATCCTTGTAGTCATCGTACACCTCCCGATGCTTCTCCGTGATAAACTCCGGAAGAGGAATCCGAGTATCCGTCGCCAACCCCACACGTTTCACAAACTCGAGGATATCACGATCCTCGGGCTCAGGTAAATCGATACCTTCGAAAGGCTCCTCAAGCCGCTGCTGATACGTCTTATCCGAATCTGGGAATTCAAATTCTACCCTCCGGATATCATCCTTATCCTGGATTTTGAGCATCTCAAAGTATTGCTCAACACTCAGATCATCAGGATCAACATTAAAATTGAACTGGCCTTCTCCGAATTCGTGGATATCATCGGCAGTCTTCTCCCAATTAATCTCAACGTGGATTGGATGCTCAGGTGTAGGCTCCGAACCAAACTCTACCTCAAACTCCAGCGTGTCGCCGGCAAGAGACCAATTACCGATCCACTCTACTGTTGACTTTTCTGGAACCTGCAAATCCTCAATTACATCCGGCATTACATTTCTCGGCAATAGAATCCGAGAATCAGGATTAGCGATATGTATCAAATCATTCTCATCCTGGCCACCACCACCGGTGGACTTCCAGAAGCTGAGATTAATCTCTTCACCCTCATCTAAAGTCGCCACATCATATGCCTGGGTATAGAGAGTATACACATCTTCGACGACATTCAGAGTCTTCTCTTCCAGAATCGATCGAGGAATAGTCAGCAGATACGGCTCACCATCCTGTGAATCAGCAGAGTACTTACACAGGAACTGAATGACTTCATCATCGAGAACAATTCGATCATCGAGTAACTCGTCATTCCCGAGCTCAAACCCAGTACTGTCACCAACCGTAACCCGATTGCCGTGTTTAACGGCGTTGTACGCCTCTCGGAAATTCAAATAGAAGACAGCAATATTCTTGAGTTTATTTCTCAGATTCTCAATCGAATCCTCGACTAACAACTCCATCTCCATCGACTCAGGGATATCCTCACCCTCACCTTCGTGAATCTCTATATCAGCCAACCCAACATCAACTGGAACATCTTCCAGTTCTTCCTCTGAGAAACTAATCGCTCCCTCTCGCACCGCCTGATACCCAAAGATCAAACTCAGAACCTCATTCGAGTCAGCCTCAACATCTCGTTTATCAAGATACCCATCAAGTTCCTCCTCCAGAATAGCCTCAAAGAGTGGCCGTATATCTCCGCTTGAAGTCCGGATAATCTCATTAATATAGGATTCCTTATTCAAAATGAGATATCTGAAATAGGATCCAAACTCCTCGATATACTGCATCGTTGCTCGGAAAAGATCCACGACCGAGTACACCTTTACAGTATCCCGCTGGTCCTCAGGTACCGCATCCAACCCTGCGTTGATTGTCCCTGCGATTTTACATATGTGAGCGTACGCTATCTCCGGGTCTTGACGATCCTGAATAACCTCTTCGGGATCCTGAGTCTCTGAGTCAGAATAAAACTCGGTATACTCGAAGAAGCTTTTCTCATTTTCAGACATACTATACAGTATATAAAAGAGGGTGAAAAGCGTTTGTCACCAGAATTTCTTTCACTTTCTTCAGAGTTCGACAGGGCCATTTCGGTTAAATCGTCCGAACAGTTAACCTGACACCAGCGACGACCTCCCCTAGACACCAGGTATGCTGAGAGTCGTGCTGAGTCAACAAATCGTAGGACGGCAGCACTAGACACCAGACTCACCGACGAGGGAGTTCCCGGACAGCCCCCGAAATCTGGTGTCAGGTATTGCTGTCTTGCGATTTGGAGGCGAATTGTGCCACTAGACAGCAGGAAAATCAACCGATATGTGGTGGGGGTGGCGGCCCAAAGTTATGTTCGCGGCCACCAGGGCCGAGATGCCAGGCCGCTGGCCAAGCGAGAGTAGGCTGCCACCCGGACGATGGCGTGGGGCGTGGAGGGTGAAGGAGCAGATCGACATCGTGACTGAGAATGGTGACTGTGGCGACTGTTTATTGTGCCCCCGAGTGGGTGCGGGGCGGTTCCTGTGCTGCCCCTGATTTGTATGTCTGGTCCGGATAGATACGACGATACGGCAGACGATCACGAACGGTTCGAAGCGGAATTGCTCGCTCAGGATCGGGATGCGCGGTCACCATCGACGGCGGATCTTGACGACGAGACGGCCCGCCAGCTGGTTCGAGAGCTACTCGATGCCGGGACAGTCACACCGGTCGTCGACCAGCGGCTCCTCGTTCACGAGCCCAGCAACACAGCGTTCGAATCGATGCAGCAGCTCGCCGTCTTCCACACAGGCTGGACGGCCGCCCGGGACGCCGGCGAGGGTGATGGGTGATGCAGCAGACGCTGGCCGGCTGTGCCTTCTGCGAGGCTCCATCCGGGATAGAGACTGGGATCGCCTACACGTGGGGGAAGGAAGAGCGGGTCAACCACCCGATTTGCGTCGACTGTGCGATCCAAGAGACGCCGGATCCCGATGATCGTGATCACTACGCCTGTGACAGCTGTGGCCTCGTCGTCAACGCGCTCGCAGCGCTCACACGGTTTCGAATCGAACTCGGCCATCTCGAAGGCCCGATACAGGTCTGTGCGCGGTGTAGTCCAGGCGGGCCAGCAACGTACTGGACACGCGACCTCGAGGCACACATCGTCTCTGACTGACCCGCCGAGCGGTCGTCGACGCGAGTGGTACGGCGACCACTGCGGGAGGGTCACAGTTGTCCGTAGCTGTCCCACCCCGCGAACTCAGCAGCGCTGGTTGTGTCGCTGTCTCGTTGCTCCGCTATCTTCAACAGACGGGCGCTCCTCGGGATGACTATGGACTGCCCCGCGTGCGGGTCCCCCGTCACCCTCGAGGTCGGACCAGACCGGCCCCTGTCGACGTCGCTGTCCGACGCCGTCCTCGCAGCGGAAGAGGACGAGCAGATCGAGGTGACCCGCGATTGTTGGGACTGTGGCTGGCACGAAACGCGGGCGCTTCGCGTCGCATCGATCGACAGGACCGCCGGCGACGAGACTGCCGTCGAGCGAGCCGCACTCATCGACGAGATTGCCGATGAGCTCGCAGCGATCGGCTGTGTGGGTACGCTTGAGGAGACGCTGGCTGCAATCCGTGAGCAACGAGAAACCGACTCGGCGACGACCGATACGGACGACGCGGCGGAGTGACTCGCAATGCCTGATACAGAGGCCAACTATAATGTTCGTGAGCAAACCGGGAATCCCGAGCACGCATCGGTCGACGATGTGGTTGACCTCGTGATCTACCGGGCGCAGAACCCGCGAACCGAGCACGAGGATGCACATTTCGATACGGCGGTCGCGGCTCTCGTCGACAGATACGGAACGGAGTCGGTCCGGACAGTCATCAACCGCATCCTCGTCGACGACGAGCCGTTCCGGACCGCCACGAACGGCCTTGAGATGCGCAACGTCGACGGCGTTCGGATCGGAACCGCAGCCAGCTGGTTTCTCGAGGAGCTAAACGCACAGGACGACCACTGAGGGACCGGTTGAAAGGCCGCAGCGACAGGCCGTCGAGCCCCCATTTTTAACTCCTGTTCGTCCTATCTACCCGTCGAGGCCATAATGGCACCCTCCACCCCGAGAGACTCAGATCCATCCCCCGATCTACTCGTTGAAATCGTCGAGACACTGGAAGCCCACGGGCTCCCCACCGACTCGTATCAGCTCCACGACGCTGTTGACGTCGAGGCACTCGAGCAGCTTCTCGCATCCTCAGCCGGGGACGTGGAAGTCCGGTTCACCGTGGAGGGGATCCAACTCGCCGTCACCCACGACGGCGTCGATGTCCTTCTCGACGAGCCAGCCGGGGCACCGGATTAGTAGCGCGATCGAATTCGTCGACAGCGACACTCCCTGAAAGCCCTCGGCCGCTCGGCATCCCGCGACCACCGCTGCGCTCCTCGTCCCTGCGGTGCTTGCGGGGTCGGGGGACGACCGAGGCGGCCTCGCCCTTTCTGAGTCCGCCAGGACGGTGAATGACCATCCGAGCGGCGCAGCCGGGTGGACAGGTGTGTCCGTACCGGCCCGCCCCGCTCGCCGCTGCCGCCCTCCGCGTCGCTCGCGACCGACCATTCCGGGCTGCCTGCCTGCGGTAGCGGGCGGGCTGCCGGGCTAAAGTGAATGTGCCCTCGGCGCCAGCGGGAAAGCGCGGGGGGTTGCGCGGCGTGGCTGCTCACCCCCCACGCTTTCTCCGCTGGCCGCTCGCTCCGGGCGGGTCGGCGCGCGGTGCTGGTTGGGGTCGCCGCACTCGGGCGCGCTCTCGCTCGCGCCCGGTAGGGCGCTCGCGAAGGCGCGAGCGAGAGCGCGCAGTCGGTGCTATCGGTCGTCGACGTCGTCGGAAAACCGCGATGTTAGGGGCATCGCGGTGGCGGCGCACGAGCGCCTTCAGTGGTATCTGGAGGATACCAATGTCAAGTAACAACTCGAGTCGCAAGGTCGTTACGGTGGATGAACAGGCATTCGAACGAACCGAAGACGCCGGCGTCGACGAGGACGGCTTCAAGGTCGTCGACGACAAACCGGAGTTCCGAGCGACGGTTCAGCAGGAAAAGCAGGCGAAGGTGGATTCCAACCACCCAGACGGCATCGTCCAGGACTTCTCGCACCTGCCCCTCGCGCAGGAAGAGAAGATTCGCGCCCGGGAGGCCGAACTGGACCACATCAGCGCCCAGGCGGAACTCGGCACCCAAGACGGGCGGGCGAAGCGAACTCGCAAGGTCGTCACCGAACGGCGACAGCGTAAGCGGGCGGAACGCACCCCGGACCGGACGGATCCGCGAGAGCGTCTCTCCCGGATGGAGCTGGCGAAGGTGAACCAGGAAGCAGACCGGATGGCACAGCGGCTTCGCACCGGTCACAGTCGGGCGGCCGTCTCGCGGGCGCTCGCAAAGCGGGTCGCCAAGGGGCAAGACATCACCAAAGCAGTGTTCGACACGATGGATGCACTCAAGGCGGCCCCCGGCGCCATCTGCCCGATCGAGGACGTCCCGGACGTGCAGACGGATGAGGTGAGCATCGAAGGAGAAGTCGTTCAGCTCTGGGATGCTTCCAGCCGGAAGATCGCTCAAGTGGGCTTGGTCGCGGACGACACCGGGAAAATCAAGTTCACCTCGTGGCGAAAATCGGAGCCTGCCTTCGTCCAAGAAGGGGACACCGTCCGAATGCGGGCGGTTAAGAAGAACTGGTACGAGGGACGATGTTCACTCGCCGTGACCTACGACAGTATGATCGTCTTCCCAGAACGCGACCGCCGCTGGTGGGAGGAGTAGGGGCAACGCCCTTTCTTTTTTCGTGAGTGCCGGACCGGCCCAGGCCCCACCGCCCCACCCACCGCTCCGTGCTCGCTCCCGCTGGTCGCTGCGCGCGCAGCCACAACCTCAAGAACCGAGCTGAGATGTATGTCAGAATTCGGGAATTCGCTAACCGCGTGTATCCGTCCGAAATAAAAAGCAACTACCGCCTAGAGAGGTTTTTAGGCTGACTAGAAACATAGAGGGAATATGGTTAAATCGGGAGACGTGGATCAGCGGTGGCAGGATCTATTGCGTAATCCACGAGAAGAGGTCCATCGTGAAATCAAAAGCTGGCTTGATCTGTCTGATAATGTGGACAAGGCAAACGTAGCAAAAGCGATGCTCGCATTAGCGAATTCTGGTGGGGGTCAGATTTTGATTGGATATGAGGAGGTCGGTGAATCATGGGAACCGGATCCATCTCGACCACATCCGATTGACCACTACGATCAAGATACGATTAATGGGATCGTTGAGAAGTTTGCTGAGCCCCAGTTTCACTGTGAAGTATACCATATTGAACATCCAGAATCTGGTGAAGTCTTTCCAATTATCGATGTACCGGGAGACCATCGGGTGCCGATTCGATCAGACAGTGCTGGCCCTGAAGACCAACACGTTACCTACAACACATATTATATTAGGCGGCCAGGGCCAGAAAGTGCAGCACCGAAGACAGGACGTGAGTGGGACGAATTGATTCGGCGGTGTGTCACTGCCTCACGTGATGATCTGTTAGATCGAATGCGAACCGTACTGACGGGGTTCGAAAAAGGAGCAAGTGAAGAAGAGATTGATCCGCTGGATCAGCTTGCTTCGTGGACTGAGGCTATGCGGGAAGACTGGGAAGCCAACGTGATGGACGAGTACGGAAATATGGATAATTCACCCTATCGTCACGGGTACTGGTCATTTGCTTACAGTCTGGATTCTGAGTTTGATCAGCCATCTCTCTCTGAGTTCTTAGATCTACTACGGGAGGTGAAAGGTCATGAAACGGGGTGGCCGGCGTGGCTGATCAGCGAGGATCAGGTACATCCCCGCGATGAGACAATCGAAGGGTGGTATACCGGCGGAACATTCGATGACCCAGCGCACGCAGACTACTGGCGTGCATCCCCAGACGGGATGCTGTTCTTGCTTCGTGGCTATCAGGAAGACAGCAAAGATGAACTTGAGCCAGGTACAGTTTTGGATTATATTCTCCCAATCTGGCGAGTCGGTGAATGCTTGCTACATGCGAAGCGGTTGGGGCGAGAACTCGGTGAGGAAAACACGTCGGTCACCGTGCAAGCCCGATGGACGGGACTAGAGGGACGAACACTGGGCTCAATTGAAAATCGCCGTGGACTTTTCCCTCCGATTGAAAGAGAATCACATCAAGCGACAGTTACGGCCAGTCAACGCTTCACTGTTCAAGATTTTGAAGACGCTCTACCGGAAGTGGTTGAGACCTTGACCCAACCGCTATACCAGATCTTTGATTTCTACGAGCCGCCATCCGATCTAATCCAGAATGAGCTGGACCGGATGCAAAGCCAGTAACAACGCTACTCTAGATGTTCATCCAATTCCCACGCACCTTCATCATCGTAATAGAAACCGGGATGATATCCGAACTGAGAGTTTGATAATGGTCGGAAAAGCGGTGTGAGTTGGTCACGGATACCGTCTTCATCGGACAGACTGAGAGGTGTGAGGCGCGAGGTGCGGTTAGGTTCAGGAAATGCTTCAACCCGGTCAACCTGCCGATGTTGGTCTATTGTCGCGTTCGTGAGATTTGTCCCACTGAGGATTGCATACACCTTCTCGCTGTGTTCATCAGGAAGGACGTCACGATAGAACTGGAGGACGGTGACGAGACTTAATTCAAGATCCTGTGAACTGACTGCATAGTCACAGTCGTATGAATGACCGGTTGGATAGCAGAGCCCGCTCCCCCGGGCCTCATATATGCCAGTATCATACAGAGTTGCCACTGAACTCAGGTCTTTTCGATTCTCGTAGCGAGCGACAATATGGTTCCATGTCGGATCCGCGTGTTCAAACAGTCTATCGGGCCGAAACGATGGTCGACACGTCGCGGGAACAGGCAGTTCCTCAAGTTCTGTGATATCGACAAGACGCGATCCATCAAGAGCACTTTCAGGAACAATATGGAACAAGAGCTGTGGAATTGCATCCTCTGAATTAAGCATATCGAAGCGCTGAAGGTGGTATTCGCGATATAATGTCGACCGATCAACCGCCGGATATTCACGGTTGAGTTCATGGAGACGCCGAAGATGTGAATCACTCATATGCTCCCCCTCTCACCTTAGATAAATATGTATTCGGTCCCCTGTTGTGGCCTTGAGTGCCGCCCCAGTTCCTGCATAGCCAGTTCATTGGTATAAGAATCAGACTCGGTCGCTGTACGCCATCGGTTCCGAGATATCTGAACCGTCTTGTAGAGGTTTATTCCACCCATAATGGGTGAAGGATTCGCTGTACTGGCGAGTTCCTGAACATGGTGAGAACGATGACTACCAGAGACATCTACGAAACTGGCTTCGACGAAGACGTCCAAACAGAGTCGAGCGCTACCCAGTGTCCAGAGTGTGACGGCCGGGTCACTACGAATGCGGTCGAAACGATCTGCGAGGACTGTGGACTTGTTATCGAGGAACAACGTATCGATCACGGGCCGGAGTGGCGGGCGTACGATGCAGACGAGCGCGAGCGAACAGGCGCACCACTCACTACAGCCCGTCACGATCGAGGCATCTCGACCGAGATCGGCCACGGAACCGACGCACACGGGAACGAACTCTCTGGTCAGAAACGCCGGCAGCTGGCCCGGATGCGACGTGAGCAGACCCGTGGTCGCTGGCGGTCCAAAGCGGAACGGAATCTCGCACACGGGTTGGGCGAGGTACGCCGGCTGGCGAGTGCGCTCGAGCTCTCTGAGTCGATTCGTGACCAGGCGTGCCAGCTCTTCCGGAGCGCTCAGAGCGAGGATCTGCTTCGAGGCAGATCCATCGAAGCCATCGGTGCAGCGAGTATCTACGGTACCTGTCGATGTAACCAACACCCGCTTCTCCTCGAGGATGTCGTCGACGCCGCCCGAGTCGAGTCCGCTCGTGTCACCAACGCCTACCGAACACTGAATCGCGAATTAGAGCTCCCAGCACCACCAATGCGCCCGACGTCGTTCATTCCACGCCTGATCTCGGCGCTGGAGTTAGACCACGACATTCGTCGGCGCGCGAACGAACTCGCAGAACGCGCCGAGGGGACAACCCTCACGAACGGCTGTCAGCCATCGGGCGTCGCGGCCGCCTGTGTCTATCTGGCTGCCCAAGAGCAGGGCGCGTTGATTACCCAATCCACCGTCGCGTCGGCAGCAGAGGTGTCAGTCGTGACGCTCCGAAGCCGGCGAGACGAACTCCAAGCGATCTGAGACGCCTCCGGTAGAGGAATACCTACATACAGGCAGAGAGTCTACAAGGGGGTATGGATCTGGACGAGACTGTCGAGTATCTGTCGACAGAACTCGATATCGAGCGGAGTGAGCACGTTCGCGAGGTCGGTCGAGCGGTCGCCGAGCTCCGTGACTGAATCGGTCTCAGGCGGTCAGATTTATCCCGTCGTCGCCGAATCCGTCCCCGCATTTTCTCACCCCTGAGTTTAAATACCAAACCGGGGGAAACGCGGAGCGAATCGATGACTGACCACAACTCAGACCGAGAGGCGTTCCAACCTGTCGGGGAGGGCGCTCTGGTGCCGGACCCAGCGCTGGATCAGCCAGCAGACGGCCAGCCAAGCCGCCAGCGTGAAGCCTCGCATTCGGGTGGGTATCCGGACGGAACAACCGACACAGACCGATCCTGTGTCTCCTGTGGCGCATCGATCCCGGCGTCGCAACGAAAATGCCGGTTCTGTCTCGAACACGAACTTGACGGCGCGTCGGAGTCGGGTGCTGCGAGTTCCGAGCAGACACTGCGTGGTGTGATCCACTTCCTCGTCGAATCGGGGACGTTCTACGGCGCCGTGGCAAGGGGAGCAGCAGCAGCGACACTTCTCTCGTCAGGTCACGACCAGCCCATCGACGACTGTACGCTCATCTACGATCTCGACGACGAGCCCGCACCCCAGCTAACCGAGCGCTGGCCTACGCTCCCCGCTGCTACTGAGGTGACCGCAGCGGCTGGCGACGCGTTACTAACAGCGGCCCGTGAGCGGACAGCGTGGAACGAGAGGAGCGATCGTTCTCAGACGGAGATTCCACGCGTCTATGACGAGCGTGGCCAGGGAATTCGCGATGAGTCGTCCCTCGAGCACACGCTCGACGACAGCGATCAGCTGTGGATCGTCCCAGCAATCGCTGTGGAAACAGTACCCCGCGAAACGAAATCCTCCAGTACCAGAGCTGAAATCCCGACCGTAACAGCCCTCGAGTGCCAGCACTGTACGAAAGAAACAGAACATCGCTTCAGTACACGCGAGTCGCTCCCTGACGAGACCTGGACGGGCCAACCAATCTGGGAGTGCCAAGTGTGTGGCACAGGTCGCTACGGGCCTGCTCCCGAATAGGGCAGTAGGAATCTCACCGTTTAACCAACAGTCTCCGATGGAGATGGCTTCTGTTGGTTAACACGGTGAGTACCCGCAAGTCCGACGTCAGTCATAGCGGGCGTTCATTCGGCAGGTTCGCAGCGGCCTGTCTCTACAAAGCGGGGCGGGAACAGGGGGTGTGGGTAACGCACCGTGACATCGCCAAGTCCGGAAACGTCACGCCGACCACGGCCTGGACGCATCACCAGAGGTTCGATGAACTCGCTGTCTAGACGGGCCAGGTAGGGAGCGAGGGCGCTCCATTCTTCCAGTGGATCGCATCTAGCGCGGGCGGGAACTGCTGTAGTCGGTCATCGAGGACGGCGAGTGGGTGCGCATCGAGAAACGTCGCCTTGTGCCGATCAACCGGCGTGTCTTCGTGATTGAGTTGGATATGACAGGGCCCAAGGTCCGGATGGTCGGCATCTTGGTGGAATCCGAGCATCAGATTTCGGTCCGGTTCGACCCAGTTTATGCGGTAGTATTCGTGGTCGACGCCGGCGGGGTACCAGAAGCGAATCTCCAGTCGTGCTGTCGCCGCGTCGTACGAGTCACTCAGGAACGTCGTCGGATCGACACCCGCGATGACGTACCGGGGTCGGCGTCGAGACGGGCGATAGCGGACCTCTTCACACCCTGGCTGGTTCGTCAATCGGTCGTGAACGTCGCGGAGGAGGGTCCGCTGTGTATAGCGGTCGCGACCGGCAAGAAAGATCATTCTGTGAGAGAGGAGGGTTAGCTCGTGGCGCGGTCAGCCACGTCGGTCATCTGCTCGCGGGCAGCTTCGACGTCGGAGTAGAGTTCCAGTGCGTGCTTGATGAGGCGGCGATCCTCCTCGTTCTCACGCCAGAACGCGATGACGTCGCGGCGGTCCCGGAGCTCCGCACTTGTGAGGTCGCCGTCGGCGAGCGACTGTTCAAGCTCTTCCCACGTCTCGACGTCGTAGGTCGCCTGCCACTCCTCGATCTCCTCGGTAATCGCGGCCAATTCACTCCGCAGCTCCTCGCGGGTATTTTCCTCGATGAGCGTGCGGATCTCCTCGAAGAGCAGTCGCGTGTAGTCCGGTTGGTAGCGCGTCGTCTCGCCGGCCTCGACGCGACGCAACTGGCCCTGGTCGACGAGGTCCTGAAGTTCCTCGTTGGTCGTGCTCCAGGCGGCGTCGGCCTGCTCGCTGATCCAGTTAACTGAGCGGGGTTCGCGAAGTGACTCGGCGACCGCCCGAATGCGGTCGCGGGCGCTCATCGACTCAGTCCACGATTGGACCCCATCTCGCGAGGATTCGGTCATGGTTGGCACCTCTTGGGACAGTGTTCGCGCCCTACTCCCATATATGTTTGTACTGTCTCGCATAATCAAGAATGCCTTGCGGGCGAAGGCGTCCGGACGTTGAAATGCGATACCGACAGAAGGTATGGCCAACCGATGTACGACCGATATTCTGACGTTGAGGAACTACGGCCGACCGGCGAGGCATCCCACAGCCCGGACACAATGTTGGACGACGGGTGTGAGAGTGACCTCCTGGCGGCAACGCGTCGCGACGAGCACTGGTGGCGACCTGATGCGACGACGACAGTCACGTGGAGTGTCTATCCGCGCCGGCGAGTGGTGAGGCGCTACCGATGAATCAGCAAGTCGAACAGGGCTACTGGATGCATCGTGTACTCAGCAATCTCAGCCGCCTCGACGTCGAGCGGTTGGACGACGCGGATCGAGAGCGAGTCGAGACTGCAAGAGACCTCCTGGAAGAAGTGAGCCTACTCACGGGACCAGAGGACGGGAGCGGACCAGACGCCCCAACAGACGACTGATCGTCATCGCCGTCGACGCCAGGGGCACTTCCAGTGTCGGTTTATCGCCCCCCAAGAGGGGTGCGGGGCTTCCCGCGAGTCCAGACATGGCGACACTACAAGCTGCGACGACGTCAACCGGCGCGATCGTATCGGATCCACAGGCTGTCCGCGAACTCTGTGAGAGCTACTGCTTCGGGACGCTCGACTGGGAGGTCACCGACAAGGGCGAACTCACCATCTGGGGGTACGATGACTTCGAAGTGTACGAGGCGCGGGAGAACGGCCTCCCGGACTACGAGGGCGGCATCGTGACCCACGAATTCTTGCGAGAACTTGCCGACCACCTCGAAGCTGACGAGGAACTCGACATCCAGACAGCGGGGTTCACGAAGTGTCGCTTCCCAGTGCTGGCGAAGCGGTACGTCGTTCGCGACGGCGAAGTCCTCTACGCGGATCTCAGTTCCCCCGAACCAATCGAGGAGTAGCGTTGTTCGTCCCCCGAGAGGGGTGCGGGGCGATCCAGTAGCGGTCGCCCCGTGAGGTGATTGCTCGATGGGCCACCGCGCACTCGTTGCGTACGAACGCACAGACGGACAGTACACGCTCCACTACAGCCATTGGGGCGCAGCGAACCTCAAGCTCAAGCACCGAATTTCGGCTGAGTCGCCGTTCGGTGGCGACGACACCAACTCCAAGTGGGCGAAACAGCTGCTGGCTGAACTGGCCGATGGCCTCGAGGCAGATGCGGTCGACGGCTACCTCGCTGACGAGGATCGACCGTCGACGGTCGTCGAGCCGAAGCCCCGCGCCACCGGGCTCACCCTCGACGAGATCATCGCTGACCATCTCGACTACCTCCACCACGAGGCGTTCTACGTGGTGTCACCGACCTTCGAGGTGACCGCCTACCGGACGCTGTGGTTCGGCCTGCAGTACGATTCAGAGACAATCGACAACGGTGAGACGGTCGGGAACGGGGCGCTCGCGACCGTTCGGTGGCACGACGGCGAGCCGGTCGGCGACGGCCATCTGAAGGGGCAGTTCCGGGCGCTGAAGGACGTCGTCGGCGATATGGTCGACAAGGGGGTGTTCACGCCGTCGACGGCGAGGCAGTACCTCAAGCAGAAACTCGGCGAGTGGGTCGGCGAGCGCCAGGAACTGCGCATCCCTGGTGGTGAATCACCGTCGAAAACTGCGTCAGTCGACCGATTATAACGCCAATCCCTTTCTGAGTCCCCACGAACGTCTGGATATGTCAGATCGGGCTGATGACGAGGTGCGAGTATGGCTCGTCGAACGTACCTACTCCGATGATGAACAGAACCTAATCATCCTCACCTACGCGACACCCGACGGCAAACAGTATTATCGGAAAGAGCGGGCACTCACGTCCTTCACCGATATTCGAGATACGACAGCGGCAGTCGATGCGGGGCCCGGCAATCTCGGCACGGTTGATGACCCCGATCTCCAGGACCAATACGCGGCCGAAGCGCAGCGAATGCAGGAGGTCCACGACCCGAACGACGTGATCTGATGCTCACCAGTAGACGTAGTCCCGTGCCATTGGTTATGTCGGAGGAGGCCGTAGACGGGGTATGCGCGAACTCGTCTTCGCCCTCGAATACGAGCCGGGGTGCAATAGGGTGGCGGATGCCCTTGCCGACTACCCCGACGCCCGTGTCCGCTCGCTTTCGTTGCACGCGACTGCCGACCAACTTTGGCGAGTCGACCATGCCACCGGCACTCCGGACGCACTCGACGCCATCGAGGACGCGTTTCGAAACAGCGACTACTACGCCGACTGTCTCGCCACCGAGGACTGCGGCGCCACCCAGACCACCCGCGTCCTTGACCGCACGGACGACACGCTCGTCCTCTACTCCGACTGGGAGCGAACCCCCACCTGCGCCTCGGTTCCCCACATCGCCCGCGACCATCTCGGGGACGGCGTGCTGTTCGAGACCCGTCATGAGGGCCGCCACTACACGTGGCGACTCATCCACTCGGGCGACGGCGACGTGGCGGCATTCTTCGACTCCCTCGAGGTTGCCGTCGAAGAATGCGCTCAGATGGAGATGCTCCGCACCGCGGACACGACGACAGCAGCTGGAGGAAGCGACGAAACACCGAGCGGATTACCCCCGGCGCAGGAAGCCGCCCTCCAAGCCGCCGTCGAACACGGCTACTACGAGTCGCCCCGCGAGGTCGATGTCGGCGAGTTGGCCGAGCATCTCGACGTGCCTCGGTCAACACTTACCTACCGGCTCCGTCGGGCGGAAGAACATTTGGCGAAGCAACACGTCGCCGGCGAGCGGGTAGCGGAAGAACGGCTGGCATCGCACTGACACCGCGGTTGGAATATTCCAACAAAGACATATCGAACTCCCGCTCCTACCGTGAGGTGATGACAGAGAATTCCGATGTGGATACAGCGGGACCACCGAACGGCGGCGGGCAGCGGGAGTTGACTGCCCGTCTCACGGTCCCCGAGATGGACTGTCCGTCGTGTGCGCAAAAAGTCGACAAGAGCCTCCAGCGCGTCGACGGCGTCGTTGAGGCCACGCTCCAGCCGACCACCGGGACAGCTACCATCAAGTACGATCCGGACCGGACTACCAAAGCCGACGTCGTCGCGGCGATCGAAGCCGCCGGCTATGACGTGATCGGCGGAGCAGACGACGAAACCGACGAGTCTGCCGACGGCGTCGATATCGCGCCACCTTCGGAGGTCTGGACGAGTTCTCGCGCGAAGAAGACGTGGCTCGGCGCAGCGTTCGTCATCCTTGGTCTAGTCTTCGAGTTCCTTCTCACCGGCCAGAACGCCGCGATAGCGAGCATCCTCGACTACCCGCTACACATCGCAGATGTCCTGTTCCTCGGTGCCGTCGCGGCCAGTGGCATCCCGGTCGTCCGCAGCGGGTACTACTCCGCGAAGAACCGAAGCCTCGACATCGACCTCCTGATGGGGACAGCGATCATCGCCGCAACCGGCATCGGCTACTTCGTCGAGGCCGCGACGCTGGCCGTCCTGTTCAGCATCGCCGAACTGCTCGAGGACTATGCGATGGACAGGGCACGGGATTCTCTGCGCGAGCTGATGGAACTCTCGCCCGACGAGGCGACCGTCCGTCGCGATGGTGAGGAAGTGACCGTTTCCGTCGAGGAGGTCGACGTTGGCGAGACCGTCGTCGTCCGCCCTGGCGACAAGATTCCGCTCGACGGGACGGTCATCGAAGGCGAGAGTGCAGTCGACCAGTCGCCGATCACGGGCGAGAGCGTCCCCGTCGACAAGACCACCGGCGACGAGGTGTACGCCGGCGCGATCAACGAAGAGGGGTACCTCGAGGTAGAGGTCACCTCGACCGCTGGCGATTCGACGCTCTCGCGTATTATCGAAATGGTACAGGGCGCACAGGCGAAGAAGACCGAGTCTGAGCAGTTCGTCGACAGCTTCTCCGGCTACTACACACCCCTCGTCGTCGTGCTGGCAATCCTGACCGCCGCTATCCCGCCGCTGGTTATCGCTGATCCGGTGGCGGTGGACCTAGCCGGTTACGGGTTCACCTTCGCGGGCGACTGGCAGACGTGGTTCATCCGTGGGCTCACGCTGCTGGTGATCGCCTGCCCGTGTGCGTTCGTCATCTCCACACCCGTCTCGGTGGTGTCGGGCATCACGAGCGCCGCGAAGAACGGCGTCCTGATCAAGGGCGGAAATTACCTGGAAGCGATGGGCGAGGTCGACGCCGTCGCCGTCGACAAGACCGGGACGCTCACCAAGGGCGAACTCGCCGTCACCGACGTCGTTCCGGTGGGTGACACTACGGAGGACGATCTGCTCCGTCGCGCCGCTGGGCTGGAGCAGCGCAGTGAGCATCCCATTGCTACGGCGATTCTCGCCCGTGCTGAGGAGGCGGGCGTGGGCAACCTGCCCGACCCGACGGGTTTCGAGAGCCTCACTGGGAAGGGCATCCGCGGCGAGATCGGCGGCGAGACGTACTATGCGGGCAAGCCCGCGCTCTTCGAGGAACTGGGCTTCGACCTCGCTCGGGCACGCCGCGAGACGGACGGCGGCGTTATGACGGAAGAGGCGACCGAGGGCGAGAACGGGGCGTTCGCCGAGGATGCCCTCTCCGCGCTGGAGCGGGAGGGCAAGACTGTCGTTATCGTCGGGACGGAGTCGAAACTGCTGGGTGCGATCGCCATCGCCGACGAGGTTCGCCCGGCCTCGAAGCGGGCCGTCGAACGCCTGCACGAGCTGGGCGTCGAGCGCGTGGTGATGCTCACCGGCGACAACGAGGGCACCGCCCGCGCAATCGCCGAGCAGGTCGGGGTCGACGAGTATCGCGCAGAACTCCTGCCCGACGAGAAGGTCGACGCTGTCGAGGAGTTACAGGCAGAGTACGGTGATGTCGCGATGGTCGGTGACGGCATCAACGACGCGCCCGCGCTCGCCACCGCGGAGGTCGGCATCGCGATGGGCGCGGCCGGCACCGACACCGCTCTCGAGACGGCCGATATTGCGTTGATGGGCGACGACGTCGGGAAACTCCCGTACCTGTACGACCTGTCGCATACGGCCAACGGGGTGATCCGGCAGAACATTTGGGCGAGTCTCGGCGTGAAGTTCCTGCTCGCGCTGGGCGTGCCACTGGGGCTGGTCAGCGTTGCGTTGGCGGTCGTTGTCGGTGATATGGGGATGAGCCTCGGTGTCACCGGGAACGCGATGCGGTTGTCGCGAATCGAGCCCGATCGGTTCTCCGACACCTGACTCTGCGGCGGGAAGTGCGGGCAGGACGCTCCTCTTTCGCGACTTTCCTGCGCTCTATCGAGACAATTTGCAGTTTGTCTGGGGCAGTAGAGACTGAGCCCCACCGCAGGCTCTGATTTGATGCCCGAGAATCCAGACGACGATCCACTCCACGATTGCGAGTTAAGTCCCGACGCAGTCCTCGGGACGCGCACCTTCCACGATGTCCTGTTCACTGACGATACCGAGACGCCGGTAAACGTGCTCACCGGCGAGACACCCGCACATTCGCAGGCGACCGTCGAGGAAGCGAAGGCGTTCGCTACGAGTATCGATACGGACACACCACAAATCGCGCTCCCGGCCTCTGTCGAGACGCAGATCGAAACCCAGAGCCAACCCTACACGGCGGCCGCGTTCTTCCACTTCAAGGCGACCGGGTCGCTCGAACTGCACCGTGCCTACCACGCCGCCTACGACTCCGACGCGTTCAGCACCGACTTCGAGGCCGACTACGAGTCGGGCGACCTGACGATCACCGTCGAGCAGACTGCCGATTCCTGAACGCGGTCTCCCGAAGCGAGGTTTTTCGAGCGCCGGCGATGGGTGCCGGCGCACCGAGCAGACAGCGCCGAGCGGCGCCCGGTGAGTCGGCACTCCGAGGTGAACCAGATGCATATGGTCATCTACGCGCTGGTGGAAGCACCGACACAGCACGACGCCCTGGTCGAGGGGAAAGCAGTCTTCGACCGTCTCGTCGGCGCGAATCCCCACGGCTGCGCCGTGTTTGATTACTACGTCACGTTCGATGAAGACGACACGACGGTCGCCGGGAAGGCCCGCTGGGGTGACCTGCCGACGGCGGCCCCCATCAACTCAGAGGAGGGCGGTGAACTGCTCGACCGGGCTTGGAAGGCCACGAAAGAGGAGTTTCAGCGGAATCTCGACCGCGTGAAGGAGGCGCTCGACGAGCTCAGCGACGAGGCGATCATGCGCGACGAGGACCTCGCCCGCCACGCGTTCCACCAGGTCGGCGCGTACGAAGGGCCCTCAATCCCGATGTACGACCAGCACGCCCAGGGGATTCGGCATCGAGGCCAGCTCGACCGAGTCCTCGAGGAAGACGAGGACAGCCAGACGCTCTGGATCGTCCCCGCAGACGTTCATTTCTGACCAACGATGCCACGAATCACCAACTGGTCACGAGAGAGTCGCTCACCAACACTCGCGTATCGAAACACCGAGACTGGAGCGCGAGCTGTTCTACACCGGGCGCCGGATTCATACCGGTACAAGTGGCGCGGAGCGATCCTCGTCGACGGCTACCCGATCTGGTCGCGAGGCTTCGAGACGAAGAAGGCGACAACGTTCCGGGATGCGCTTCGGGAGCGGCCAGCGCCCGAACTGAACTGTCCGGAGTGTCCAAACGACGACGTCCTCGTCGGTGAGAAGACAGCTGATGGAGCGACGGTACAGCGCTGGTACGACTGTCCGGACTGTGGGTACGAAGCCCCCTCGCGCATCGTCTACGGCCCTGAACGCTGAGGACGTACACACGCAGGGTGTTTTTCGGCCGGGGCGGAGAGAGTGACCCGGTCGAACCGGGTCGGTCCAACAATGAGTCTCGAAGTACTCGACCGACACAGCGAGGCACTGTTCGAGTTCCTCTGGTGTCCCGTCTGCGGGCAGGAAGTGTTCACCCACATTCCCTTCGAGGGAGTGTTCTGCAAGAACTGTAACACGCAGGTCGTCCTCCAAGAGTCTCGAGAAGACCGTGGCTACGAGGAGGCTGTGCTCGCGTGCTTCGACACCGACTCAACGTGGAACCTTCACGTCGACGAGAAGCTCCGCCGCGACCTGCCTGACGGCTCGGCACGGGCAAAAATCCTCGGTGCACCGGGTGCCTATGAGATCGACTGGTGGAGTCCAGCACCTGGGGAGGATTGGGAGCCGGTCGAGCGTGGTGAATTCGACGACGTGGAGGAACCAGACGAGGTGTCACATCTCGCGTAGCGGATTGCAATCCCGCTACGACTGTGTGGTGTTGTTTCAGCGCCGGCGATGGGTGCCGGCGCACACGCGCCGGCGAGTACCGATGTCGACACGGAGCCAACTCCGATTCGTCCAACGAGTCGAACAGACCGGTGAGACAGATGGCAGCGCCGACCGCGTCGCGCAGGTGTACCGGCATTCGGACGGGTATCCCGGGAGCGTCCTCCGGGATCTCGCACAACTGAAAGAGCTTCTCGATGCGACCCGCGCAGAGCGGGGACCGGGCTACACGGCGGCGACCTTCGTGTTCCTCGACAAGCTCTCGACGGTCGACCTCTACCTGGATGGCGACCCAGAGCGAACGATCGACGCGGCTCAGCCAGCGGATCTCCTCGAGCCGTCCAATATGGAGCACCTGGACCAGCCGCTGTTCCTGCTGGGCCACGGCGTCGAGAATCCGGCCGACGGCATCCACGGCGACGAGGAGTACCTCTACGTCGTCGAACTCCCGACGGAGAACCCGTTCGACGAGCCGACCGAGTGGACAGTCAAAGTGAGCGGTCATTCCGCATTCCCGCGCTGGGATGGGCCGACCGAGGAAGCCTTCGAGCGGGCTAGCTGGCAGTTCCACGGCCCGCTTGAGCACGCGCTCGAAGAGCTGGTCGCTGAGCCGGCGTGAACACCGAGGCCGCTTAGATGATGCCGCCGATGACGAGTAGTCCGACGATGAGCAGCAGCGTCGCGACCACGCTCCCCCCGGCCAGCCACTTGTTCTCCATCGCCTTTTCGTGAAGCGGCATTTCGGCGTACTCCTCGCGGAACGCCTCGAGATTCTCCTCGTCGTAGAAGTACTTCGTCTTCAGCGCGAACCGTTCCGTCACCGCACAGCCCGTACAGATCGACTCACCTTCCAGCCGCTCCGTTTTCGTGTGGCTGGTGCAGGCGATCGCCCCGCAGTTCGGACAGTACGTGTACGTTTCGTCGATGCCGCTCGTGTCACAGTGGACGCACCGATGGATGCCGTCCTCGGCGGTCATTCGTGAGGGGCCCGCCGCGTAGTACTCATAGGGATAGGTGTACTTCTGGTGGTCGGTGGTGTGCCGAACCTCGGGAAGGTACACCGGCTCGATCGACTGGACGGAGATGTCCGAGCGGTTCGGCTCGCAGGTCTTGTTGTAGGTGACGTTGTTGTCGCCGGTGTAGGTGACCGTTTTCGTGTGGTGCTGCTGGAGCCGCTCGACGGCCCACTCCTTGTACTCCGTCTGAGTCTGGCCGAACCGCCGCTCCTCGACGTCGTCGAACACCTCTCCGAACTGCTCGGCGTCGAGATCGACCGTCGCGTGGAGGTTCTCGGTGACCAGCGTCGCGACGTCCTCGTCGACGACCTGCGGCTGCCCGCGTTCGGCGTGGGCAACGAATCGCGTCCGATCGTTAATCCGGTGGATGACGCCCACCGACGTCTCGAAGACGACGTTCGTGTCCGCGGTGACCGCCACCACCGGCCGGAACGTCACCGATGAGTGTGGGTCTGGGAGGTCGGCGGCCTCGATGTTCTCGACGTCGCGGAACGCCTCTTCGACGGCCGCGTCGACGTCGGCGGCCGGGTCGTAGGGACGTAGCGTTTCGTCGCAGAGAATCTCGATGCGACCGTTGTAGAGGTCGAGGCCGATCTCGTCGGCGATCTCCCGGAGGTCCTCGCCATCGAGCAGCTCGATTGGATGGGGGTCGTCGTTCTGCTGGAGGCGGTCGGCGTACTCCTGAGCCGGGTTCGTGAACCGGCCGGTCGTGACGACCATCCCGCGTTTGGGGCCGTCGAAGTCGAAGGTCGCGATTGCTGAGTGGAGCTTCTGGACGACCGGCCGTCCGACCGTCCCCGTGTGCTTGCACTCCACGATGATCGCGCGCCGGGTGCCGTCGACGACCTCCTCCATAATAACGTCGCGACCCTCGTCGGCGGTTCGGTCGGCCTGACGGACGTTCTCGTAGCCGAGATTGCGGAAGACATCCTCTATTACGTCCTCGAACTCGAACCCTGAGAGGTCGTCCAGTACAGCCATTCCGATATACCTGGACAGTACGTTGCAACTGTCAAATACGTTGCCGAACGCTTCGCCGTCCTGTTTATGAACCCCCGAGAGGGGTGCGGGGGTGATCAAACGAGCCTCCCGCGAACCAACCTATGAGTGGAATCAGCGACCCACGCTCACACGTACAGTCACGGACCACGGCTGATCCCGACGTCATTTACGTCGGTTACCGTCGTCGAGGCCGCGCCATCGTCGAGAAGCAATCAGACCAACAACAGCTCACGCCAGAGCGGAGTCTCGAGCTGGCAAATCACAGTCCTTCGGGCTTCGAATGGGGATATGGTGGCAGCGGGCCGGCCCAACTCGCACTCGCCCTCCTGCTCGATTACACCGACGATGAGGAGGTAGCGCTTTCGGAGTACAAGGCGTTCAAGACCGAAGTAGTGAGCCAGCTAGAGTGTACAGGACCCGACGGCTGCTGGCGACTCACCGGACGCGAGATAGATGCTACCCTTCATGAGATAGTCGACGACCCAGTTGCACCGTCCGTCAACTAACGATCACAGAGCGCAATCAATGTCAGAACACACTCAGCAGCCTCGTGTGGACTCAGAATCGCAACAGAACCGTGAGCGTCAGGTGCCAACCGAGTACGTCGAGCGAAGCGATGTCGGCGTCTCACTCACCGTCAAACTCACTCGCGGTACTGGCACCCGCGATCAAGACAAGATCACGGCCAAAGTGAAGGGTAAGACGCTCGAAGACGCCCGCGAGGATATGGAAACCCTCCGCGAGTATATCCACGACCTCGCTGAGGACACTCGCCAGATCCAGCCAGCCGACCCACACGAATAGTACTTTTTTGACTATTGCACAGAATTGTGTAGCCGCAGGATGTACGAAGTGTGCGGTGAGAAGGAACTCAAGGTTATCCTCGCGCTTGATCCAGGCGATTCCATCTCAGGCGTCGCGCGGAAGATCGACGAGAACCGGGAGACGATCCGTCGCGTCGTGAATAGCCTCGAGGAGGCGGGATACGTCGCGTACGACGATGGGCTTCATCTCATCGATCAGACGCTCCGAGACGCCGGTCTCGAGTTCCTGACAGCGTCAGCGGACATCTCGCCGCCGTCAATCTCAGAAGCCTATGTCCTCCCGCAGTTCACGGGGATGGAGTATGCATACACTGGCATCGATGCGGTCTACGTCTGGACTCGCGGTGGCTACCAGGTCGCTCGCGACCCAGAGGACTATCCGCTGTTCATCGCCGTCCACGAGTCTGACCTCGATGCCTGGACGGCGTTCTTCGATCGGTTCGAAATCCCGACTGCGGAAGAACGCCTGCCTGCTGCCGACCTCGATGGTTCGATACAGGTGGTACTCAAGCCGCGGCCACAGATCGAGGCCGAGATGGTCGACGGACGGCCTGTCATCCCACTCGAAGAAACTGTGGCGTTCGCAAACGAGCACTACGCGCACTTCCAGTCAGCGCTCGACATGCTCGGCCGTATGTACGACAGCGTCGACACTGACGCGAACTACCGCCAAACTGACGTGGAGTTCTGACAGGAGATTTCTTCGACTGGGAGGGGCCTGGCCGCTGTTTGTTGCCGCCTTGAGAGAGCGGAGGCGAACAAAAATGAGCGATTCGTCAGATCTATCCGTCGAATCAGACGCTCTCACACCGAAACAGCGTCTCGAACCGCCAAATACCCGTCTCATCAATGCTGGTATCGCGACGATTCATGACATGGAGACGCTGCGAGCCTGCGTCGCCTACGAGAATGCGAATCAGCAACGGATCCCGATTCTTCGCCGGCTCAAAGATCGGGCCAGCGAAATTCGCGCAGAAGACAATTGACGCAGCACTCGGGGATGTCTGTCGGAGCCTCGGTGGGTGGAGGCTCGAATGAGATGAGCGATCAAGCCGAGATCGAAATTCAACGACAGACCGCATTCGGCGACGATGGCCAACTCGAAGTAACTGAAACGAGCGTCGAGACCTCACTCGAGGACTTCGGTGCTGACGTGGATCATCGCGACCGGGATTCACGTCTTGATCGGCCCGAGGCCAGTGTGTTCGGCGTCGACGATCGACCCGCAGTTGAGCAATCAACCGAAGGAGATCAGTCAACACTCTTCGCTGATACGGACGAGGATCAGCAGACCCTCGCTGGCGACGATGCAGCCGCTCGCTGTCTATTCGAAGAATAAACAGTCCCTATTGATTAGTTATCTGTAGAAATGTTATAGTTTGAACTATAATAGTCTGAGTTCTAACTTTGAAGCGACGCTGAGGGGTTAATAGCCGGTGGTAGTTTTTCGACCCCCAGCAGGGTGCGGGGAATCCGAACGCCCGCATGCAACCGATGGAGATGAATTCGACTACCGACCCACGAGCAGTCGTACAGGATGCGAGTGAGCGATGGCAGGCGAGTGCAGACTGCGTTGAGTACGTCGGAATGCGTGTCGACGGAACGCCAGTGGTCCTGAACCTCACCGCACACGAACGCCTCTCCCCAAATCGAAGTCTCGGTCTCGTGCGGCATAGCCCGGCGGAATTCGACTGGGGCTATACGGGAAGCGGACCGGCACAGCTCGCCTGTGTGCTCCTCCTCGATTACACCGACAACGAAACTGTCGCCCAGCAACACTACATCCAGTTCCGCAACGACGTGGTCAGTCAGCTGGTGTGTGATGGCCCGGCCGACTGCTGGCACCTCACCGGGGAGGATATCGAGGCGGCACTCGCCGAATTCGAAGAGTACCGAGCACTCACGCCAGATGGTGGGGCGCCGTCATCGTCACTGCCGGCGAATTGGAGTGCGGTGAGCCGGACAGATCGGACAGTCTTCCAACGTCGAGATATCGACCACTACGTCGTCCGCGCCAAAGGGAGCGAAGAGTGGTTGATCATACTTTGTGCGCAGGGGGACCGGGCGTATCCCGCCCCGCTTGACCATCGAACACTTCCGGTCGAGAACGACCCTGTCTCTGCCGTTCAGGCACTCGTCGCTGAGAGTAACGACCTCGTCGAGCCAGAGGAGGCCAACTGATGGAGAAATTCCGACTTTCGCGAGCAACGTACCAGCTCATCGAACGCGCTGTCACGGCGCTGGAGTGCATCGGCCGAGAACTCAAGCGATACAACGACCGGCACGAGCGAATAGCTGGGAAAGACACAGACGAGACGAATCCCGGCGAATCATGACTGGCGAAGCGACGCTTGATGACTTCGAGAGCGAGACATCATCCGGAGAGTCCGGCTCGCTCTCACTGGAAGAGCGACTCCTCACCCCGATCTCGCCGTCAGTGGGACTTCGGCTGATTCCCGGTCGTGGTGATCCGCTCTATCTCCAGAACCGGGGCACTGAGCGGTATCTGTTCCGCGACGAGCACAACCGATGGTTCATCCTTCAACCCTCGGCGAAGGACTCAGAAGAGGCGTTCGTCCGCTGGGTGTATCTCCCAGCAGACCGGCCCGAACGGCTGGCACAGTCGGCGCTTCGTCGACGGACAGTGATCGGCTATGATTACGTTCAGCGGTCGGCCGCACCAGATCCAGTCAGATCGACGGTGACGGCGATGTTCGTCACGGAACCGTGGTCCGACACCGCCTACGAGTGTGGGTCGTGTGAGGCGCTGTTCGACACGGCACAAGAGCACGCCCTGCACTGCTGGGACGCACATCCGTGGGTGCCGAATCCTGAACAGGTGCGCCGTCGACGCCACGCCGACGAGTGAATTGAAGAGCCGAAGCCAGGTGTCGAGACCGTCCAGATGTTTAACCAACAGTACTGGATTCGTGGGCGGGGCGTTGGTTAAGAGTGGTTGTTTTTGCGCCCGTGAGAGGGGCGCAGGGCGCGTGATGAGAGCGCCGTCGCGAGCGACGAATTCGATTTCGAGGTGACTGCAATGAAAGACCCAGAATCCAGAACCGTGTTCGCTGGCGTCGACGGACGAACCGATACAGAACTACCCGACTGGTACCGCCGGAAGAAAACGGTCGACGAACCGAAGTCCTTCGCCGAGACGATTCGTGACCTCCCGCAGGCCGTCGAGACGACAGTCGCATACCGGAATCCCTACTCCGACGAGTGGGTCGAAACGGAGCGCTTCAACGCCCTGGTCGAGCCGACAAGAGCGCGCGACCACGCGACAGACGGCGAGCCCGACGCAGACCCACTATTTCACGTCCCCACGGACAGTTACGCGATCATCAACCCGGTGGATGTGTACAGGCCCTTGGAAGAGGTCCTTCGCGAGGAGACCATCGACGGGTCGCCGCTCGGGAACGTGATGTTCGGCGAGATCCGGCGCTACCGGGGCGGCGGCGAGGTCCATATGGACGTGATGTTCGACGGCCTCGAAGTCCGGCTGCCCGGGCGGTCAGACCCGATCACGATGGGCGTGACCTCCGGCTACGACTTCTTCGGTGAGCACGCCGTCTACGTCGAGGGATTCGCTCAGGACGGGTACTGCTCGAATTCGATGCGCTCGCTCACCGACAAGGAAGTCATCAAGCACGTCGGGGACGTTCGGGACTTCCGGACCTGGTGGGAGGAGATTCTCGCCCAGGTCGAACTCGTCGCCGACGACCTCTTCGAATTCATCCGAGATGCGCAGGAGATCGATCTCGAGTTCTCCGAGCTCCCGTTCACCGTCACCGAGTTTTACAGCCTGCTGGGATTCCCGGACTATCTCGCAGAGCGTGCTGCCGAGGATGCCGAGGCGAACGCTGCGTCGCCGTTCGAGATCGATATGTGGACGCTGCACTCCGGCGCGACGTACGCGCTCACTCACTTCTTCCAGGGCAAGGAGGGTGCGTCGCTGGACGGCTACGTCCGCACGGCCAACGACATCCTGTTCAACCCCGAGGGTACCATCGAGCGCGTCGAGCGAGCCTACGAGGAGCAGCTCGAGGCGGACGGCGACGACGGGTCGCAGGCGTCGCTCGCCGGCGAGCGTGCGCTCGCGAGCATCGAGCGCGTCAGCGATGATCTACAGGAGAAGGTCGACCAGTTCGAGGAGCGTGAAGATGCGCTGCGTGAGCGGTTCCAAGAGGCGATGGGCTGATTGTCGGAGCGGCGTTCACTGAAACTGTCCTCAAACAGCCGTTTACGTGAGCGGTTCCGGTTCCTCGTTATATTCGACGACTAATTCGACATCATCAGGACCGAATTCATCGCGTTCCGCTTCCAGCGTATCAAGAGCGTCTTTAACCGGGAAGAAATCCGGCTTCTCGAGTGCATCTTCTGTGGCCCAAGCGTATCGAATCGTTTGCTCCGAATCGATGAGGAACACGGCACGCTGTGGAACGCGCTCGTGGTTCTCCCATTCGTCATAACAGACATCATATGACTCGGCAACCCGCCCGGAACTATCACTAAGTAACGGGAAATTGATGCCGTATTCCTCGGCGAATGCTCGGTGGGCGTAGATGCTGTCCCCAGAAATTGCCCAGACATCGAGCGCCGGCGTCAGCTGAAACCACTCTGCATCGCGGATCGCACACAGTTCGTTTGTACAAACAGGACTGAAATCAAATGGGTAAAAAACTAGCAACGCAGCCCGATCATCCGCAGTTGTCTCATCCAAGCTGTACTCGGTTTGTTCTCCGTCACGGAGACCTGGAAGAGTGAATGACGGTGCAGACGCTCCCTCGTTTATCATGCGTCACAGTAGCACACGAAGAAAGGATAGTCTTGGGGCTAACACCCCCACCTGAATGGAGTAGCCTCAAATGTGGGATGAAATTCACTGGAATCCGTACGTCAGGAGTTCGCCGTCGCCCACTCAAGAAGGGGTTCTAATCTCGAACGAATCTCATCCCCTTCGTCAGTTAGCGCGTATTCGACGCGTGGCGGAATTTCGTTGTACTGCGTCCGTGAGACGATCCCTGCCTCCTCGAATTCGTCGAGGCGTTTCGAGATTGTCGACGTGCTCGCTGTAGGGAGGTGCGCCTCGATCTCCGCGAACCGCAGCGAATCGTGTGCGCCGATGATACTGACGAGTTGCATCGCGTATTTTCGGCTCAACGTGTCGATAACTCCTGTGAGCGGACAATAGCACGTCCCCTCAACATCGCACGTTGGCGCCGGTGAAGTAGTATCTGCCATAGCTTCGTGGCCTCCAACCTACTCTATAGCTTCGGACTCTGGAGTATAAGAACTTCCCGTCGTAAAGTTTCGGTATAGATGACTCACACATCCGACTATGATCTCGTGATTCTCGGCGGTGGCGCCGCAGCTTTCGCCGCGATCACTGAAGCGAGCCGACGGGACCTCTCGACGGCGATGGTGAACACCGGCTTGCCCATCGGCGGAACCTGCGTGAACGTCGGCTGTGTCCCGAGTAAGCATCTGCTTGCCGTCGCCGAGAGCGGCGCTGCAGCGTCGGAGAATCCCTTCGACGCCGTTCGATACCCTGAGGAACCGACTGTCGACTGGGCCGACGCACTCGACGGGACCGACGACCTCGTCGAGGGATTCCGGCGGGAGAATTACGTCGATGTCGCCGAGCACTTCGAGACCGACATCTACGAGGGGTACGGCCAGCTGGTCGACGACACAACCATCGAGGTCGTCGACGGCGCCGACGAGGGCGCGCGCATTACTGGAGAGAAGGCGCTCGTCGCGACTGGCAGTTCACCGTGGGCGCCGCCCATCGACGGCCTCGAGGAGGTCGATTACTACACGAGCGAAACCATCCTCGAGGAGCGCGACCTCCCCGAGAGTATCCTAATGCTCGGTGGTGGGTACATCGCGCTGGAGTGGGGCCAGATCCTCCACCGTGTCGGCGTCGACGTGACGATTCTCCAGCGCTCCGAGCGCGTCCTCTCGGACATGGAAGGCCAACTTGGTCGCGAGATGCAGCGTGCATTCGATGAGGAAGGCATCGAGATACTCACCGATAACGACTTCCGGCGCGTCCGCAGGCCAGCAGCTGACGGCGGCGCCGAAGCGATCCAGTCGGGCGTCGCCGTCGAAACAACCGTCGACGGCACTGAGCGAACGGTCACCGGCGACGCGCTGTTCGTCGCGACCGGGGTCCAGCCCAACAGCGAGGAGATCAGTCTCGAAACGGTAGGGGTCGAAACGAACCCCGATGGAACGATTCGTGTCGACGAGTACTTCCAGACGACGAATCCCGACATCTACGCGGCGGGCGACGTGATCGGCGAGCCCGAACTGGAGACGGTCGCCGCCAAGGAGGGCAATCACGCCGTCAAGAATGCCTTCGGCAACGAGGGCGTCAGCATCGACTACGATGCAGTCCCCGCAGTCGTGTTCACCAGCCCCGAAGTCGCCGCCGTCGGGACGACCGAACTCGAGTATATGGACGAGCACGGCACCTGTTCGTGCCGGACCGTCCAGATGGCGGACGTGCCGCGGGCGAAAGCCGTGAAGAATACTGACGGCCTCGTCCAGGTCGTCAAACACCACGAGACCGACGAAATCGTCGGTGTCCACATGGTCGGGCCGCGTGCCGCCGACATGATTATGGAAGCCACGCTGGCTGTGAGGTTCGGACTGACCGTCGACGACATCATCGATACTGTCCACCCGTTCCCGACGTTCTCCGAGGCGTTCAAGCAGGCCTGTCAGGCGTTCCGTCGGGATACGTCCAAAATGAGCTGCTGTATCGAGTGAGGTCAGTCGTCGGTCGAGAACACGTCCTCGAGCGTGCCGCTCTCGCCCAGTTCGATGAGGGCACGGTTCAAAAGTTCGCGAACGATGAACTCCTCGTAGTGCTGGGTATCGCAGTATTCACAGGGTTTCATCTCGCGGGCGACCGCCTCGATCTCAGTACCGTGGTCCGCGTACAACGTCTCGATGAGGGATGTCAGCTCCTCGGATGCGGTGGACTGCGCCCCTGCAAGGGTTTCGTCGGCACCCTCCGGGAGCTCGTACGAGAAGACTCGCGTGTTCGACTTGTAGTACTTCCGCGTCCCCCCACCAGCTTCCTCGAGACGGGCGATCTCAACCATCCCCGCGTCCTTCAGGACATTCACGTGGTGGCGGACCGTTGTTTCCGCCTTCTCCTCGCCGCGACGATGCAGTTCGTCGTGAATCTCCTCGATCGTCAGTTCATCGGTCGCGAGCATATCGAGGATCTTCGCCCGGACGTCGTTCTCCAGCGCCTTCGCTTTTTCCGGGTCTGTCGTCACGACTTCGCGGATCGGCACATCAGATTCGAGGAGCGCCATTCTTGTGAGGAGATAGGCGAACAACGACAGTAAGAGTAACGCCACTCTCCCGACATCGGTATTAGGACTTTGATACCGCTATAATTATTGTCGTAATGATTTTCCGCGTCGCGCGATAACCACCACTCACGATGGGAACGACACACGAACAATTCAACGTCGGGGGAATGTCCTGCTCGTTCTGTGCCGAGAGCATCGAGAAGGCCTACGCCCGGACCGACGGCGTCGAGGACGTCGACGTGAGTCTCGCCCACGAGGAGGTACTCGTCCAGTACGACGATGACCGCCTGAGCGAGGTGGCGGTGAAGGACACACTCCGGGACCTCGGCTACACCATCCGAGATCCGGACAAGGCAAAACGATACGAGCAGCAGCAGGCCGAACTCACCGACGGGAAGCGGCGTCTCCTCATCGCTGGCGGCGCATCTCTCGTTGTCGCAGCCCTGATGGGGTGGATGATTCTCGTAATGGGACGCTTCGAGTCGGCATCGCTCGCGATGGACCTGGTGACGCTGGGGCTAGCGCTCGGGACGATGTTCGGTCCCGGGCGCTACATCAAACAGAAGGCGTTCCAGAGCCTTCGTCGGAGGATCTTCAACCAGCACGTCCTCCTAGAAGCGGGCGCCTTCGCCGGGCTCCTCGGGGGGTTACTCGGCCTGTTTGTCTTCCCGAGCTTCCCGACCGTCCACTTCTTCGCCGTCGCCGTGTTCATCACCACCTACCACATCCTCTCGGAGTACACCAGCCTCATCGTCCGCACGCGGGCTTCCCAAGCCGTCCAAGGCCTTCTCGACCTCCAGCCCGACACGGCACGCCGCGTCAGTGATGACGGTGACGTCGAGGAAGTCCCCCTCGACGACCTCAACGTCGGCGACTACGTCCGGGTCAAGCCTGGCGAGAACATCCCCGTCGATGGGATGGTCGTCGAGGGAGAGTCCACGGTCGACGAGTCGGTTGCCACCGGTGAGTCCATCCCCGAGGAGAAAACGGTCGGCGACACGGTGATCGGTGGCAGCGTCAACGAGACCGGGACGCTGCTTATCGAGGTGACTGCAACCGGGGAGGACGCGTTCCTGAATCAGGTGGCACGCGAGATCGAGGAGGCGCGGGCGATGAAACCCGGCATTATCCAGCTCGCCGACCGCGTCCTCAAGTACTTCGTCCCAGGCGTCTTGACGATTGCCGCGCTCTCGTTCCTCTTCTGGGTGGTCGCACCGCTCGCGTGGGGGGCAGACCCCAATGTCCAGCGAGGGGCGTTCGCAGCGCTGGCGGTCCTCGTCCTCGGCTATCCGTGTGCGCTTGGGATGGCAACACCGCTCGCCCTGATTCGGGGTGGCGGGAAGGCAGCGAACCGTGGCATCTTGATGCGCTCCGGCGACGCCTTCCAGATTTTCCCCGACGTCGACCACATCGTGCTGGACAAGACCGGCACGATCACCGTCGGCGAACCCGCCGTCAGTGCGGTCGTCGGGTTCAACGCCGACGAGGAAGACGTACTCGCGACGGCGGCCAGCGCGGAGGCCTTCTCCGAACACCCGCTCGCCGATGCGATCCTCGAGTTCGCTGACGAGCGAGATGTCGAGTACGCGGATCCCGACGTCTTTGACTCGGTGACCGGCAAGGGCGTCCGAGCGATCGTCGGCAGCGACGACGTGTTGGTCGGGAAACCCGGATGGCTCAGCGATGAGGGGATTGACCTTTCGAAGAGGAGCGACGATATTGAGCGACTTCAGGGCCGCGGCCTCACCGTTGCCGGAGTTGTTCGTCACGGTGACCTACTCGGCCTGATCGGCATCGGTGACGAAATCAAAGCAGACGCCGCCGAGACCATCCGGCGGATTCGCGACGCCGGCATTACGCCCGTGATGATCACCGGGGACAACGAGCGCACCGCGAACGCGGTCGCCGAGGAGGTCAGTATCGACCGCGTCATGGCCGACGTGTTGCCCGACGAGAAACGCGAGGAGATCGGTCGCCTGCAGGAAGCCGGCCACCGCGTGGCGATGGTCGGCGACGGCATCAACGACGCGCCGGCACTCACACAGGCGGACATCGGCATCGCCATCGGCGCCGGGACCGACATCGCCATCGAATCGGCGGACATCGTCCTGATGGGTGACCGGCTCGGCGGCGTGATGGACGCCTATGAGATCGGGAACGAGAGCTATCGAAAGACTCGCCAGAATCTCGTGACGGCCTTTGCGTTCAACGGCATCGGCGTCGCCGCCGCGACCACGGGGCTCGTTCACCCGGTGTTCGCGATGCTTGCGATGGTGTTGTCCGTCTCGGCCGTCCTCGCCAACAGCTTCGCTGGTCAGCTCCTCTCCGGTGAGGGTGTCAACACCGAATTCGCTCTCAAAGAACGCACCGACGGCGAGCGTGGAGACGGCCGAGTGACAGCCGATTAAGCCTTTACGTCATAGCCAGCCTGTTCGATTGCCGCGTTCACGTCGTCGTCTGAGACTCCATCCTTGAGGACGACGTCGACCGTGTCAGCGTCGTGGTCGGCCTCGACCCGATTTACACCATCGAGGTTTCGCAGGGCGGTCTCCACGTTCTGTTCGCACCCGTTGCACGACATCCCGATGACGGCGATCGTCTTTCGCTCCATACGGGCCTGTAAACACTCGCGGGGGATGACCATTACGGTAACTGTTGTATCGGTTTTATCTCTATTAGAGGCGGGGCGTCATCGTCCGGAGAGTTGTTTGTGTCGGCCCCAAAGGGGTGGAGGCTCTTCGAGAGGAGGGGACCACTGACGACGAAGAGTAAGTCCTGTCCTTAACCAACAATCCCCGCATAAGTTTCCCTGTTGTTGGTTAACAGACTGTACCTCGGTTTGTCAGGCCCCCAGAAGGGGCGCGGGGCGGCCAACAGCGGCCTCGTAACTCCAATCATGTCCCTCGAGCTGAGCTCCAGCGCCAGCACGGCGAGCGACATCGCTGCCGCCAGACAAGCCGACATCGTGGCGTTCCTCCATCGAGCGCCGTTCACTCTGGATGCCTATGAGCTCGGTTTCCTTCCCGGCTTTCGGGAGGACTGCGGGTATCAGGAGACCCAATATCAGAATCTCACCCTCCCCGTCGGGATGCTCGACAACGACTTCCAGAACCCCGATCTGGATCGATTCGTCGAGCGGTTCTTCGAGTACGAGCCACAGGTCGGTGTCATCGGCGACATCTACGAACCTACTGACGTTGACGCCCACATCGCTGCTGCTCGTGAGATTCAGGACAGCTTTCCCGATGCCGAGGTCATCATCGTCCCGAAATCCCAAGCGGTGATTGACACGATCCCAGATGATATCATCCTCGGCTATTCGCGAGGGTACGCCGATCGCCTGGCGCACGAGTTCTCCGACCCAACCGATTGGAGAGGGCGGCGCGTCCACATCCTCGGTGGGAGTCCGCCCAAGCAGCTCGACGCCATTCGACAGCTGACCAGGCCGACACTCACCGACGAGCCACCAGCCGACATCGTCGGCCTCGATTGGAACGGGCTGCATCGCGGCGCGCAGTTCGGGGAGTTCTGGACGGCTGACGGCTGGGATGATAGCGGTCGTGACGCCTCCCACGTCACAGTTCGGAAGACGGTGCGACACAGTCTCGCCCGCATCAAGGCCTTCTGGCAGTCCCACGGCGTCTGGCCTGACTCAGCGCCACATAGCGACATCCTCGAAATCGAGTACGAGGGGCCGTCACCAACCGACCTCGATAGTGCTGCGTGTACCGAATGTGAAGCGAACGTCTGGACGACTCGGCGCGGTCCCTTCATCGCGGAGTATGATACCGGCGTGCTCTGTGGCTACTGCAGCTACGAGTGCTACTTCTCGCATCGCCATCGGAACAACCTCGAGGAGATCGCCGGCGAGCAGAGCGTGTACATTCCACCGGCGTGACGCTACGAGTGGTTTTTCGCGCCCCGGAGGGGGCGAGGGCTCGATCCAAAAAGTCCTCCGAGAAGGTGATTTTCCGTGAGTCAACAACAGCGTCCGAACGATGTCTCGATCGACGATATTCCAGTCGACGTATCGAACACCCAATCAGGCGAGGTCGACCCCGCTGAGGTACCCGAGGAAATCCGATCGATCACTCGTGGACTCGCAAGCGAGCAACCGCCGACGAATCCGCTCGTCGTCCTGAAGGCCGCCCGCTGGTGGTATATACATGGCAAGGGCGGAACCGATCCCGCGTTCCAGTGGGCGATCGAGTGGGTTCGACACCTCGCGACGGACACGCCGAGCGATGTCGACCAGTTCGACGCGTTCCTCGAGTACCTCGTCACGGTCGGCTTCGCTGACGAGAAAGCAGCGCTCCGATAGCAGCCCCGATCTAAACCCCCCGAAGTCGCGCCGATGTTTATCGTGCGCCCCCGAGGGGCGCGGCGCGTCCTGACTTCTCGGAGACGTCGTCGTACTCGATGTGATGCAATCCATGATGACAGCCAGTGAGTCGGGAGTCTCGTTCGAGGAGACCGACACCCGACACGACGAGATGCACAGTACCATCGAAGACTGGATCGACGAGCTCGTCGCAGACGTCGACGAGGCAAAAGCCAGCCAACAGTTCCAAGAGTGGCTCGATGTCCAGTCCCGATTCCACGACTACTCCCATCGCAACACCCTCTTGATCAAGCTCCAGTGTCCCGAGGCAACCCGCGTAGCGGGCTACAATACGTGGCGATCGGAGTTCGACCGGCACGTCCAAGAGGGCGAACAGGCGATCTGGATCTGGGCACCCATTATTACGAAGCAGTGCCCCGAGTGCGAGAACTCACCGAGCTACCACGAGCAAAGCGACTGTGACTACGACGAGACACCGGCCGAGGAGTGGTCCAAAGGACTGGTTGGATTCAAACCAACTGCAGTCTTCGATGTGTCTCAAACCGAGGGCGAACCGCTCCCCGAGCTGGAAACCGAGGCCACTGGTAACGCCGACGACCTGGTGCCAGCGCTCCTTGATGCGGCAGCTACTCTCGATGTCGACGTCCGTGTCGTCGACGCTGCTGAGTGGGAGCATGACGACGCGAAAGGCGTCTGCAAACACCGGAATCTCGACGAGTGCCAACCCGTCGTCGAAGCGAAAGATAGAGCGAATCAGGCCGACCTCGCGGTGACGCTGATTCACGAGTACGCCCACGCACTGCTCCATTTCGATGTCAACGACGAACCCGAGCGCGCAAAACGCGAGGTCGAAGCCGAAGCCGTTGCGTACATCGTCGGGCGGTATTTCAACCTGGATACGAGCGGGTCAGCGTTCTATCTTGCCGCGTGGCAGGACGACGATGCGGAGAGCATTCAGGAGCGTCTCGGCCGGATCAGTTCCACCGCGCAAGAGATAATCGGGACGGTCGCCGAGGACTGAACACGCCTTCTCCAGCTGTTAACCAACGGCTTGGGGTACTATCCCACTCTGTTGGTTAATTCGTTCGGCGTCCGACCCTGCGCGTTTCGATCGATTCCAAGACAAACCCCACCGACAGTCGATGTTATCGTTCAGAATCGATTCGGCGCTGCTGGTCACGAAGGAACTCAACGACGGCATCGATATCCTGTTCGGGAACCGTTTGCTGTTCGAAGACTCCTTTGAATGCATCTGCGAAATCCTCCGACGTGAGGCGGTTGAGGACAGTCTCGATGCGACCAGCGAGCTTCTCGGACTCTCCGCGATGCAGATGGGTCGCGATCCGGTCGAAATCCGCGCCAGCAGCCAGCACCACCAGATCCCGAGAGTCTGCCTTGCGGCCACTGTGGAGTTTCACCGCGAACAGCAACTCCCGTTCCGGAATCCTGGCTGTTACCGGGCGCCCGGTTCGCAGTTCCTCGGTGACAGAGTGCTGGGCCAGATAGCGATACGACCATTCAGCTTCCGTCTGGCGACAGCCCAGCGCGTCCACCATCGCGTCGAACTGAACCGGATTCCCGATATCTTTCGTAAACCGGATAGTCCGGCCCTCGTAGAGTTCGTTTCGCTCGACATCGGCCGTTTTCTCGTAGCCGCGGTCGGTGAGAAGGTCCGTGTAGTCGTCGACCGCTTGGGCCGGAATGACGACGTCGACGTCCGTGGTGAAGCGTTGATTGAACGCCGCGATCGCCCACCCACCGACGAGCACGTACGGCAGGTCAGCGTCGATGACTGCCTCCAGCGTATCCAGTAGTTCGTCTTCGCGTTCACCGAGGCTCATGCATTGAGACGCGGATCCTCGTGGGACGCGTCGATATCGCGGTCGTACTCGTCGGCGATCATCTCCAACGCCGGCTCGTAGTTCACCCGGTACTCCAACATGTGCTCGATCGTCTCGTCCAACGGAATAACCGGATTGCCGTCGACCCACTCGCGAGTGATGCCCCCACTCGTCGGGAACAACACGTACGAGACGGCCGCGTCGGAGTCGGTCGCGTCCGGCCGCTCTTCGATCCGGCTCGGAATCCCGAACTCATCGAAGAACGCCGTCCACCGTTCGATATCACGGTCGGCAACCTGGATGAAGATCGGATAGTCGTCGTGGCCGCGGGCGATCTGATAACCGCCATGGGTCCAGACGTAGACGCCGTCGATTTTCGTGTACGCAAAGGGCATCCCGGCGAAGTGCGGAATGACGTAGCCGTCGTCGATCGAGGGGGGAACAGCGCGAGAGATGGCCGCGACGAGATCGTAGTAGCGATCCCTGACAGCGTAATTCTCGATGTAGACGCCGTCCTCACGCCGGATGAAGCCTGCGTCCTCCAACCGCTCGATCCAGTCGTAGACCCACGAGTAGGAGCCGTCGATCTTCTGGGCGATTCGACGAATCGAGTCGCCCGGCCGGGCCGCGACCATGATTTTCGCCGCGGTCTCGTCGACGTACTCCATCATCGCTAGTTATCGGTATCGCATCTAACGGTATTAGTCTTGTCCCCCGTATTCCCTATGACGTTATCGCTATACAGATATACCATTCTTGGCTCCGGTAATCCGATCCGGCTCAGAATTTGAGCGGAGATGAATTAACCAACAAAGGATACGATGGATCGCTATTCGTTGGTTAAGTTTTTCAGCGCCCGCCGAAGGGCGGAGGCGCACTCCTGTCTCCACCGACCTATGACCGACCGATATCTAACGACCGTTCTCGACGAGGCAGAGCGAGTCGCAGAGCACCATGAGCAGGTCGCCCAATCTTCGGACCATCCGGAACACGAGTATCTCAGGTACGCCGTCCTTCGGCTGCTCGAAGGAGAGGCTGACGACACATCGGTGGAAGTACCGCAGGTTGACGGCGTGACTGTCGGCTACGGAGAGGACGACGCGATGTGCAACAGTTGGGACGACGACGTCGAGTGGTGGGAGACGGTTCCGCCGCAGGAGGAGTGTACTCGGTTCCGGGTGTTCTACCCCGACGAGTACGACGCTGTTCCGCGAGTCATCGTCGACGTGATGGCAGCACTCGGGGCGTGGCGTGTCTGGACTGGGAGCGCTGCCGCCTGTGGCTCCTACGACCATCGCGAGCGGCGGGAAGTCCACTATCTGTGGCCGGAGGGCCATCCAGTTGAGGCCCTGCTTGCGGATCGTCTCCAGGATCCCAAGGCTGCGGTTGCTCCAGACGGCGGCCGCACCGGCGACGTACGCGATCGGATGGTCGTCACGGAGCACTCAACCCAGCACGACGACCTCGAGCCGCGAACCAGACGTGCCGTCGACGAATCGATGGCCGTCTCGCTGCTCGAAAAGGGTGGCCGCTATGAGGTCCGATCGGCGTCCGGAAACTGGTATGAAGTCGACGTGATCAGCGAGTCGTGTACGTGTCCAGACTGGCGGAAGCGTACGCCCGAGGGCGGCTGTAAACACCTCCGGCGAGTCGATCAGGAGATCAAGCAGGGGCGGGTCCCACGACCTGATGGGCGTCTCCCCTCGAACTCGTAGGATCGCCCAGCGTTCGAGATCTCCCGAGGCTACTGTAACATCAGACGAAACTCCTTGATGGAGAGTTTCGAGTATTGATACAGCTGCTGGAGAACCGGTGAGAGCCGTTGGTAGCGGCTTAACCAACAAAACTATGCGGTTTGCGCCTTTGTTGGTTAACACAGATCGGCCCATGTCCTACGAGCCACCGACGCCCCCAGCGGACCTCCCCACCGACGTCATCGACACACTCAACGACTATTCACCCGAGCTGCTCCGAGACGTTGCCCACTATGCCGAGGACCTCGCCGAGCATCGCGAGCGCCAGGCCCGCCTTGCCGAAGCGGAGGAGGAAGACGAGATCGACGAGCGACCCGATGACCTCCCCGATGATGTCCCGACGAAGGCGACGATCACGATCAAGGAGATCAACGATAACCGCTACTACTACTGGCAGTGGCGGGAAGGAGATCGCGTCAAATCAAAGTACAAATCCCCAGTAAATCCGGACGAGTAGACGGACTAGTACCTCAGTCGGATGGCCAGTTGTTCGGGGAGACACCCCGTCTGCGAAGTGAAAGACGCAGGGTACGAGAGAAGTCCCGAGTTGATGAGTGAGGATCCGGTCACTGTCGACGAACTCGTCGAGAAAGCCGACGAGTATCTGCACGAAGCCTCACCCACACCGGAAGAATACGAAGCGCTGAAACAGAGTGTTGCGGAGCTCACGCCGATCTTCTCAGCTGAGAATTCGTACTTTGTCCTCGGCAGCTACGGGAAACCCGAAATCCGTCCTCTCCAGCTCGTAAAAGATCGCCTCAACCGACAGCCCGGTGCGTACGCGTTCCTGATGATCGACATTCGAAGCGAGTGGACGAATACCTACCTCAAGTTCCGGCTGCTCGCCGATCATACAGACGTCATCCTGGGCGTCACCGAACACGCCCAGGGCTGCTTCCTCGTCGAGCAGGGCTACTTCACAGCCCTTGAGGAGTACTTCGCGAAGACGCACGTGTTCAAACACGACGTACAATACGATAGATGTGGACGCGATCGACACAAACGTAGCCGTCGAGAGTCCCTACAGTGGAATGCAGACCGCGATCTTCGAGATGCTCAACGATGCTAGGCGTCTCTGCCGGTGGACGACTGAGGACGACCTCGTCGAGTGTACCGAGGCTCTCGTGAGTGATCAGGAATACCCGTAGACAGAGACGAATCGGTTACTCCCACCCCCGACGTTTCTGTCGTTTCTCCACGAAATCCTGTTCACCGATGGCCCAGACAACGAATGAACTCGAACAGGAAGACATCCCCCGTTTTCGAGTAGTAAGTGCGGGGTGAATCCGTGCAAGATTGGGTCTTCGAACCACGAACCCTTACGCGATAAGTAGCCCACTGAAGAGCGATTGCAAATGCTCGTAAATGAAATTTCGTTTAAATGCTGTCAGACACTCCACTATTGCCAGTAA
This sequence comes from Halobaculum roseum, assembly GCF_019880245.1. Classification (NCBI taxonomy): domain Archaea; kingdom Methanobacteriati; phylum Methanobacteriota; class Halobacteria; order Halobacteriales; family Haloferacaceae; genus Halobaculum; species Halobaculum roseum. The sequence continues at coordinate 145,412 of NZ_CP082289.1, forward strand.
AATCGGAGGACAAGACGCTATTTGATGAAATTGGCAACGGTGGTCCTGATAGTAACTAGTCGGATTGATTAGAACAAGGAAGTTACTGGCAACACCGGAGAGGGTACTGGAGAAACTGGCACTGACGGTTGCGCGGTTACTGGCAAAAGTGGAGAGGGTATTGGCAGTACTGGTGTTGGCGGTTGAGAAGTCACTCCAGAACCCGATGCCGCTTGGCAGTTTCACGAATGTCGTTGAGCTCACCTAGTTCGCTCTCGAGTGCGTCGAGGGCCGACGACAGAGAGACATCAAGCTCGTATTCGTTGTAGTTCCCGCGTCCACTCGACGAGTCGACCAACCGTAAGATCCCGTGGAGGCTCAAATCCGACAGGTGGTCGTGTACTCGCCTGCGTTTCAGTGGTTCACTGCCGTGATTACGAAGAACCTCTCGATAGCGCTCATAGATCAGTTTCGTCCGTTCGGGTGTTTCTCCCTCTGCCGCTAGCTGACAGACAGTCAGCAATACATATTGCCCCTGCCGGGTCAACGAATGCATCCCTTCGACAACCTGTTGTCGCTGGATCTGATGCTCGGCCTCCCGAACGTGGTCTTCGGTGATTTTCGCCTCTCCACCCGCCATCGCGTCGTTCTCGGCGATATCAGCTGCTTTCCGGAGTAACCGTAATGCCTGCCGAGCAGATCCCGAGTCCTGTGCAGAGAATGCTGCGCACAATGGGATTACATCTGATTCGAGGACATCGTCGTAGAGCGCGATATCGGCTCGGTGCTTGAGAATATTCTGCAGTTCAGTCGCGTCGTACGGAGGGAACAAGATTTCCTCTTCGCAGAGAGTGTCCTTGACTTTCGGAGAGAGGTTTTCTCGGAACTTGAAGTCGTTCGAGATGCCGACCACACCGATTTTCACATCGAGATCCAATTGCGAGCGTGCTCGTGGAAGCTCGTACAGAATATCGTCATCCGAGCCGATGTTATCGATCTCGTCCAGAACCACGAGAATAGTCCCACCGATCGACTCAAGGTCGTTGTAGAGTTCGTTGAAGATGCGTTTTTGTTGATACCCGGTTTCGCTCATCGGTTCGCGCGAAGACGAGACTGTGGTGAGAGGGTGAGAAGGAGAGCGAATCTCGTTCACGAGATTGACCGCTACCTGATAGGATGTGGTGCAGCCAGTACAGTTGAGTTCAATAACGTTGAGATCGACGTCGTCGTACTCTCCGGCGGATTCTTGCAGCTCCTCAAGAAGATCGTGCGTAGCAGCTGTCTTCCCGACGCCGGTAACGCCATAGAGAAAGACGTTGTTCGGTTGCCAGCCCTGAATGACGGGACGGAGAGCGGCCGCATATTCGTCGAGTTCTTCGTCCCGCTCCTCGAGTGTCTCTGGCTGGTAATCATCCCGGAGGACGTCTTTGTCTTGGATGATGAACGATTCTCGATTGAATCGGCCCATAGGCGGACTCAAGACGAAGAACCATCATAAAACCATGGGTTCCAGTATCACCACTAACCCACCACTCGAACCAATTATGCCAGTGTCGCATCCACTTATAAAACACACACACTCCACTATTGCCAGTAAACCTTTGCAACAACTGGAGGGGGTCAACGACCCCCTCTCTAATTAGCGATACTCTTAATACATTGTACGTTAAACCATACCCGCACTAACGAAAACTCCACTAGTTGTAGTAGGTTTAGATAACAGTAACTAGACTAGAGACGTGACAGTTTCTGCCCTCCCGTCCATTCTCCCCTCGTTACTGGCAATGGTGGAGTGAGAGAGGTACTTAAACGACGGTATTATTGGCAATACTGGCAACTCTGGTCGCCCTCTCCCTGCTACCATCGTTGCCTGGCCGATATTCCAGTCGAAATCTACCCTTCCCGACACCAGTCGATGATGACCGTGGACCTCTTTCGGTTAACCAACAAATCGTATGTATTAACCGTCTGTTGGTTAACTGCTCATGGCCTATGCTCGATTCGCAGTCGGCACTCAGTACTAGTATCCCGTGATTTCGGCGTTTCGCGATTCCGCAAGGGTTCGCTTGATTGCCGCTCGATCTCACCCAATCGGAGACAGGATATTACTGCATCGGCGACGCAGCTTCCGAACCGACGAGTGAGTACTCCCGGTCCCGGCTCGTGCCTTCCGCATCGACGAGGTTGTACTGGACCATCTTGGAGAGATACGTCCGCACTGTCCGTTTCGTCCGAGGATCGTCGACCTTCTCGGTATAGCGGTCGTGAATCTCGCTCGGCCCGAGTGGCTCGTGATCGCGAACAATGTTGTAAACGACGCGCTGGTGTGGCGTGAGTGAATCGATGCTCTTCTGCTTAATCTGGGCCCGGGCATCCTCGGCGGCGTCCAGGAGAATATTGTCGGTGATGCGCTCGTGGTTCTCGCGATCGGCCTTGCCGGCGGCCGTTCGGAGGATGCCGATTGCGAGGCGGGCGTCGCCGGCGGCCGCGTCGGCGATCCGGTAGAGCTGGTCGTCGGTGATGACGTCCTCATCGAGTCCCCACTTCGCCCGCGCACTCAGAATGTCGTACAGCTGCTCGTCGTGGTACTTGTCCATCCGGACGTGTTCGCTGGAGCGCAGCCGGCTCACGAGGCGGTCGTCGACGCGGCTGAACAGTTCCTCTTCCTTGTTCGCGATGCAGATGATCGCGAACTGCGGGAGGCTGTGGAGGTCGTAAATGACGCTGGGGTCCTCCAGTTGGTCGACCTCGTCGAGAATGACGACGGTTCGTGGGCCGTCATGCTGCTGGAGGCGATCAACCAGTTCGTCGTGGGGCGTCGACTGCCGGTGGATGTCGATGGTCGCGCCGAGGTCGTCGAGGATCTGGTAGAGCGTCCGAAATCGGGTGTAGTTACGCCAGCAGTTGACGTAGGTGGCCTCGACGTCGAGCACCTCCTCACGTAGGCGTTCGGTGACGAATTGCGAGATGCAGGTCTTGCCGGCGCCGCTAGGTCCAGTGACGATGGCCGTGTCGGCGGGTTCCCCGTTCGTGATGGGCTCAAGAACGCTGGAGAGGTGGTTGACTTCGGCGTCGCGATGCTCAACTTCCCGAGGGACGAACCCGGCGCGGAGAACGCGAGCATCGCGGATCATCTTTGCTTGATAGACTGGTTTTCTGGCTAGTACTAAAAACGTGACCGGGTTGCTTCCGGAAACGCTTCAATTAGTCCTCTCCGACCTATGGATATTCCTGCGCTGTAACGCGGTTCGGTTTGTGGAAGACCCAGTTTTCCGGGAATTTCCGGAATGGATTTCGGGCGGGATTGTGTGACACCGGGATTCTGCTAGTCATCGGCGTCGTGCTCCTCCCAAGGGAGGGGGTATACCTGGCTTGAAACCTCTTGCAAGGGGGTACGTCGGGTGCATTCCTCATTCGGACTTCAAATCACGATATTTTGATACCTAAGCCCCAGCCGAACGTTTACCTGAGATGACCCCCTCATTTCGGCAAAGTGGGCGTTATAAGCGCAATCTCGTCGAATCCAATCGTCTCCGGCATCATAGTCGCCGTGGTGAGCGGCATAATCGTCAAACTCTACCAAAAGCGACAGAAGCGGAGACAGCGAGCGCGTGAGTGGTACGAGACCTCACTTGGGATGCTCGGTCGATTACAGCAGGCTGCGCATCGGGCCACCGAGTATCAAGACGAGCCTGACTACGGCTCACTCCGCGAAAGACTAGAACCGCTCACCGAGGAGATGATTGAACACGCCAACTCCGCTCCATCAAAGGTGAGTGAACAGGCCCGGATCGATATGGCCACCCTCTCCGCCTTCGCCACAGGACTCGTGATTATCAGCGAACAATCCGAGGAAATGGACGTGTTTGATCTGTACGAGACCATTCAGAAAAGTGCTCGCGAGAGCTACGACGGGGAGTACGATATGGACGACGTGGATGAGATTTTCGGTCCGTTTGGCATCGATGAGTTTATCGAGGAGACCGACAGGGAAATCGAGATGGACGAGGAGAGAGCCGAGGAGTTCTTGTCAAACTTCGCGCCGGAGTCCATCGAGGCTGGACGCCCGACAACCGTTGAAGAGGCCCTGAACATGCCGATTGGAGAGGTTGATGAGATAGTGAGTGACGAGGGGTATCTAGAATCGATGCTTGAAGACTCTCTTGAGGCTTACGTCCGCACGGCCCTGCTCAACGTCATTGAGGATATCCACGGAATGATGGAAGCGAGGAAGGAAAGTGTCTGAACCGAGGTCACTCGCGCCGCCACTCCTCGACATCTCTCTCCTGCCTGACGCACTCGAAACCGGTGGCCTGCATAATGTTCCGGGTGGTCGCCCGAACCTTGTTGACGAGGAGTTCGTCGACGGGTAGTGTTTGCGCCATAGTTGACCGCGAGCCTGTTGCCCGCTCGGTGATCGATCCGTCGCTGAGGAGTTCGATTTCGGTGCTCAATTCACCAGTTGCCCCCCTTCTCAACACCGCGTCAACCTCCCAAGTCTCCGCCGCTTGAGTCCGTCCATGTCGTATCGAGGCCAGTCCATCAGCACCTCCAGGAGCCGCTCGCCTTTCCGAAGCCGAGTAGCGTGCCACGCGATCTGCTTCCGGACGGGCGCACGGAGTGGATCAGGGTGGGATTTGTCGTCCGAAGATTGCTTTCGACGCGAGAACTCGTCGTACTCGCCCAGCAACACTTCGCGCCGTTTTTCATGCCGATTTGGACGTACAGCGCGGCGTCTCGAAGTTCGCCGTCTCGGCCGACACCGTGAGGAAGGTACTATACCTTCACGTTCCACGTTAATATACGCTGTCTGACCATTTAAACAGAGTCCGAACAACTGATGTACAGATAGAAACAAAAGTAGAGGCTTTCCGAACCTAGAAAGTTCTATCTGACCGGAATGACAGGTAGCAGTTATGGCAACCGAGGGAGAGGATTCCGAACAAGCAGAAATTGAGGGAAGTGACGACGGGAAAGTTCCTCCTCCGGTCAAGCCAACCTCGTTAAAGCGGTTCGTCAAGCAGCAATCCGATATGAATGCGGGCGGTGATGCGGTCGAGGAGCTGCAGCACCATCTGGAGTTCGTCGCCGAACGAATTTGGCTTGAGGCCAGCAAGCACGCCGAGGACGACGGTCGGAAGACCGTGAAAGAGCGGGATGTCCAACACGCCATAGACGAGTTCACGGAGCCACACGATCTGATCAAGAAAACGGTCGAGGACTTGGACTGGATGAAACGAAACCTCGAGAGGCAGGTTGAACAGTCCATCGTGTACGCCGAGGATAGATATGACGACTGATCAGTTCCTCTTCCGGGACGGCTACTCCATTCCCGAGAAGATCAGTCGCATCCCAACTGCGAAAATCACGGCGGAGACACCGGAGATTGACTCGCGCCTCCAAGACCTCTCCCTGTCGGAGAGCGAGGTCAGCCGGATGGGGAAGAACGACTTCTTCGATGAGGCCGAGGAGCAGCTCACTACTTCGGTCTACAAGAGTCTCGTATCCAAGCTCTTCGACAAGTACGGCGAGAAGGGCGACAAGTTCAACATGCAGCTCTTCGTCGCCGAAGAATCCCTCTCCCGCGAACACCTCTCCCGCCGTGCCGATCAGTACGACGAGGAGCGGATTGACCACGACTTCGACTCCCTCGTGGAACCCATCGTCCTCACCGATCACGAGGAGGACTCCGACTCCATAGACCTCCAGTTCCGAACGACGGCCCACCTCGAAGACATTAATCCAGACGACAAGATCCCGATCCAGATCATCGACACTGAGTCCGGCGACACCGTGGAGAGGTACGGTTCTGACTACCACATCAAGGCCCCGGCCCGCTATCGTGTCGAGGCTCGCGTCTACACCGAGACCGGCCTCATAGCGGTGTCGAATTACTCCAAGATCAAGGATGGGTTGAAAACCGACATTGCGAAGACCGTCACCGAGATGGCTCGGAGCGGAACGCAGACCGGGATCGGAAACACCAGTCGACTGGAAATGAACGAGACAGAACTTCTCCTCCTCCTGCAGGAGATGGAAGGCGACATCTCGGGTCTCGGCTACACCCTCGAAATCGCCGGCGTCGACACGGCGGACTTCACCGGCCAACGTGACGAGGATATGGTTGACACTGATGTCATCCGTGCCGCCGACGAGGCCGGCCACATCAGGAAGATCAAGTTCTACGTCGATCATCCTGGCGCAGACCCCGGCGACGAGCGCGACGTGATGCTCCGCATCTTCGACGACGGCCACCTCACCACGTCCAAGCCCGTACCCTCCGATCTGCTTGACGCCATCGTGCTTCAAATTAACACTATCCGCGGGTACGACGGTTTCCTGACTCCCCTGATCGAACTCATCCACTCCTACGTCGGCGCGAAGTTCCGCGGAAAGTCCTCAATGATGCGCAACACCCACATCTCAAAGACCAACCTTGCATTCAACAACCTCATCGAGGAGTACTTCGAGAAGCACCAGACGCCGACCGAGGAACTTCGGCTCTACAAGTCGATGATAGCCAACATCGGGATCAAGCTCTGCGACGAGGGCATACCAAGGGCCGCGGACGTGGACGAGGTCTCCGAGGTGGACGAGTTCTACGATCTCGAAGGTAAAATCGAGGAGTTCTTTCAAGATTACTCTCAACGCTCACTCGGAAAGACCAACATCGACTACGATGAACTGTCGAACCACCTTGACCACCTGCTCCGACAGGACTGGGAGAGCCCGGTCGAAATCATCGAGTACGCGATAGACCTGTATGATCTTAGCCGATGAGGCCGACGTGCTCGAAGAGGCCTTCTTTCGGGCCGACGTGAGCGACGTCTCCGCACTCGAATACCGGGAACAAGACCTCGAGGACTACGCCGAGTACCTGCACATCGAGCGTGACATCCTCCCCGACATTCGTCCCTACTTCTCCATCTCCGAGGAGCAGCGGTGCGAGCAGCACGGCATCCCAACAACCTCCTGCGGGTGCGGCGAGTCACGACAAGTGCAGGCTGCCATCTACCATCTAGATCCCGAGGCCCTCGTCGAGGACTGGGTGGCCGCCGTGAGGGACAGCGACACCTTCGATTCCATCGAGCTGGAGAAGATAGACTCCACGAGGTACGTGCTGAAGGCGTGGCTTGATCGCACCAAGATCACCTTCCAATGCTTCTTCGACGGGGACGAGATGGAGAGGCACGACTTCAAGCCGCAGGCGATGGAGTTCGGCGTCTCGTTCTTCGGCGATCAACAGGTGGTGGAGCGCGAGCATCGGTACTCGTGGCGCGAGTTCCTCGAAGACGACTTCAGGGATACGATTACCACCGATGTCAAGCACCTCAAGGAAGCCATCGGCTCGGACTTCTACGAGTACCGCCCGCTGGAAGAATTTCGCGATCGCGTGCGGCAGAGCCTCCGTGACTACTTCTCCGAGTCGGGATACGAGGTGCGCCGAGAGGTGGGAGAGGTCTGCGCCGTCGAGACCACCCAGTACGGCATCGACACGGGGAAGACCGACTTCGCGGCTCGCCGTGACGGGTCGAAGTTCATCGTCTGCCATTGCGAGAAGACGCCGGGGTGGCACGTCCACCACTTCTCGGACGGCCGCATTGAGTCCGCCGAGCAGACGCCGATCATCGAGGATATGACCGAGAAGATCGAGGGGAAGATCAACACGTATCAGGACATCCGCCTGAACAAGCAGACCGCGTCCAAGTTCGTGACCCTGCTGGCCACCTTCTTCTCCATCGGGTTCGTCGTCCTCTTCCTCGACAGACTTGGGCTCATCTCCTCCGTCCTTCGGGAGCAGTTCCAGCTCGGCGGGAGCCTGCATCTGATCGCGTTCGGTCTCCTCATCTTCGATGCCCTCGCGGCCATCGCGCTTGCGGCGGTGGTCACTCGCCCGTACGTTCGAGACGCGCTGTTTAGCTGGAAGATCGAGCCGTTCGACGGCGACGATCGTACCACCTAACTACAGAACGCTAATCAGACACGTCTCCGATACATCGAATATGGCTGATGACAGAACCGAGGGCGTCATCGTCCACCTCGTGGACAAGCACGGCGAGGGAGAGATAGAGCGCGAGTACGACGACTGGGAGATCGTCGACGAGGGATGGATCAGGTGCATCGGCCCCTCGCACGGCGGCGAACTCGACAGCGGCCACGTCCCGGTCGCGTACTACCCGCCCGAGCGAGTCGTCTCGGTCGACGTCTACGAGAGGCCCTCGCGGAAGTCGGTCTGACGGGGCTACGTGGACGCGATCTCGTCCACATGTTCCTTCAGCGTGTCGAGCGCGTACTCCGCCTCCTCTCTGCTCCAGCCGCCCGTCACGATCACCTTCCCCGAGCCGAACACCAACAGAACGCAATCGAACCTCTCGGGTCTGTACACCACGCCGGGGAATTGCTCCGGCTCGTACTCGGTGGACTCCAAGCCGAGTGAAACGGCCAGCGCAGACAGGTTCACGTCACGCTCGAGGTCAGTCATTAACACCGAGGTGACGTGCTCGAACTCGTACTCCGGCACGTCCACGCCGATCTCGTCCAGCACGTCGAGGAAGGTGTCCTCGGCGGCCGCCAGCTCGTCCTCCGACGCTGCGCCCCGGACTTGGAACGTGCCCGTGCGGTAGACCGTGTACGCCGGGCCGTCCTCGTCCAACCGCAGGGTGACGATGCTGTCGCTGGTGAAGTTCGCTTCGACTGATTGCCCGAGCGCGTTCTCAATCTCGGCCACGAGAGTCTCCAAGTCCACCTCGCGTCCGAGACTGCCGCTCCCCATCGTGCTGACCGTCTCCATCTCTACTCCCTGATGGCGTCGATGAACCCGTCCACGTCACCGTACTCGGCCTCGAGCGACTCCAGCCGCTCGTCGGTCACGCGGATGAAGCGGACGGGGAAGCGGTTGCCGTAGTCGAGCAGTTCCTGAACATCGTCGCCGCTCACCGAGACGGAAACCGGGTCATTGAGGAACACGAGCAAGTCCCAATCCCGGTTCTCGCTCTCGTCGGCGTCAAGAATCTCCTCCCGGATGGCGTCGCCCAACTCCGGGTTGTGCTCCTTCCCAGCAACCCTCGCCGCATACTCGTACTCGTTCTCGCGCGTGTAGAAGAGAAGCCAATCGCCCTCATCAATCGATTCCCACGCCGCCTCGATGGACGAGGTGAGACCCCACATGCGAGCGTTGTTTCCTCGGTCGACGTCCGAGTGGTTAGAGTAGAAGCTCCACCCGACACCGTCGAGAACCGTCCGCTCGAAGTACCTGTAGACACCGCCGCCCCGCGTCGCCGGCGCGAGATACAACTTACCGCTCATAACATCCTATAAACGGAAATCATACTTAAGCGGTCAGAAGTCGCTCAACGTCGTGCTTTCGCGGGCCTCTGACACGCCCGCGATGTCGATCACCTCGCGCTCCTCCTCGGCGCGATCAACCAGAACCTCGGTGTGCTGACCGGCGCCCTTCTCTCGCATCGTGATCATCAGCTCGACGGCCTGCTTCACGTCCTCTACCTTGTCCTCCAGCCCCATCGCCGACAGGACGGCCCGATCAAGCTCGTCGCGCTCCTCCTCGACATCCGACGCCTCAGGATCGGGGCCGTGCCGCTTCTCACCCTCGATCAACTCGTCGAACGCCTCGATGATGTCCTCGCGGTCGTCCTCGTCGATCTCGCGAGGGTCTAACAACGGCAAGTCCCGCGCCTCGTACAGCATCAGGTCAATCCTGTCCATCCCCTGACCGCCAGTCCACCTGCCGCCAAGCTCGGCGTTCAGATGCATCAGGCGGGTATTGAGGATGGCGCAGAGCAGCTTCGCGTCGACGCCCGCCTTTGGTTGCACGTTGTAGAACTTGTTCGTGCAGACGCCGTCGCTGTCCGCGGCCCACGAGGCACGGAACGTCCGCCACGTGAACTCCGGCACGAATATCGGCGGGTACGGGAGATCGCCGAGATCGAACCAGATGTCCCTCGACTTCATCGACGCCCGCTCGTGGTACCCCTGATCTTCGCCCCACCCAATGTACTCCACGAGCGTCTCGTGCCCGTTGTCCTTCAACCAGTCCTTCACCCGCGCCTCCTTGTCGGTGGTCATCACCGACTCGTCGTCGCCTGACGCGAACCGCTGCCCGATGTCCGACTGCGCCTCCTCCACGAGATCGTGCAGGTCAACCATCCGCCACTCCTCGCTGATCGGGCCGTCGAAGTCGATCTGCGTGATCTGCCCCGACGCCTTCAGCAGCGGCGTGGTGTACTCCTCGATGCCGAGATCTTCCACGTCCTCCGTCTTCCGGCAGAAAAACGGGTTGGCTCCCGTCTTTTTCCCGTACGAGAGATCGGCCACGTCGGACAGCTCGGTGTCCGTCTCGCCGAGGGCCTCGAAGTAGACTGGCGGCGCGATGAAGAACAGGTTCCATTTGTCCTCGCTGTACAGGTCTTCCTGCGTCCGAGTGACGAGTCGGTACTCGTCGGTGCGAATGATCTGCTCGGCCTCGTAATCGTCCTCGACGATCTCCACGATGTCGTCTATGTCGAGCGACTGCTTCACCCGCAGGAACTTCGTTGTGTTGTTGTCGCGCTCGCTCTGCGTCGGCTGCTTCTCGATGATGAGGACGGTCGAACCGATCAGCGCGTCCTCGAACGCCTGCTTGTCGAACTTGATGACCGCCTTGATCTCGTAGTTGTCGAGGATGAACTCTTGCAAGTCCTCACCGTACGACGTGTCCAGCCACCGGTCACTCGTGATGAAGCCGAGACGGCCACCGTCTCGAAGGAACTCGGTCGCGTGCGTGACGAAGTAGGCGTAGATGTCCGCCTTGCTCGATATATGGTCGGCATCAACGTACGGAAGGTGCCAGCGAACCCGTTCCTTGTCGTCTATGGACTCGTGGCGGATGTACGGCGGATTCCCGACGACTGCATCCATATCGTCCGGAGTCATAATGTACTCCTCGCTGGACTCACCGGACGCATCTCCAACCTCGCCCTCGTACTCTTCGGTGGCCGGAAGCACCTTGAAGAAGTCCTTCACCCGAATCTGCACGTTTTCGGTGTGTGACGAGAGGTCTTGGATGGCGAGGTTGATCGCCGAAAGGTGTGCCGGGAATCGGTTGATGTCGATTCCGTACAGGTCATCGAGGATTCGCGTGTGACTCCCCTGCGGTTTGGCCAGCATCTCGCGCTTCCGGTGGTAGGCCGAGACCGGGAAGCCACCCGAACCGCACGCAGGGTCAAGAACGTCGGCGTTCGCGTCGCGGATGGTGAGCCGCGTGATGAGATCACAGATCGCGGGCGGCGTGTAATACTCGCCCATATCGTGCCGCCTCTCGGCGGGGATCACACCCTCGTAAATCCGCCCGATCACGTCCGAGTCGAACTGCGTTAGGTCTTGATCGTCCAGCTCGATGATGAAGTCGCGGATGCGCCCGGCCACCGGATCGAGCGGAATCTCGCTGAAGACCTCGTCGTGCTCGAAGATGGCCTCGAAGTCAACGTTCTCCACCACGTCGGTGAAGTAGTCCTCCAAGTCCTCCTGCACCCGGTGAATGCTCACCGCCAGCGGCTTCACGTCATCGGCGTACGCATTCGAGTCTTCCAAAATTCGGTAGAAGATGATCTTGTTGACGATGAGGTACGCCGCCTGCTCCGCGAAGTTCTCCTGCACCTCCTCACGCTCGTCATCGTCCATCTCGTCGTACTCGAACCCCTGCGCCTCCACCCACTCGATGAAGTCACTCCGAAAATCCTCGCTCTCCTCGAGGTGGTCAGAGAGTGACGACTGCATCGGCGGCGTGATCTGCTCGTGCAGTGAACGAACCCGCTCGATGAAGGCGTCGTCGAGACTGTCCCACTTCGCCTCACCCTCCTCTAGCCGAGCGATCTCGTCCAGAATCGAGTCCGCGAACTTCTCCAGACTGCTGATCTCGTACGACTTGGTGCTCCGCTCGAGCAGTTGCGCACCCTCCTCGAACGTGTTGAACAGTACGAAGCGGTCACCGTTGAACGTCGCGAAGTACCGCGAGCCGATCTGCGCCGCGTAGGAGAACGCCTGCTTGATGACCTTCGGCGAGTAGGGGTCAATCTCCCGCTTGTTGCTCCCCTCCGGCTTCTTCGCCTCGATGGTCAGTACCGGCTCGTCGTCATCGTCGAAGACGATCAGGTCAGCAAAGCCATCGATGCCGTCACCGAACTCTGGGGAAACCGTCCCGTAAGTCCTGTTGCCCCGTCTTGGCCCGTCCTCGATCGCGTTCTGGAGATGGTGGTAAAGATCGAAGTGGATGGCGGCCTCGCTCATATCACCCATCTGCACAGTCCACCATTTAAGTTGTTTCGCAGAAAGTCGATGACAGATGGAGGACATCCCGCAAACGGCCGACGAACCCTACTCGCGGGGAGACGAGGTGCGGGTCTACCTCGGCCCCGACGATCCCGACTCGCGCCACCACGGGAAGACCGGGACGGTCGTTGATGTCCTCGAAGACTCTTTCGCCGAGGAAACCGAGCGCAATCTGGACTCATACTCGTACAGGATCGAAGTGGACGGTCGGGAACTCGACGTGTGGTTCCGCCATCGAGACCTCGTGCCGGAGACCGGGTGAAGATGGGGCGGAAAGCATCAATCTTCGTCAGAGTTTGGGGGAGACTCCTCCTCTACGGCACACTCCTCATCGGCGGTGCCGTGGCAGCCACCGGTGTGATAATGATCTTCTTCGTTTGGCCGTGGCTGACGGGTGCCTACCTGCACGGTGGCGTGAGCAACCTGCTGGCGGAGCAGCGGGTGATACCCTCCCCGTGGCCCATCGTCGGCTGGGCCTGGCTTCTCGTCGCCATCACAGGCGGGATCGCCCTCTATCAGACGCTCACCCTTGGAGACGACGACGGAGATGAGTGGGACGACGTGGAGCTGGAGCAACTGGGATGTTGTACGAGCTGTGGGGCCGAAATAGAACGACTCGTCGAGCAGGAGAGGAACACGGCGTACGACGAGGCCGTGAGAAAGTGCCCCGAGTGCGACGCCATCCTCGGAGTTGTCGGCACCACCGCGTGACCGCCGAGGACGCGTCGGAGTGTCCCACGAGCTCTATTCGTACTCGCTTTCCGGGCCGAAAATCTTCGGCGTCGCCAATCTGTCCTGCCACTCCGGCTCCACGCCCAACTCCCTCAGGATCACGAACATCACCATCTTCCGCATATCGACCAGAATGTCGTTGTTATTCTTCAAACGCGCCTCCTCGATGTGATGCAACACCTTGTTCCGGATTCCCCTCGCCTCGATGACAATCTCCTCCACCTCATCCATATCGAATCCCAAGTCCAAGTGCTCCACGTAGTCAAGTATCTTGACCTTCGAGCTGTCCTCGTAAATGTCGTTTCTGCCGAGCAACCACCTCAAGTGCCGCAACTGCGCGTCCGTGAACTCGTCCTCGAAGCCGTCCAACACAAACTCCCGAATCCTGGTCTGCTCACCCTCGTCAAACAGGGTCTCGCCGCGGGTCTTCTTAGTGCGATTGTAGTGCTTGTTTGCGTTCGCCTCCAGCACCATCCACAGACACGTGTGCTTCAACGCCATCACGTTGCTCGCCTCTGCCTCCAAGAACATCGAGATGTTCCTGAACACGTCTCTCCTGTCCGGCTCGCTTAGCTCATCCAACGTCTCCAAGGCCACCTCCACCAACGCCCCGATGTTTGCGTTCCAGCTTATCCCGCCTTCATAAACCGCCCTCACGAACCGCATCTGCGTGTTGTCCAGCGGGAACTGATACGTGCTCATCCGCCGAACTTTGTCAGGCGAACCCTCCGGGTGGTACGTGTCCCACCGCACGTCTCGACTCTGGAAAAACGAGTAAACGTACGTCAAGCATTCCGCCAGCTCCCTCGCCCGCTCCTCCTCGGCCTCAATGAAGCAGATGGCCGTCCGCCAGTACCCCGTCCTGTACTTGCTGCCGTCTTCAGTGCGCTCCTCTTCGAACCCTTCGACGCCCTCTATCGGTTCGATGCGGATCGGGAACGAGTCGCTGTCGTACACCTCATCTCTCGGAATGTACAGGTTCTGCATCTCGAAAACGTATGTTTCCATTTATACGGGAAATAGCAGATTGTGAAATATTACTGGTTTCGGTCCTCCACTTGTCGACAGGACTTTCCCACGACAGTTTGTCGAGCGTTCACCACACAGGGTAGCTGTCTTACGGATTCTTTGAATTATGATATTGCTGAGGATGCGTTCCACCATCTTCAGGAACACGAGACAACCCCACTCGAACATTAATATCTCTGGTTTCTCTGCGAAACCATATCTCTCGCAGTCCGTAAAACAACGCTTCTGAACACCTGCTTGTCGAACTGGCTGTCGGAGGTGGTAGTAGTCGATAGAATTCTTTCCAAGCCCGTCAGGTGTGATCGTCTTCAAAGCGCCCCTCATCCAAATATGATCTCAGACCCAGTGGATATTCTCGATGACCTGGCTGACCAGGTCGCCGAGGAATTCGAGGCGTACAGACAGCCGGACGAGTCCAAGGATGTCTCACTCGTGCTCAAGAACAACGACGAGGAGCGTTCGACGCTGATCGTCCACCTCGGTAGGGAGATTGCGGAGTCCCTTGCCGACCGCATTGATGAGTTCCTCCGCGAGCACGGAGCTCGAACTGAACGGGAACGACACTCAGCTACGGATGTCCGTGTGTTAGCGACGGTCGACTGACATCGCCCCTCCAATTTTTCGACTGACTGCAAGCGCCGCTGAAGGGCCCTATCTTCCCTTCCGAGCAAGGGGGTCCCGACCGCTTCAGCTCAGGTGGTTAATCTGTGCAGACAGATACTCTTGGAGAGCGGTGACCGTTTCTTCTGAGACTGCTGAGGCCCCGAAGTCACTCCGAAATCCGTGTTTGAGTTCGTCACTCTCCAAGATCTCCAGTCCACGCTCAAGCTGCTCTCGTAGCGCATCGTCGTCCCCTCGCCGAAGGTGAGGCGTGACAGCGTCGAGATCGATTTCTTCTGCGACTGCCAGGACGTCTCGGAGGTCCGTTTCTCTGCCGCTGTGGAGCTTTGCCGCCACGAGGACGGCCCCATCGATCACTCTGGCTGTCGTCGTCACTGTGCCTCCGCTCACCTCCTGTTGGTGGCTGTGGTCGTACAGGTAGTCGAACGACCACTGTGCCTTCGTCTGGCGACACGCGAGTCCGTTCACCAGGAGATCGAAGCCGATCGGCTGCTGCGGCGTGAGCCGCTTCTCGTACTCGATTACTTCGGTGTCGTAGAACCATTCTTTGGCGTGGCTGTCCGTTTTCTCGAATCCCCGCTGTTCGAGGAACTCGACGAAGTCAGCTTTGGAATCCGGCGCGACGACGATATCGAGATCCGTGGAGAAGCGAGCATTGAACGCTGAGACAGCGTAGCCGCCAACAAGAACGTACTCGTGACCCTGTTGGGTGAGCTCCTCGAGCAGCTCGATGAGTGCGTCACTTCGGTTGTTGAAGCTCATGGCTCTGCCCGTTCAGTCTCTCGATACGTGACGCCGAGGTCGAGGTCCTCGTACATCCGGTCGAGCATCGCCAGCGCCGACTGGAACTGGGCGTAGTTCTCGCGCATATACTCGATTGTCTCTGCTCTCGGGATCACCGGGTACCCTTCGACGTACTCGATATCGAGTGACGTGCGTGGCTCGAGGACGATCTGCAGCGGACCGTCCAACTCGTCTCCGGGCTGTCGCTCGAAAGCAGTGGGGAGGTCGAACGACTCGAAAAACGCCTCCCAGGCGTCGACGTCCTGCTCACGAACAGCGAGGAACAGTGGATAGTCATCCGGATTCCGCCCTACTTGGTAGCCGCCTTGGGTCCACACGTAGACGGCGTCGATCCGCGTAAACGCGAACGGCCAGTCGCCGAACTGTGGGATAACATAGGTTTCCTCGATGGAGGGTGGACTGACGCCGGCGCTGGCAGCGACGAGATCGAGCGCTGCGTCGCGTACGCGCTCGTCGACGACAGTGAGGCCGTCGTCATAGGAAACGTAGCCTGCGTCTTCCAGCCGATTGACGGCCTGTCTCACTGTCTCGTAGGGCGTGTGGAGGTGTTGGGCGACACGGCGGATTGAGTCACCACTCTCGATGGCGAGGATGACCTGCGCCGCGGTGTCGTCGAGCACCTCATACATCTGGTGGTTACCAATAATCCGGTAACAGTTAAAAGTCTTACTAGAGGACGGGGTAGACGGCTCTGTCTGAGTTCTATCACTCGGGATTCTCCCATTGAATGACTGAAGAATGTAGATATCATAGCCAATCTGCATAATGTGGATAATGTATATAATGCAAATTGGACTTCTTCAATTGGTTCGTGTGGGTGGCAAAGATTGCGATGAATACGTATGAAATGCTGATAATCTAAATTATGTAGATTGCGTAGGGTCGACGGTGAGTATGCCAATTGGGATTGTGCCAACAATCTACGTAATGTACAAAATGTAGATTGTGTAGATGGCGTACGCAAT